>JAZNBI010000053.1:0-2804 GCA_045586995.1 Eubacteriales bacterium | reverse complement strand
TGTAGTGACAAAAAACAGCCGGATTTGAAAAAATGTGCCAAAGCCGCAAATAAAAGGGCGAAAACTTTTTAAAATCGCTGCCAAAAAGAACAAGTGACAGCGGGTTCAGATATCTACTGTCACCCTATTGACATATTTTTTTTTATAATATATAATTATTTTACTGTTTGATTTAAATTTTTTCTGTTATTTAAACCGCTTTTTGCGGTATGGAGATTATAAAATGTCTGAAATAAAACTCGGTAACGTAATTTTAAAGCACGGTCTTTTTCTTGCCCCGATGGCAGGCGTCACCGACCATTCCTTCCGAAGCGTGTGTCGCAAAATGGGCGCCGAGTATACCGTGAGCGAAATGATTTCGGCAAAGGCGCTGTGCTATGAGCAAAAATGCCGTAAAAAAGCTTCCGACGAGAGAATTCGCACCGCACTCCTCGCTAAAATCGACGCGGACGAGTCACCGATGGCGCTTCAGCTTTTCGGTTGTGACCCACAGTTTATGGCAGAAGCGGCAAAAATGCTCGAAAGCGGAGAATATCTGGGCGCTTCATCAATCTGTCCGCCTGCGGCAATAGATATAAATATGGGATGTCCCGTACATAAGGTGGTATCAAACGGCGAGGGCAGCGCGCTTATGAAAAACCCGACTCTTGCAAAAAGCATAGTCGAGGCGGTATGCCGCGCGGTGAAAATACCCGTAACCGTCAAAATTCGTTCTGGCTGGGACGAAAAAAGCATCAACGCCCCCGAATTTGCAAAGCTTCTCGAGCAATCGGGCGCCGCCGCCGTTTTTGTTCACTCAAGGACAAGATGTCAAATGTATTCGGGCAAAGCCGATCTAAACGTTATATCCGAGGTTAAAAGGGCGGTTTCTATACCCGTTATCGGCAACGGAGATATCTACTGCGCCGACGATGCCGTAAGAATGCTTAAAGAAACCGATTGCGACGGCATTATGGTGGCGCGCGGCGCTCTCGGAAACCCTTGGATATTTTCGGAAATCATATCAAGATTTGAAAATACACCCTACATATTCCCGAGCACCGAGGAAAAAATGAATACCGCGCTTTGCCATTTATATTCTATGATATCCGAAAAAGGCGAGCGTGTTGCTGTTGCGGAGGGGCGCAAGGTAATGTCGTGGTATATTAAAGGAATGACCGGCTCTGCCTCCGCACGCGCCAAAATCAATTCCTCGGAATCTGTTGATGAAATAGAAGAAACGGTAAAAAAACTTATTTCGGAGCAATAAATTCGTATCTCTGTAGATCTAATAGGAAAGGAGTGGGATTATATGCCGCAAGACAACGATAGATGGCTGTCGCTTTTAAGGCGTTCGTCAGACGGCGACGAAAATGCATTTTCCGAGCTTGTGTCGGCGTTTGAAAAATCGGTATACAATCTTGCTCTGCACATAACGAAAAACCGCGAGGATGCACTTGACGTTTCTCAAGAGGTGTTCTTAAAGCTCTGGCAAAAGAAATCCTCGTTTCGCGGGGAATGTTCGCTTAATACGTATATATTGCGTATAACTCATTCCACGGCTATCGACCTGATAAGACGCAAAAAGCGTCGAGTTTCACTCTCTCTTTTTGACGGTGATAAGGAAAATAAAAAAAGCTTCCTTGACATACCCGACGAGGATATATATTCCTCTCCGCCCGCCGCGTTTGAGCGTGATGAAAACATTCGTGCCGTAAGGCAGGCAATTTCGGCTCTCGATACCGAGCAACGTGAAATAATCGTGCTTCGCGATATGCGCGGACTTTCCTATGACGAAATTTCCCAAATACTCGGAATTCGCATAGGAACGGTCAAGAGCCGAATCAACCGCGCGCGCTTATCGCTTCGAAAATATTTGTCAAAAAAATCCTTCTGATAAATGACGAACTTTTTGACTTGCAATGCGTCTATATACATATAAGAAAACATTTAGGAAAGGAGAATCGTATGACGGCTAAATTCAAACACAAGAGCTGTATTCAAATACAAAAGCTTATAAGCGCATACATAGACGGCGAGCTGTCCGAACGCGACCGCATATATGTAGAAGCGCATCTGGCTTCGTGCAACGAGTGCAGAGCGCTTTATGACGAGCTGCTTTTAATAAGTGCAACCGCACAAAACGCATCATACGAAGCTCCGCCTCAGCTTCACGACGATATAATGAACTCGATTCGCGCAGCGGCACCTCAAAGCACAAATAAATTTTCATCAATGCGCTTTATGCGCTTCGGCTCGATTGCTTTGGTTTGCGTTTTGCTCGTCACCTGCACGATTACATTCCTCCCGACACTAAAAAAGCAGTCGGAAAATTTGTTTGGCAACAATGCTCCGTCCTTTGATTTTTCTGGCTCACACCTCGCAGGCGCGCCCGACAAGGATGGCGTTGCCTCGCCTGAAGAAAACATACCGTTCGAGCCAAGCTCAGAGGCAATTTCTCAGGCGTTGAATAACGCTATAAGCTACAAATATCCGACAAATCAGGATGTAGTCAATACGCCATCCTCCGATTCGGACTTCGAATATTCAAAGGGTTGTCCGATTATAAATATCCTAAATTCTTCAGAAATAACCTTCAAGACCGCCGACGGCATACTTTATACGGGCGAATACTACTTCGACGGCGAAATGTTCTCTATGAGCTTTGAAATCGACGGAAATAAAACCGAAACTGTTTTCAAAATATTTGAAGCAAACGGCACGCTAAACGCAAAATATGAGTCGGGCGACAAAATTTGGTGACGATATGAACAAAATAACTATTATGTCTTATGATATTTCATACGCTCGGTTGCTGCAAATCG
>JAZNBI010000052.1:0-3005 GCA_045586995.1 Eubacteriales bacterium | reverse complement strand
GATACTTAAGACCTTTGAAAATATTGCGTTCGTATTCTTTGTCGGGCTCTGTAACGCAAGCTGCATAATGATAGGAAAATCGGTCGGCTCGGGCTTTATCAAACGCGCCGTTGACGATTCTCTGCGCTTTTCGGTGCTTATACCGCTGGCGGGAATTGTCGTGGGAGCGCTGATTATTATATTCCGACCGACGTTGATATCTGTATTTAATTTTAACGATAACATAAGTCAGCAAACGATAGACACCGCGATGCTGATAATGATGATATACGGAATGCATCTGCCTATCCGAAATATTCCCTATATACAGGTCGTGGGAATTTTCAGACCGGGCGGGGATACCGTAGTGGGAGCAAAATACGATCTGCTTTGTCTTTGGTGTATATCGCTTCCCGCGACGCTGCTTGCGGCGTTTGTTTTAAAGCTCCCATTTGCGGCTGTGTTTGCAACTATGTATATTTTTGAAGATTATCTGAAAAGCTTTTTGTGTATCAGGCATTACCGCACTAAAAAATGGGTGGTTCCGGTCACCGAGCAGGGCAGAGTCGGACTTCGCGAGTATTTGCAGGAAATCAACGCGCAAAAAAGCTGTTAAACAAGGAAGGAAAAAATATGGCAGTACCGCTCAAGGATAAAAACACGGATTTTCTTTTTAAAGCCATTCTGACGCTTAAAAGCGTTGAGGATTGCTATGATTTTTTTGAGGACCTTTGCACCGTTTCGGAGATTCAGGAGATGTCGCGACGAATGCTTGCGGCAAAAATGCTCAGCAATAACTATCTGTATACCGAAATTGCGGAAAGCACCGGGCTCAGTACGGCTACCATAAGCCGCGTTAACAGGTGCCTGAAATACGGCAAGGACGGCTACCAAAAGGCGCTTGAATTGCTTGCCGAAGAAGAAAAAACACAAGGCGAAGAACAAAAATGAAGGATTATGAAGCCATTTCAAGGGTATATGATATTTTTAATGCCGATATTGATTACAAGGCGTGGGCGGATTTTATCGAGGAATGTTTTTTTCGCTTTATGAAGCAAAAGCCGAGCATCGTGTTGGATCTTGCCTGCGGCACGGGCAGAATGACCTTTGAGCTTTCGTCGCGCGGTTATGATATGATAGGCGTCGATAAAAGCGGCGAGATGCTTTCGGCAGCGTACGCGCGAAAGACCGAGCGCGACGGAATATTGTTGCTCAATCAGGATATGTGTGCCTTTGAATTATACGGAACTGTCGGAGCTACGGTGTGCTGTCTTGACAGCATCAACTATCTGCTTTCGACGAAAAAGCTGTCCGAATGCTTTTCGTGCGTACACAATTATCTTGACCCCGACGGGCTGTTTATTTTCGACGTTAATACGCCGTATAAATTTGAAAATATCTATTCCGATAATGCATATATTTTCGAGGATGAAGAAAGCGAGTCATATTGCGGCTGGCAGAATTCATATAATAAGGTGTCGGGCGTTTGCGATTTCTATTTAACGCTTTTTGAAAGCACCGACGGGAAGAATTATTCGAGATATGACGAGAGTCAGCGAGAAAGATGCTATTCGATGCGTACGCTGAAAAAATATCTTGTCGGCGCGGGCTTTGAATTTGTCGGCGCGTTCGGCGGATTCGATTTTTCTCAGGCGAGCGAAACCGATACCAGATGGTATATAGTTGCAAGATGTAAAAAATAACCGCGCAAAAATTTTCTACGCGCGATAAGGACTTTCCGTAAAGACGGATAAATGGAGATATAATATGAAGGAAAAATCAACAATTCTTCGCGCTATGACACGGGACGGAAGCGCAAGAATACTTGTAATAGACTCAACAGAAATCGTTAACAGCGCGATTGAGATTCACAACACCGCGCCGACGGCAACTGCAGCACTCGGCAGAGTGCTTACCGCCACGGCAATGATGGGAAGCTTACTCGGCGAAAAAGAGGATTCCATAACGCTGACCTTTGACGGCGATGGCGAGGCAGGAAAAATTATAGCCGTTTCGGATTATGAGGGCAACGTGCGCGGATATATACGAAATCCGCAGGCAGACCCGCAAAGAAAGCCAAACGGGAAATTGGACGTCGGAGCGGCAGTGGGCGCGGGCTTGCTTACGGTAGTGCGCGACGCGGGCGGCGAGCCGTACAACGGTTCTATACCTCTTGTGAGCGGTGAAATTGCCGAGGATATCGCAAATTATTATGCTAAAAGCGAGCAGATTCCTACGGTCTGCGCGCTGGGAGTGCTTGTCGGACGCGACCGCAAGTGTATTTCGGCAGGCGGAGTAATAGTACAGCTGCTTCCTTTTGCAGACCCCGATGTCGTCGATATTATAGAAAGGAATTCAAGCGCGCTGTCGGATATATCGCGGCTTTTTGAAGGCGCAAGCTGTTGCGAGGATATAGTTAAGATCGCACTGAAGGATATCGAATACGATATTTTTGACGAGATAGACGTAGAGTATAGGTGTAACTGTACTCGCGAAAGAATGGAAAAAGCGCTTATTACCTTGGGCAAGAGCGAGCTTTTAAAGCTGCTTGACGAGCAAAAGGCGGAGAACGGTCAGGAGTATATAGAAACCTCGTGCCGTTTTTGTGGAAAACACTGTAAATTTAATGGTGAAGACGTCGAAAAAATGTTTGAATAGAAAGCTAAAAAAAATTTATAAAAAAGTGTTGACAAATACAAATCACTATGATATAATAATACCCGTCGCCGATTGATTAAGGATTTTATCGGTCGGTTATGGCATATGGGAGCATAGCTCAGCTGGGAGAGCATCTGCCTTACAAGCAGAGGGTCATAGGTTCGAGCCCTATTGTTCCCACCAGCGTATTTACGCGCTGAGGCCCAGTAGTTCAGTTGGTTAGAACGCTAGCCTGTCACGCTAGAGGTCAGGGGTTCGAGTCCCCTCTGGGTCGCCATTTTAAGGATGCAAGCCCCTTGTTTGTATGCCTCTGTAGCTCAGTTGGTAGAGCAGGGGACTGAAAATCCCCGTGTCGTTGGTTCGATTCC
>JAZNBI010000051.1:0-35981 GCA_045586995.1 Eubacteriales bacterium | reverse complement strand
AAGCGGATAACTTATATGAGCGAGTGAGAAGCAAAATTATAGTAAAACTCAAAATCAACGAATTTCTCGATAGATGTAAAAAACGTAGACGAAGATGACAATGAAAAAAAGCACAAGCAAGTTTTTGAACTTACTTGTGCTTTTTTTTTCATTGTTTCTATTTAGGCAACAAGGAATATTTCCAAACGGCGTAAGTTGACTTTCACTTATCGATAACCGTGAACGCGGTTTTTCTGCTTTTTTTATTGCTTTTTTGACATAATTCCGTAAAAAATCATATCTTGTAATGCACTATAATTTTTGGAGGGTATTATGAAAAATAAAAAAGCAAAAAAGTTTTTTGCGGCTTCAAACAGTTCTAAGGGCTTTGTGAGCTATTATGCTGAAATTTTTGCAAAAAACGATATAGATAAGGTTTATGTTATAAAGGGCGGTCCGGGAACGGGTAAAAGTTATACGATGGAGCAGATTGCATCTGTTGCCGAGGATAAGGGAATGAATGTTGAGCGTTATTATTGCTCGTCAGACAGTAATTCGCTCGACGGTGTTATTTTGCGCGATTTGAAGGTTGCGGTTATTGACGGTACATCTCCGCATATATACGAGCCGAAAACCGTTGGCTTGGACGGTGAAATTGTTAATTTGGGGGATTTTTGGGATTCGAAATATTTAAAAAATCATAAAGAGGAAATTGCATTGCTCTCACTTGGGAAGAAGGATGCGTATGATAGGGCGTATTATTATCTTGATGCGATGGGAAAGCTTCAAAGCGCCATAGATTCGATAATTTCCCCCTGCATTTTAATTGATAAAATGAAGAACGCTACCAAACGAATAATGTCTTTTGAAAAGGGAAATGTTTTCTGCGAGCATATCGGACTTATTAACAGCTTTGGTATGAATGGAAAAATTTCTTTTGACACATATAAAAATTCTGCTTTAAAGTTAAACTGTATACGCGATTTTTATGGCAGCTCTCGGCTTTTTTTGAATGAAATATACTCTTTGGCTATTGAAAATAAGCTTGATATAAATGTATCGCGCGACTTTTTGCTGCCTGAAAAAATAGATACGATATTCCTGAATGACAGCTCAAGTGTTTTTTGTGTTGAAGAAGGTGAATATAACGATAAAAACTTCAAGAGCATTAATATGAAGCGTTTTATTGATGCCGAAAAGATCAAGCCGCATATGAAAAAGCTTAAAGAAACATCAAAAACAATTAAAGTGCTCGAGCAGCTTGCGCTTGATGAATTTTCAAAAATTAAAGAATATCATTTTGCGCTTGAGAAAATATATAGCGGTGCAATGGATTTTGACGCCAAAGAAAGATATACCGATAATTTTTGCAGGAAAATATTTTGCGGGCATTGTAACAAATAAAAAAATATGGTATAATGAAAGAAAAATTGCATTTGAAAAGGTAAAAAATGAAAATTGTGCTTTTTGCTCTGAATTGCTCATTTTCACACACCAATCTCGCGGTGAGATGTTTGAAAAAGCATTTGGATAATCAAAAATTTGAAGTTAAAATCGTTGAAAAAAATTTAAAGGACCGCCGAGGGAACATTCTTGATTCTTTGATATCCGAAAACGCGGATATATACGGCTTTTCATGCTATATTTTTAATATTTCTCAAATGCTTGAAATTGCTTCCGATCTGCGCGCGGTAAATCCGAATTGCCGTATCGTTTTTGGCGGTCCTGAGGTATCGTCCGAATGTGAAAGATTTTGCAGCTGTGATTTTTTGGATGCAATTATTTGCGGTGAAGGCGAGCTTTCGTTTGCCGAGCTTTGTACGGCATTTCGCGACGGAAAGCCGTTTGAGCGTATTATAAACGGTAAACCGCTTGAATCGCTTGAGCGAGAGGGTATAATGTACAGTGACGGTGACAGAAGCGCGGGGACTATTGTTTATTATGAGTCGTCGAGAGGTTGTCCCTATTCGTGCTCATTTTGCCTTTCGGGCAATTTAAAGGGAAAAATCAAGCAAAAAAGCATTGAGGAAACTCTGTCGGAGCTTTTGGAGTTTGAAAAGCTGGGCGATGATATAAAAATAATAAAATTTGTTGACCGTACCTTTAATGCAGATGTTTGTCGCGCAAACGCGATATGGTCTGCCTTGCTTGACGAAAGATTTACAAAAAGCTATCATTTTGAAATATGCGCTTCGCTTTTAAATGAACAAAGCTTTAAAATTTTTAAAAGCTTTCCGAAGGGGAAGATACAGCTTGAAATCGGAATACAAAGCACAAATGAAAATACCCTTCGTGAGATTTCGCGTACCATTTCACCGCAGAGGGCTATTGAAGCTGCCGCTCGAATAAAGGCACTCGGAAATATTCATGTTCACGTTGATTTGATTGCGGGTTTGCCGTTTGAGGACTATGAAAGCTTCTCTAAATCCTTTGACGATACGTATTTTTGCGGCGATATGCTTCAGCTCGGTTTTCTTAAGGTGCTTCCGGGTACGCGTATGCGCGAAAAGGCGGCGGAATATGGCATGGTCTATTCCCAAAATCCTCCGTATAATGTTTTGAAAACCGCCTGCCTCGATTTTTCTCAAATTCGTCGGCTTGAACAAATTTCCGACCTGCTTGAGAGATATCACGAAAGCCAACATTTTTCGACGTGTCTTGATTATATTTTACGGCTTGTTGAATCACCGTTTCGTTTTTATGAGAATTTTCTTGACTTTATTGCTTTATCGGACGGCAGAGAAATTCGCAAGATTTCTCAAAATGACGCATATCGATTGCTTTATGAATATGCAACCCGAATTTTGTCGTCTGAACAAACTTTGTCCTTAGGACAAATGGAAGAATTTTCGAGCTTGATGCATGATGATTATAAATTACATGAGGCGAGAAGGGCATTGCCGTTTATGCGAAAAAAATAAAAGAGGCGATATACGCCTCTTTTAAAAAATGTTATCTGTTTAACAATTCCGAAACGATGCTTTCGGTATCTCTTGCGATAACCAATTCTTCGTTGGTGGGAATCATATATACGAGCACCTTGGAATTATCCGTTGAAAGCTTTGTGGTGCCCGAGCGTCCAAATGTGGTGCTGTTTATTTCTTTATCGAGTTCGATTCCGAAATATTCGAGTCCTTCGAGCGATTCTTTGCGCACTCTTTCGGTGTTTTCGCCGATACCTGCTGTAAATACGATAGCATCCAAGCCACCCATTGCTGCAGTGTAAGAACCGATAAGCTTTTTAATTTGATAGCAAAGTATATCTATTGCAAGCTTTGCTCTCTTGTTGCCGTTCAAAATAGCTGCTTCAAGGTCACGGCAATCGGAAGAAACTCCGGAAATTCCGAGGAATCCACATTCCTTATTCATAAAATTGTTCATTTGTTCAGGTGTGAAGCCCTCTTTTTGCATAATAAACGGTACGATTGCGGGGTCTATATCACCGCAACGTGTTCCCATTACAACACCTGCAAGAGGAGTAAATCCCATACTTGTATCGATAACCTTGCCGTCTTTAACTGCTGAAATCGACGAGCCGTTACCCAAGTGACAGGTAATAATTTTTGTGCCTTCTGCCGGCTTGCCCATTATTTTGATCATTTCTCCCGCAACGTATCTGTGAGAAGTTCCGTGAGCGCCGTATCTGCGAATCGAATAGTTCTTGTACATATCGTACGGAACACCGTAAACGAACGCCTTTTCAGGCATGGTTTGATGGAAAGCAGTGTCAAAAACAAGAACCTGGGGAGTTGTCGGCATAACCTCAAGACAACCGCGAATACCTTGTAAATGCGCACCTGTATGCAGAGGCGCGAGGTCGCGGCATTGTTCGAGCTTGTTGATAACCTCATCGTCAAGGAGAACCGATTCCGAGAAAAAGGCACCACCATGAACGATTCTGTGACCGACCGCTTCGATTTCGCTCATGCTCTTAACGCAACCGTAATCTGCGTTTGTAAGTGCTTCAACAACGTATTTCATTGCAGCGGTGTGATTCGGCATGGGTATAGTAGCTTCATAGGATTTTCCTGTGATAAGCTGCTTGTGAGTTATAGCACCGTCAATTCCTATTCTTTCGCAAAGTCCTTTTGCGGTAACCGTATAGGTTGAGGTGTCAAAAAGTTGGTATTTAAGGGAACTGCTTCCTGCGTTAACAACGAGTACATTCATAATGTAAAACCTCCAAAATTTATAAAGCCGTCTATTATTATACAATATAATTACTTTTTTTTCAATACTATTTTAAAAAAAATCAAGGAATATAAAAAAATGAGAGTTTGTGGCGTAATTTGCGAATACAATCCTTTTCATAAAGGACACCTTTATCAAATTGAAAATATAAGAAAAAACGGAGCCGAAGTTATAATTTGCGTTATGAGCGGTAATTTTACTCAAAGAGGCGACGTGGCATTTGCAGATAAATATGTACGAGCGAAAGCGGCGGTTTTGTGCGGAGCTGACCTTGTGCTTGAGCTTCCGTTTCCATATTCCTGTGCAAGCGCCGAATATTTTGCATCTGCAGGGGTTAAAATACTTGATCTTGTTGGCGCCGACACTATTTCGTTCGGATCTGAATCAAGCAATTTAAATGTGCTTGAAAAGGCGGCAAAAATCGCGGCATCGGATGATTTTATCAAAAGGTGTATTTCCGATAATAATAATGCAAGAGGGAGCAGCGCTCAGTATTTTGAAATGCTTTCAAATATGTGCGGGATAGAGCTTTCGTCGCTCGGCTCAAACGATATTTTAGCCATTGAATATCTAAAGGCAATTATAATAAATAAATCCAAGCTTACACCTTTTTTAGTCAAACGAGAGGGGATTTTGTATAGATCAGAAGAATTGGAAAAGGACAAAATGCCCTCGGCATCTGCACTCAGACGATTGATATATCTTCGTGAGTATGAAAAAGTCGAGCCGTTTATACCTCAAAAGGCAAACGCCGTTTATCACGATGCGTTCGAAGCCGAAACGGTACCCGTCGAAATTCAAAATGCTTCCGATTATGTAATCGGATTTTTCAGGTCACTCGCACTTAGAAGATTTGATATTTCAAGCGAGAATATTGCAGAGCTGTCGGTAGACCTTCGTAATCGAATCTGCAAAAATTCGCTTAAAGCGTCAAATATAGAAGAACTTATTTCTATGACGGCGACAGGGAAATATACCGATTCACGTATTCGCCGCGCAATTTTAAATACAATCATAGGAGTAACGAAAAACGATATAAAGAAAGCACCGGCTTTTTCCACTTTGCTTGCCGCAAATCAGACGGGAAGAAACTATCTCGCAAAGAACAGAAAAAATGCGGCGTTACCGATTTTAGCAAAACCGTCCGATTATATAAAGCTTGGAGAAAAGGCAATGCGTCAAGGAGAGCTTTCTGCTCGCGCAGATGCGTTTTTTACAATGTCATTGGCTAAAACTATTGAGGCGGGAGCATATTTTAAAAAAAATGCGTATATTGATAATGCAAAAGAAGGTAAAAAATATTGACTTATTAATATATTTATGGTAAAATATATAATTAATATGTGATAAATTAAATACAGCGGAAGGGGAAGATAAATATGGAAGAAAAGCGCGAAAAGGTTAACGGTAAATATTTGGAATATAAGGGAAGACCGCTGGTGCGTGAAGGAAATACGATTTGTTATGGCGATATGTCGGAAAAATGTATTTTGATACTTGAAATAATGTCATATTCCGAGTCGGATGGAGAAAAGCTTCCTGACAAGATTCTTATACAAGTGATAGACTCAAAAGACCCCACAAAAATAATCAAGCAAGGACAAAAGTCGGGATTATACGATGCATTTTCGATTGGCGTTGTTTGGCTTGAGAGAATTCTTGAACAAGCATAAAAAAGTTGCACATCTTAGCAATAGAAGTTATTGCCGTGATGTGCAACTTTTTTAATTAAATTTATATGGATTGGATTTAGCCGATTCTCGCATTTTTGAAATAACAAGTCGCGGCTTTTTTGAACCGAAAATGGCTGAGCCTGCGGCAATGACATTGGCGCCTGCCTCTGTTACAAGTCCCACATTTTTTGCGGTTATGCCGCCGTCTACTTCTATATCGACGTTAAGATGGCGAGAAATGATCTCCTTTCGCAAAGCTTTTACCTTTGACATCATTTCGGGAATTAATTGCTGACCGCCAAAACCGGGATATACTGTCATAACAAGCACCATATCCACCTTGTCTAAAAGCGGAATAAGCACATCATAAGGTGTATCGGGTGAGATTGCAATCCCTGCGCGTACATCTTTTTCCTTTAAATATTTTAATATTTTTTCGGGGTGCGAGCAGCTTTCATAATGAATAGTTATAATATCCGCCCCTGCACGTATAAAATCGTCTATGTATCTTTGAGGATCCGTAATCATTAAATGAACGTCAAAAAACAGCATGCTGTTTTTGCGCAATGCGCCTATAACTGCAGGACCGAAGCTTATATTCGGGACAAAAACACCGTCCATTACGTCTAAGTGAAGATAGTCGGCCCCCGCTTTTTCAACGATGGATACCGATTCTCCGAGGTTTGTAAAATCTGCTGCAAGCAATGATGGAGCAATGAACACCATAAAAACTCCTTTCTTATGAAACTGTTCATGAATTTTAATTAAAGAGTATTATTAAAATAAAACACACCGATTTTTAAATAAGCGTAAAAGGGAATTAAAAATATTGTCAAAATTCGGCGAAAAACATATTATGGTAACATAAGACCTTTTGTATGGAGAGTGTGAAAGGGAATTAAAAAAATAATGAGGTGAGGGAATCAAATTCACACTGTTTATACTTTGCCCTGCATTAAGCGGGGCTTTTTTTTATCAAACAAACTGCATGCGCGGCAATTCCAAGACCTTCTCCCGTAAATCCCAAATGCTCCTCTGTGGTTGCTTTAACGCTGATGCTTTCAAGTGGGGTTTTCAGTGCTTCGGAAAGATTTTGTCGCATCGTAAATATATATGGCGCGAGCTTTGGAGCTTGGGCAATAACAGTTGAATCAATATTTACGATTTCATAGCCGGCTTTGTTAATTATATCGGCAACCTCGGCAGCAAGATTTAAGCTGTTTGCACCGCGATATTTGTCCGAGGTGTCGGGGAAAAGTTTTCCTATATCTCCGAGGGCCAAAGCACCAAGCAAAGCATCCATAATTGCATGAGTCAGAACATCGGCATCGGAATGACCGAGCAGCCCTTTTTCAAACGGGATTTTAACTCCTCCGATAATAAGCTCACGCTCATCGCAAAGACGGTGAACGTCGTAACCGTGACCTATTCTCATTTAAATCTCCTTTCAAGATAAATCCGTCTTGTTGCGCTTCGAAAGAATAAATTCCGCAAGCTCAACATCTCCGGGCAAGGTGATTTTTATATTGTCTTTTCCGCAATCAACAAGCTTTACGCGATAGTTGATATTCTCAACGAGCGAGGTATCATCGGTTGCGGTAAAACGCTCTTTTTTTGCAGTATAAGCTGCTACGCGGTAGAGATTGCTCCTGAAAACCTGAGGTGTTTGCGCCAGCCATACTTTGTCACGCTCTGGCGTGCTCTTTACAAATTGCAACGTGCCTTCAATCTTAACCGTGTCTGTAACTCTGTGAGCCGCGGTCGCCGCCCCCGATTCAAATGCCGCAAGGCAGACCTTTTCAATAATCGAAGGGGAAACAAGGCATCTTGCTCCGTCATGAATGGCAACAAAATCGGATTTTTCATCTATTTTTTCAAGCCCTGCAAGAACCGATTCCTGTCGGGTCTTTCCGCCGTATTCAATAGCTTTTAATTTTGAAATGGAATAATCGACGGCGATTTTTTTCATTTTTTCTTTATCTTCCGAACGGGTAACAAGTATAATTTCATTTATATATTCGGATTTTTCGAATGCGGAGAGCGTTCTGGCTATAGTAGGAATTCCCGCGACATTCAAAAATTGCTTTGATACAGAAGCTTGCATACGTTCGGAGCTGCCCGCCGCAACTATTATTGCCGAGGTGAAATGCTTCTTCTTTTTTCTGCCGGTTATCATGCGAAGGATATCCGCAACGGCTTCGGCTTTTTCTTTCATAATAATCTCCGTTCTGCCGCAACAGATGCGACAAATTTATTACCAAAAGAGAGTTATATGATTATTGTGCCGCGTTTGTGGCTTTAAATCATAACTTGTTTAATTTTTCAAGACGTTCGCGTTCTGCCTGCGGCATACGCAAATATGTCGGAGAAAGCTCAGCGTCGGTCGTACGGACTCCATTATTATAGTAATTCAGAGCGCACATAGCAACAGAATATGCTGATTGATATACAAGCGGCTCGCTTGTTTCGAAAATATTTTCCATTTGCAAAGCATTTTTTGCCAACGCATAACCGTCGCCGCAAAGATATATTTTTTCGGAATAATTTGAAAGCTTAGCTTTAAGCTCATCGATTCCGATTGCAGAGTCATCTGTCAAACGAGTTATATTGCCGTTATCTGCTTTGAAAATGGCAGTGTAGAATTGATTTCTTCGAGCGTTCATTACGGGGCATATAATGCCGTTTACAATATCGAGATTGCCCGCTAACGCTTCGAGTGTAGAAACTCCTATGCATGGTTTTTTTGAATCGAATGCCAGCCCTTTTATAGTTGCGGCGCCTATACGAACGCCCGTAAATGAGCCGGGACCTGCCGAGCAAGCAAAGAGGTCAATATCATCAATTTTTATAGAAAGCATTTTCAAAATTGCCTCGATCATCGGCAAAAGGGTTTCGCTATGAGTGTTGCCGTTATTAAGTGTATACGAGGCAAGCATTGTTTTGTCAGAACAAACCGCAACCGAAGCGATTTGCGACGTACTGTCTACTGCGAGTATCTTCATATTTTAATATCCTTTTTGCACGCTTATCCTTGAATAAGCTCTACAGTTATTTCTCTTGAATTTTCGTTTTCTCCCGAAAGCTTTTCGATTTTTACTGAAAAATAAGCATCGGGAATTGCAAATGGGATTTTTTCGCTCCATTCTACAATACAAATACCGTCACGCGAAAGATAATCATAAAAACCAATAGAGAGTAAGTCATCTTCGTCATTTATTCGATACATATCAAAATGAAAAACCGAGATCGATGATTTGCGATATTCATTTACTATGGTAAATGTAGGTGATTTTACAGACGAGCCGGGTGAAACAGCCGACACAAATCCGCGTACAAAAGCGGTTTTTCCAACTCCTAAATCACCGTAAAGCGCAATAAATTTAGGTAAAGCTTTGTCGGTAAGAATTGCAAGTGCCAACTCTTTTCCAAAATTTTCGGTGTCTTCTGCGCTATAAGATAACAAATTTTTTAATATATCCATATTAAAACAATCCTATAATATTTCCTTTTTCGTCGATATCTATAGAATAAGCAGCGGGAATCTTTGGCAATCCGGGCATGGTCAAAATAGAGCCGGTCAGCACTACAATAAATTCAGCGCCCGACGAAAGCTTTAAATCACGTACCTTGAGAGTGAAACTCGAAGGTCTTCCAAGTTTTTTGGGATCGTCCGAAAGAGAATACTGTGTTTTTGCCATACAAACAGGGAAATTGTTGATACGATCTCCAAGTGATTTTATTTTTGCAGGCGCCTCGAGAGCTTCGGGTGAATATTCCACATCGTCCGCGCCGTAAATTTTTTGGGCCACCGCTTTGATTTTATCCTCGATGCTCAGTGAATCGTCATACAGAAGCTTAAATTCCGAGGGCTTTTCGCAAGCCGTTACCACCTTTTTCGCAAGCTCTATACCACCTTCGCCGCCCTTTGCAAAAACCTCGGAGAGAGCAAAATCGACGTTTCGTGCCTTGCAAATTTCCTCAAGATATGACAGTTCCTTATCTGTATCTGTATGGAATCTGTTAATGGCAACGACAATAGGCAATCCGAAATTTTTGAGATTGTCAATATGCGCCTCAAGATTGACGCCTCCCGCATAGAGAGCGTCCATATTTTCTTCAGCAAGCAGCTCTTTTTTTACTCCGCCGTTATATTTTATTGCGCGGACGGTTGCAACCAATACAATTGCGGAAGGCGTAAGACCGGATTTTCTGCATTTAATATCAAAAAATTTTTCCGCTCCGAGGTCAGCACCGAATCCTGCTTCGGTTATGGTATAGTCAGATAATTTAAGTGCAAATTTAGTTGCGCGTACGGAATTACAACCGTGAGCAATATTTGCGAACGGACCGCCGTGGATTATTGCAGGAGTGTTTTCGGTGGTTTGAACCAAATTGGGCTTTAGCGCATCCTTGAGCAAGACAGCCATTGAACCGACGGCGTTAAGGTCGCGGCAGTATATCGGCTTGTCCTCGTATGTATATCCGACCAGAATGTTTCCCAAGCGATTTTTAAGGTCGGGAATAGATTCAGAAAGGCAGAGAATAGCCATGATCTCACTTGCAACGGTTATCATAAAATGGTCGCCGCGCTCTACTCCGTCGGTTTGCTTGCCAAGACCTATGGTTATATTCCTTAACGCGCGGTCATTCATATCCATAACTCTGGAAATTACAATTTTTTCGGGATCTAAACCGAGCTCGTTACCTTGATAAATATGGTTATCCACAACAGCGCAAAGCAGGTTGTTTGCGGCTGTGATAGCGTGCATATCTCCGGTAAAATGAAGATTTATATCCTCCATTGGTAACACCTGCGAATAACCGCCGCCGGCAGCACCGCCTTTTACCCCGAATACGGGTCCTAAAGACGGCTCACGCAATGCAATAACCGCCTTTTTACCGATTTTATTTAATGCCATTCCCAAGCCGATTGAGGTTGTAGTTTTTCCTTCGCCTGCGGGAGTGGGATTTATTGCTGTTACCAATACAAGCTTGCCGTTTTTCTTATTTTTTGTTCTTTCTTCAAAAATATTCGAAATTTTAGCTTTAAACTGTCCGTATTCCTCGAGCTCGTTTTCTTTAATTCCAAGCTTTTTTGCAATTTGAGAAATAGGGAGCATTTGGGTATCGTGTGCTATTTGAATGTCGGATTTCATAGTTTGCCTTCCTATAAAATAAATATCTATTCTAAATTATAACACAAAAATATATAAAAGTAAAGTATCAAAGCAAAAACACCGTCGTTTGACGGCGTTTTTGCAACATATTTTTTATTTTTTTAACTTTTCTTTTGTCCCATCGGGACGCATTATAACCGTATTATCCATAATTCCCGTAAAAGAAGCGCGAAATTCGCGAATATATTCTTCGCGAAGAAGCTTTTGCTCTGCCTTTTCTTCGGGTGAAAGCTCGGTCATTTTCGATTTCCTTGCGAGCTCGTTTATTCTGTCCAGCTTAGATTTTTCCATGTGATGTTTCACCTTATCCTCTTAGCGAAATACCGAGTTCTTTTTCAAGAGCGGCGATGATTTTTGCGGAAATCTTTTCGGATTCTTCTACGGTAAGAGTGTGGTCAAGTGAGCGGATTGTAACACGAATAGAAACGCTTTTCTTATCTTGACCTATTTGAGGTCCTCTGTAAATATCAAAAAGCTTTACGCTTTCGACCAATTTTCCTCCCGCCTTGCTTACGGTTTCAAAAATCAATCCAACCTCGGTGGCTTCGTCACAGATGAAAGAGAAATCTCTCGTTGAGGCAGGGAATTTGGGAAGCGGCTTGAATTGCTTGTTGCTTGAAGAACAATCAAATATAGCGTCAAAGTCAAGCTCGGCAGCATATACGGGAATTGAAATGTCATAATTCTTCGCGGTGAGCGGATGCAACTGCCCTATTGTTCCGAGCTCTTTGCTGTCCGAAGAATAAATCTTTGCACAACGGCCTGGATGGAAAACAGTGCTTTCGGTATATGAGCTGAATTTCGCGCCTTCAATCGACGCAAGCTCTAAAATGTTTTCACATACACCCTTGAGAGTATAAAAATCGGTTTCTCCGTACATTCCGAGCGTTATAACGCGCTTCTCATTAGGAAGCTTATCCTCGGTTGTGGGAATATATACAGTTGCGGCTTCATAAAGCCAAACGTTCTCGTTATTGAAATTGTTATTTCTTGCAATAACCTCAAGCATAGACGGAAGCGCGACGGTTCTCATAACGCTGGTGTCTTCGCCTAGCGGATTGGAAATAACCACGGATCTGCGCAAATTGTCGTTCTCGGGCAATCTGATTTTGTCGTAGTATTTTGGGCTTATAAAAGAAAACGTTTGAATTTCACTTATTCCCATACCCTGAAGCAGATTTTTGATTTGAAGGTCAAAGCTCTGCTTTGCGGTTCTGCTGCCTTGAGTCATTTCCGCTTTGATTGAGGTGGATTCTATTTTGTTATAGCCGTAAATACGTATGATTTCTTCGGCAATATCGTTCATACAGAGTATGTCCGCACGGAAAGAGGGAACAACTACTTTGTTTTCGATAACATCGAACGCAAGCGAACGCAAAATATTTTCCATATATTCTTGGGAAAGATCAACGCCTAAGAATTTATTGATCTTATCGACTTCAAGCGGAAGAACTGTGGGCTCTTTTTTGCCCGGGTAAACGTCAATAATACCGTTGACTACCTCTCCTGCTCCGAGCAATTCGACCAATTCACAGGCGCGTTCAAGACCGCCCATTGTGTTTTCGGGGTCGAGACCTTTCTCAAATCTGGCAGAGCTTTCGGTTCTCATACCCTGCTTTTTCGCGGTTACTCTTACCGATGAGCCGAGGAAGCAAGCGCTTTCAAAAACTACGGTTTTTGTAGTGTCAACGATTTCACTGTTTGCGCCTCCCATAACTCCTGCAAGTGCGACGGCTTTATTTTTATCCGAAATAACAAGCATAGAACTGTCAAGAGTGTGATCGGTATTGTCCAAGGATTTAAAGTTTTCATTGTCGCGGGCGCGTCTTACTATTATCTGATTTCCGTCAAGACAGGTATAGTCGAACGCGTGCATCGGTTGACCGTATTCAAGCATAACATAGTTGGTGATATCCACTATATTATTTATCGGGCGAACACCCGAAGCCCTGAGCCGCATTCTGAGCCAAAGCGGAGAGGGAGCGATCTTTACGTTTTTAATAACTCTTGCAGTATATCTTGAGCATAGATCTTCAGCATCGATATCTACAGAGATATAGTTTTTAATGTTGTCGTTATCGTCTGTTCCTTTAACGCAAGGAGTGTGTATGTTTAATTCGCGTTCGAAGGAAACCGCGCTCTCTCTTGCAAGTCCGATTACAGACAGACAATCCGGACGGTTTGACGTGATCTCGAATTCAACCGCAGTGTCGTTTAACATAAGAGCTTCTTTAATGTCGACGCCCAGCATATTTTCAAAATCTTTGTCTAAAATCAATATGCCGTCCTCTATCGCATTCGGCATATCGTGTGTAGTAAGATTAAGCTCTCCTATGGAGCAGAGCATACCGTCGGATCTGACTCCGCGCAGGTTACCCGATTTGATTTTTACGTCGTTGGGAAGCTTTGCCGGAGCTTTTGCAACGGGAACTATTGCTCCTTCAAAAATATTTTGAGCACCGGTTACGATTTGTATTTCGGATTCTGCGCCTACGTCGAGCATACAAATTTGAAGATGGTCGCTGTTTTCATGCTTTGTGATTTTGGTTATTTTTCCGACAACTACATTTTCAATATCTTCACCGAGAATTTCATAGCCCTCAACCTTTGAGCCGGTATCTGTCATGCGGTCGCAGTATTGTTTAATATTTATACCGTCCGTATTTACAAAGTCGGACAGCCATTTCATTGAAAGATTCATCGTTTTGTCCTTTCTGATTAATAAGTGCTTTTTGTTTTAGAATTGCGAAAGAAAACGTATATCGTTTTCATACATAAGTCGCATATCGTTTATACTGTATTTTGTCATAGCTATACGCTCAATACCCATACCGAAGGCAAAACCGCTGTATATCTCGGGGTCAATATTGCATCCGCGCAATACGTTTGGATGAACCATACCTGCTCCGAGAATTTCTATCCAACCTTCTCCCTTGCACAGACGGCAACCTTTTCCGCCGCAAACAAAGCAGGAAACGTCAACCTCGGCAGACGGCTCGGTAAACGGGAAGTGATGCGGACGAAAACGAATTTTTGTGTTTTCTCCAAACATATTTTTGGCAAAAAGCTCCAACGTGCCTTTCAAGTCTGCCATGGTAATTCCTTTGTCGACTACAAGACCTTCAATTTGATGGAAAAGCGGAGAGTGTGTGGCATCGACCGCGTCGGAACGATAAACTCTTCCGGGGGAAACGATTCTTATCGGCGGTGATTGCTTTTCCATAGTGCGCACCTGAACAGGGGATGTCTGAGAGCGCAACAGAATATTTTCGGTTATATAGAAGGTATCCTGTGTGTCGCGCGCAGGGTGGTTCTCGGGAATGTTGAGTGCTTGGAAATTGTAATAATCATATTCAACCTCGGGACCTTCCGCAATTGAGAAGCCCATACCGATGAAAATGTTTTCAAGCTCTCTCTGAACGGCGGTAAGCGGATGAACGTGTCCCAAAGGCACTTTCTTTCCGGGCATAGTTACGTCTATACGCTCGGAAAGCAATTTTTTCTCAAGAGCTTGTTTATCTCTTTCGGCTGCCTTTTGCGAAATTGCATTTTCGATTTCGGCACGGACCTCGTTTGCCAACTGACCTATTATGGGGCGTTCCTCTGCAGAGAGCTGTCCCATACCTCTGAGAACAGATGTAAGCTCACCTTTTTTTCCAAGATATTTGATTCTTATTTCTTCGATATCGACATCCTGAGCAGAGAGCTGTTGCATTGCCTCGCTTTTAATTTTTTGAAGCTTTTCTTTCATAAAGAAAAATTCCTTTCTGTATATTGTGTTATAATTTTTACAAAAAAATAAGGCACTTCATCCATAAACAAGGACGAAGCGCAAAAACGCACACCGCGGTACCACCTATATTTCGGCTCAAAGCCAACACTTTGACGGCTGATAACGGTTGTCGAACCGTGCTTGGCTACATCTCCAAAACCGGATTTTACCAAACATGCTCCAAAGGGAAACGCTCTTTTCCGAACGCATAGTCGCTTGCAGCCGTGGCGACACTCTCTGAGATGCGATGACCGGATTGGCACACTTTATCATAGCATTTTAAAAAATATTCAATCGTGAATAACCGATTAAGCATATAATACCACATATTTTTATTTTTTGCAAGTAATTGGAGAAAAAAACTTTGAAATTTTTTTTGCCGAAAAGGGAATAGCCCTTTTCGGCAAAAAATCTTAAAAATAATAATACCATATCAGGAATGCTGCCGCAATCTGCAGAAAGAATATAACGGGAATACCTATCATAAATTTTTTGTGCAGAGTTTTGTGACGAATCAATCTCATAGTCAGGTACATAGCAACCGAGCCGCCTATTACGGAAAACATAAGCAGTATTTTTTCGGGTATTCGATATTCCGTAAGCTTTTTTGCAGCTATTTTATCATATACTACGAGTAAAAAAGAAATTCCCGATACTATTAAAAAATATAGCAATATAGGGTGCATATGGGGGCTCCTTTTGTTTTAAAGGATTATTTTTTTACAAAACTGTCCTTAAGACCTACAACACGGTTAAAGGTATTTTCATATTTGGAATCCTTACAATAATAACCGTTACGGACAAATTGGAATTTGTCGCCGACTTTTGCATCCTTAAGAGAGGGCTCTATCATACAATTCTCTTTTTTAACGAGCGAATTGGGATTGAGGTAATCGTTGTAGGTTTTATCCTCGGGAATATCCGAAACATTCTCGATTGTAAAGAGCTTATCATATAGCATAAGCGTTGCCTTTTCGGCATATTTTGCAGAAAGCCAATGAATCGTACCCTTTATCTTTCTGCCGTCGGCAGGAACATTGTTTCGGGTTTCAAGGTCTGCGGTGCAGAGAATTTCCTTGATATTTCCTTCGTCATCCTTTATAACTGTTTGGCATTTAATAATATACGCTCCCATAAGGCGAACCTCGCCGTCGGGCTTGAGGCGGAAGAATTTAGGCGGCGGAACCTCCTCAAAATCACTTGCATCTATATATATTTCGCGAGTGAAGGGAAGCTGTCTGGTTCCGCTTTCGGGAATCTGAGGATTATTGGGAAGGTCAAAATATTCGGTTTTATCCTCGGGATAGTTTGTTATGGTTACTTTTATCGGATTTTCAATGGCAATACGTCTTGGAGCCGTAGTGTTAAGCTCCTCGCGTATACAATGCTCAAGCAATTCATAATCAACAATGCTAAGCGCCTTTGAAACGCCTGCGCGTTCTACGAAATCGAAGATGGATGAGGGCGTGTATCCTCTGCGGCGTAAAGCGCAAAGAGTTGGCAATCTTGGGTCATCCCAACCGTCAACCATATTGTTTTCAACAAGATATCTGAGATAGCGCTTGCTCATAACAGTGTAGGTTACGTTTAAACGGGCAAATTCGCGTTGCTTCGGCTTTTTCTCGAATCCGATATTATCAACTACCCATTCGTAAAGCGGACGGTGGTTTTCAAATTCTATCGAGCAAAGCGAGTGTGTTATGCCCTCCAAAGCATCCTGTATGGGATGCGCAAAATCGTAAAGCGGGTAGATACACCATTTTTCGCCTTGACGGTGATGCGAGGTGTGAACGATACGATATATCGCGGGGTCGCGCATATTCATATTCGGATTTGACATATCTATCTTTGCTCGCAAGGTTCTCGAACCGTCCTCAAACTCGCCGTTTTTCATACGCTCGAAAAGCTCGAGATTTTCGTCAATACTTCTGTCGCGGTAGGGACTGTTTTTGCCCGGCTCTTTAAGTGTGCCGCGGTATTCCTTCATTTCTTCAGCCGAAAGGTCGCACACATACGCTTTCCCGTCTTTAATAAGCTTTATGGCAAATTCATAGCATTTATCAAAATAATCCGAGCCGTAAAAAACTCCTCCCGTCGGCTTCGTTCCGAGCCAGCAAAGGTCCTCGTATATAGAATCTACGTATTCGGTGTCCTCTTTTGCGGGGTTAGTGTCGTCATAGCGAAGATTAAACTGACCGTTATATTTCTTTGCGGCTTCACTGTTTATCCAAATTGCCTTTGCCGAGCCGATATGAAGATATCCGTTTGGTTCGGGAGGGAAACGGGTGTGTATCTTTAAATTTGGATTTTCTGCCAAGTCGGTGTCGATTATGTCATATATAAAATTACTGCGTGTTTCTTCCATAATTACCTCAATTAAGCGAATTTATAATTTTATTTATTCTTTCAAAGGTTTTTTCCTTGCCGAGTATTTGAACGACTGTATATAAGTCGGGAGCGTTAAGCTTTCCCGTGACTGCAAGTCGTATAAACATACTGATATCCGCAACGCTGCCCTTATACAAAGTGGGATTTTCTTTATACGCTTTCATATCGGAGGCATATCCGAGCGAATCGGCAATGGCTTTGATTTTTTCAAACCATTGATTCATATCGTCACTTTCATTATAAGAAAGCTTATATTGTTCGAGCGCACCGATTATATCGCTTTTTGCGAAATTATCGGGATATGAATCCTCTAAAACGAAATACTCGTCATAGAAAAAGCCCATGTATGCTTTGAGCTCGCTCCAGATCGCAAAATCCTTGCGGGGCTTTTTGCCGCCTCTGCCTATCGAAAGAATTCTTTTTGCAAAGTCGGGATCTCTTTTAAGCTTGCAAGCGAAATCCGAATCAAATTCTTCTGCCCATTCGGATGCAAGATCGAATACCTTTTTTGCATCCATTTTTGATATAATATTTTTTGATACGTCGCGCAATTTTGCGGAATCGAAAAGCGAGCCCGCTGGATTCATCTTCTTGTAAGAAAATTTAAAATCGTTTGTGCTTGCATCGGGATTTGCTCTGCGCCAATCTTCAAAATTAGAGTTGAGCACCGTTAAAACGTATTCATACACCGCTTCTGCGGGATAACCCTCTTTTTGGTAATAGGTCAAGGCAAGCTCGGGGTCTTTGCGTTTTGAAAGCTTACGCTTGGATTCTCCGTCCATTTTCATCAAAGGTCCGATGTGGAGATATTTGGGAAGCTTGAAGCCCAACGCGCCGAACAACTGCACGTGGAAGGGCAGTGACGGCAACCATTCGTCACCTCTGACGACGTGAGTAGTACGCATCAAATGATCGTCAACGGCGTGGGCGAAATGATATGTCGGAATTCCGTCGGATTTTAGTAAAACGTGGTCAATATCATTTTCGGTGAGGTCAAGCTGACCTTTGATTAAATCAGTGAATTTAATTTTGTTTTCGATACTGCCCTCAGAATAAAAGCGAAGCACCCACGGAGTGTGCGAATTAAGTGCGTTTTCGATATCCTCAATAGGTCGATTACGCCAAACTGCCCATTTTCCGAAATATCCGAAATTGGTTTTTTGAGCTTCTTGTTGAGTATGAATATCGGCAAGATCTTCCTCGGTGCAAAAGCAGGGATATGCTTTGCCCTCTGAAACCAATTTTTTTGCATATACATGATAAATATCCTTACGCATACGTTGACGGTATGGTCCGTATTCACCCATATCACCGTCTTTTGTCGCACCCTCGTCAAACTGAATATTGTAATATTTTAAGGATTCGATAAGTATTTCCACAGCGCCCGAAACCTCTCTTTTTGCGTCGGTATCCTCGACACGCAAGAAAAGAACTCCGTCGGATTGATGAGTGAGTCGTTCGGATGTTATACCCTGAACCAAATTTCCCAAATGAACAAAGCCGGTTGGGCTTGGCGCCATTCTGGAAACTATTGCGCCCTCGGCAAGATTGCGAGGTGGAAATTTTGATTCCAGCTCCTCTGCGGTGAGGGTCACATCAGGGAACAGTAAATTAGCAAGATATTCGTGATTCATAGTTAATTCCTCTATTTTAAATTAATGTTTTCGAGTGCTTGTGCCAGCGTACAGCTTTTTTGATGTCCCGGATAAATAATCAGCGACGGGTCTAAAGAAGCCAACCTTTTCAACGATTTAAAAAGCGTGTCGGCATTTCCCGAGTAAAGATCATATCTCCCGTAGCCATGCTCAAAAAGTGTGTCGCCGGTTACGAGAAAATTGTCACCGAGAATACATATTGAGCCGTTTGTATGTCCGGGGGTGTGTATTATTTTAAGCTTTTGGTTTGCCAACTCAATTTCATCGCCGTCTTCCAAAAGTATTTCGGCATCAGCGTATGAACGCTCCTTGCCGAAGAAATCAAAGAAGGCATTCTTATGAGCATCTCCGAGAAAATCGGCGTCAAATTTGTGTATCATAGCAGGAACCGAGGTCTTTTTGCGAAAGGTATCGAGCGAAACGATGTGGTCAAAATGTCCGTGAGTTAAAATAATCGCATCCGGAACGGCAGATTCCTTTTCGAGCAAAGACAAAATCGCGCCGCATGAAATTGACGGGTCAACGATCAAAGCGTGCCCTTCGTTAATTATTGCATAACAGTTTGATGCCCAGGATAAAGGGGAAATCGGAATTATTTTCATTAAATCATTCCTCACAGTCAATTAAATACAGTATACTGCAATATATCAATTGTTTATTATATCATATTACAGATAAAAAGTCTACATAATTTTTACAATTAAATAATCAAAAAACATTACTTTTACAGTAACAACAAGAACTGCCCCGATTTATTAAATCAGGGCAGTTCGCGGTATATTTAATGCGATGCTTGTAATAGTTTATTGAGTCTGTTCCTCAAGATATTTTTCATAATCCTTTAAAATCGTTTTCTTGAAGCTGTCGAGTCCGTAATACGATGTGGTGATTTTCGAAAGCTCGTCGCTTGTCAATGTGGCATTTTGATTGAAAATAATCGGTATAACCGGCATTTGCTCAAGCAACATTCTTTCAGCTTCGTGAAGAGCAGCGGCTCTGTCTGCACCATTCTTGCCGAATGCTTCTTCGATCTTAGCGTTATATTCATCATTGTCAAACTTCGTAATATGAGGTGTAAGCTCGTAAACCGGATTGTTTATATCAACATCCATATTAACGCTTTGACCTGAGAATTGCTTTGCAAAGGGAGCAAGAATAGAAAGCGCATTTACCGATGTAGCTACGATATCAAGTCCGATAACATCAAAATCTCCCGCTAAAAGCTTTTCTGTATAAACATCGTCACGAATATCGGTAGGAACATCTCCCGTCGGGCCTACTTCGTCATTTACCATAACATCGATAGGGTTGAGCGAAACGTTAAAGCCAAGTGCCTTCCAGCTTTCTACAACCATTTCTCCGATTTTAACGTGAACCTCATCATAAGCTGCAACAGAAAGAGTGAATGTATAATCGGAGGGGGTAATTCCTGACTCAGCTATGTATTGATTTGCTTTTGTAAGGTCGGATTTTGTAGCAATAATGTCGCCGCCAACCTCTCTGAAGGACTTCTTGTAAGAATTTGAATCGAAGATTCCGAAGGGTACGAGAGCGGAAGCAGCTTTTGCGAACACGATCTCTTGCGCGATTGCTTCACGGTCGATAGCCGCGGAAAGAGCAAGACGTACGTTTACATTATCAAAAGGTGCCTTTTCGGTATTAAAGTAATACGCGTGAGTTGACATTGCATCGGCAATCTTTGCGGTTTCTTTATAATAGTTTCTGATAGAAAGCGGAATATCGCCGATATAAAAGATTTCGCCGTTGTCATATGCCTGCTTGATTTCTTCGTCTGTTTTTGTATAGTCTATAACAAGTCTGTATGGCTTAACCGATTTATCAAGCGGATCTTTTGTTCTGTCCCTGAAATAATACGAGTTGCGTTCAAGAATAAGGGTTTCAAGGCCGTCTGTATAATTTGCTGTACGCAACATAAACGGGCCGCTGCACGCAATCGTTCCGGGCTTCTTTGCCCAGTCGTCTGTTCTCGAAACCAAAATTCCGGGAAGGGGAACAAGGCAAGGGCTTGTAAGGTTTAAGATGAACTGATCTCTGTCAACATTTGCATCGGCAAAAGTGATCTCAAGCACAAGAGTGTCAACAGCTGCAACTCCGAGGTCATCTATAGACATATCGCCTTCCTTGATTGCACGAGCATTTTTAATATCGTAGAGAAGTACGGCTGCTTGGCTGGAGTTTTCAACATCAAGTATACGTTTCCATGCAAAAACAACGTTATCGGCACTCAAAAGCGAACCGTCACTGAAATATGTCGATTTGAGAGTTATAAGCATTTTGAGCTCTTCGCTCATTTTGTCGGTATAAAATTTATAGCTTTCAACGAGGGATTTACTTACTTTGCCGTTCGGCTCAAGAGTGAACAAACCATCGAAAATCAAGCTTATGATCTTCAATGCCGACTCATTATTGAAAGCATTTGCGGGATCGAGGTCATATATCTGATCTGCAAGGTACATATTTATATAAGCACCCTTGTCCTCTTCTTCTTGGTTTTGTTCATCTGGATTCGGGTTGTTACAACCGAAAAGTGCGGGAACAACCATACAGACCAAGAGAAACATGGCAATTAATCGTTTAATCATAAAAAAAATCATCCTCCTGAAAAATAAGAACTGAAAAGAATACCTCGTCTATTATAACACTTTTCTCGTCGATAATCAATAAAATAAGCGCTAAAGAAGCAATGTTTGGATAGATGCACAATAAATTTTGAGATTTATGTACAAAATGACTATGCTATTAGAACAATATTCTGAAGGTATACAATATACGAACATCCAGAACTATTATATCCTAACACCCATAAAAAAGCAATAGAAATATTCCATTATAATAATGTATATTTTGTTAATTTTTTTCGCAGAATTATTGTGAAAAAATATTTTGGGTGGTATTATGATATGAAAAATTACAGCAGAACCGATTTGGCATGCGAATGTGACATTACCAACGAGGAATTTATGAGCGGAAACGAATATTCCGTAGAAGAAACCGAATTTTGCAGCGTGGCAAGACTTCATATAAAAAGCGAGAAATCGGCAAAGGCACTCGGAAAGCCAATAGGCAGATATATTACCTTCGAGTGCGGAAGGATTTGGGATTTTTATCAGGATCAGGAAGATAAAATCTCAGAACTTTTGGCAAATGAAATAAGAGCGCTTGCGGAAAGCGTTTGTTGCTGTTCGGCAGATGATAATTTCAGTGTTTTGATAGTCGGACTGGGAAACGAAAATATAACTGCCGATGCCTTAGGACCTGAAACTGTCAGAAAAATTACGGTATCAAGACATATAAGCGTATTTGATCCGGATACCTTTAAGCTTATGCGTATGTGCAGAATATCGGCGATTTCTCCGGGGGTTGTGGGACAGACGGGTATAGAAACGTTGGAACTTATAAAGGGGGCTTGCAAAAGCGCACAGCCGAAGCTTGTGATTGCAATCGATGCACTTGCCGCACGTTCCTGCGAGCGTTTGGCTACAACTATCCAATTATCCGACAGTGGGATTCAGCCGGGCGGAGGTATCGGAAATGCAAGAAAAGCAATATCGCACCAAACGCTCGGAATTCCCGTTATATCTATCGGTGTTCCTACGGTAGTGTCGTCTTCAACCTTGGTTTACGATGCTTTACAAAAAGCCGGTATTGAGGATGTGAGCGAAGAATTATACAACGTTCTCGAAAATGGTAATAATTTTTTTGTGTCGCCTAAAGAAAGTGATGAGCTTATAAAAGAGGGTTCTCTTTTACTTTCTCGTTCGCTCGGACAAGCTTTTTCGTTTTCCTGACATAAAATCACCACATTACTCATAAATATTATAAAAAACGAAAGAGATGAGGGGCTATGAAAAAAACATCAAAACCGATTCCTTATGACAATTTTCAAGAAAATATTTCAACCGAAATTAAAATCGGTGAATTTATGGAGTACGAGAAAAAAAGAAGCAACCACGGATATGTTTTCTATTGTATAATAACGGTTTCGGTTGCTCTTTATATCTTGGCTTTTGTAGTTACCGAAGCATTGAGCGGCTTTTTTGGCGACGGAAGAATTACCGAGCTGTTAATGGGACGGCTTTTGGGAGAAGAAATACGCAACATAAGCTTTTCGGAATTAATGCTTGAAAGAAGCTTTACGCCGTTGGTTTTTAAGAAGCAAGACAATATTAAGGATGGCGAAGCTGACGAAACGCTGAAAAATGAAATTGATTCCGACAATAAAAATCCCGAAGATGGGGAAAACACGGATGATGCTACCGATAAAACCGAAGAAGAAAATAAAAAAGAAAACGGAGCCGACAAAGCTCCAAACGAAAATAAACCGGACGATACAGCCGAAGACATATATTACTTTGACCGCAGCAGTGTTCCCAATAATGAAAATGCTATTTTACCTATGGATTTAAGTGCGTCAAAATTAGGAAATACATACATAAACAATGAAACCGATTATAAAATAGATACCGATGTATTGAAGGATGTATTCAATAAGGAAATAAACAAGACGGAAAATGCTTTTGACAAGAGCAAACCGATTGTGTTGATAATACATACTCACGGAACCGAGTCATATACCGAAAAAGGTAAAAATTCATATTCAAATGATGAAGAAATCGCCCGCTCGACCGACATAACAAAAAATGTTGTATCGGTAGGAGCCCGAATAAGCGAATTGTTAAACGCAAATGGAATACCCACGATTCACAGCGAAGAAATGTATGATAAGGAATCATATAAAAATTCGTATGCGCGCTCGGCAGAGGCAATACGTGAATATTTGGAGAAATACCCTTCGATAAAGTATGTATTTGACATTCACAGAGATTCTGTACTTACCGCCGACGGTTCGCTTGTGCGCGCTGTCGCAAGGGTGGGCGATGATGTATCGGCACAGGTCATGAGTGTTGTAGGAAGTGATGCCAACGGAACTACATACGACACATGGCAGAGTAATTTGGCATTTTCGCTTAGATTAAGGGAAGAATTAAATCTTAAAGCACCGAATCTTTCAAGACCTACATACTTAAAAAAATCTTCATATAATCAACAAATGGCACAGGTGTCGCTGCTTATTGAAGTGGGAACAAGCGGAAATACGCAAGAGGAAGCATTGGTTGCGGCTGAGCACGTCGCCGCAGCACTTTCAAAAATTATTTACGAAAACAGATAAGCTCAATAAAAATCGCGAGCAAGGAATAAACAATGCCTTGACCGAGTGTAATGCTTCCGTTATCTATACCGCCTATAATTCCTATAAACCCAAAGAAGCAGGCAACACAAACAAGAACCTTCAAGACGGTTAAAAAATTCTTTGACGTTATAAGCGAAATTATATTATCTATGGTACAAAGCAGCATCTCCAAGACGGAAATTGATTTTTCTTTCAAAGCAACATTGCTTTTGTCATACTTTCTATAATGGACTTCGTTTCTCGAAAAATCGTTATACGCGTTATTCATAACACCCTCCAAAATTCCAAATTTGGTTTACAATGCGATTATACCACACTTAAAAAGCTTTGTCAATATATTTTTTCAATTTTTGACAATTTTTTTCTAAAAAACTCTTTACAAATGCCCGATGTGGTGGTATAATTATTCCATAAAAGAAAATACAGGGGGATTTTATGGATTATCTTGACAGGATTAAAAAAATTAAAAGTGAAAAGAAAATAACAAACGAAAAGCTTTCTAAAATCACCGGAATACCTCTTGGCACTATAAGTAAAATTTTGGCGGGATTTTCCGATTCGCCTAAGCTTTCCAATATGGTTTTGATCTGCAGCGCGCTGGATTGTTCGCTTGATTATATTGTAACGGGCATACCCGACAATACAAATAATTTTACACTTGATGACAGTGAAATCAAATTTATTACGGATTACAGAGGACTTGACGAGCGAGGAAAATCAATTGTCGGGCTTGTGCTTGATAAAGAAGTGGAATATTCTGCCGAAAGTATGCGCGTCACAGCGAATGAGAACAGCGCAAAAATTCTTTATCCCAATGGCAAACCGGGCCGTACAAAGAAAACCGTCAGACGTCCTACCGTAAACGAATTTGCAAAGCGTATTATTTCGCTTTACAATTTGCCGGTTTCCGCAGGCGTCGGAGTATTTCTTGACGAATCGACCGCTGAAGAAATAAATATACCCGATAACGTAAAAACCAAGCCCGCCGATTATGCATTGAGAATCAAAGGCAATAGTATGGAACCGAAATTTCATGATGGCGATATATTGCTCGTTCAGGAATGTGACTCGGTAGAGGAAGGTGAGCTCGGTATATTTATACTTGACGGAGACGGTTATTTTAAGGTTTATGGCGGCGACCGTCTTATTTCGCTCAACAAGGATTACGGCGATATTCTTTTAAAGGATTTCGACAACGCGGTTTGCGCCGGAAGAGTCGTCGGAAAGCTCAAAAGAAAGTGAGTTTTACCGATATGAAAATTGTTGTTTTGGATGCTGCTACTCTTGGCGACGATATTGAGCTTTCGGCTCTTGAAAGCTTCGGCTTGGTTGAAATATACCAAACGACCGACGCGGAAAATGTTGCAAAGCGGATTGCCGATTGTGACGTCGTCATAATAAATAAGGTAAAGCTTTACAGTGAAAATCTTGCATATGCAAAAAATCTCAAGTTGATTTGTGTAGCTGCCACGGGATTTGATAACATAGACATTAAATATTGTAAAGAGAATAATATTGCAATTTGCAATGTTGTGGGATATTCAACCGACAGTGTTGCACAGATCACCGTCGCGCTTGCATTGTCGCTTATAAATCACCTTCCGGAATATACCGAATATATCAAGGACGGCAGCTATTCGGCAGGGAATGTGGCAAATCGTTTAATTCCGGTATATCACGAGCTTTCATCAAAGGTTTGGGGAATTGTTGGACTCGGTAATATAGGCCGTAAGGTTGCACAGATCGCTCGCGCATTCGGGTGCCGCGTTATTGCCTGCAAGCGTACGCCCGACAAAGAATTTGAATGTGTTGATATAGATACGTTGTGTAAAAATGCCGATATTATTTCTATTCACGTTCCTATGAGCGAGGCAACTCGTGAGCTTATAAACAGAGAACGAATAGGAATGATGAAGCGGGACGCTATTGTTGTTAACGTTGCAAGAGGTGCTGTGACAGATGAAAAAGCACTTGCACAAGCGATTAAGAATCACAAATTGGGCGGACTTGGCTCGGATGTTTATTCTTCTGAACCTTTTCGCGCCGAGCATCCTTTTTATGAAATTCGCAATTTTAACAATGTTTGTTTGACTCCTCATATGGCGTGGGGGGCATATGAAGCAAGAGTTCGTTGTGTTAATGAAATTTGCGCTAATATAGAAGCGTTTTTAAAGGGCGAGCGTCGAAATCGTGTTGATTTATAATGAACAAGGTAAGCTTAAATGGGCTGTTGCACATACGCGCAACAGCCCATTTTAAAATATTTTGAGTCCTATATAAAGTTAATAGTTTCCGAGGTCGATGCCTTCGGACCAAAGTGTATACGGCGAAACCGGTACGTCAAAAACAGTAGTCATAAAATATACGCCTGGGAGATAAGAAAATCCGGTATTGCCTGATTTTCCGACGGACTGGCCTTTAACTACATTGTCGCCTACCGCAACGCCTATTTCGGATAGATTTGCATACCAGCTTTTCAGACCGAATCCATGGTCGATAACAACGAAATTTCCAAGATATGCACAGCTTCCTTTGTATATAACATTGCCGCTGTTTGCTGCCGGAATATCGCTACCAGTTGAATCTGTGTTGAAATCTACGCCGTCCATTCTGTATGAATATTTTCCGAAAACGGTACGCTGATGACCGAATCCGAGAAAGATAGACGCCTTAATTGAACTGTCCTCGGAATAATCGATAAACGTTCCGTCAAAATATTTAGTGTTATCGTAGCTTGAACCGATATTTTTGAGCAGAGATTTATATTCTGCCATAGCGCTTTCGAATTCACTTTCTTTTGCTGAGGTGTTGTATTGGCGTTCCAAAACGTCTCTTTTTGCAACGTAAAGGTCTAAGTGCTGTATGGCATTTCCGCAGGAAATGGTGAATCTGTATGTTTTGGGAGATTCAAGATAAATGCTCATCGGAATAAGCGCACGCACATAAATACCATCCTCGAAGAAAACGGGGGTGTATTTAATGTCGGGCTCGCTTGAAAATGTAATCTTTGAGATATCTGCTATGTTGGTACAGGTAAGAACCACAAATTCTCCCGAGGATATTGAATTTTCACTCAAATAGAATTTTGCCGATTCGTTTGGTTCTACAGTGAAGTGATATCTTGAGGTACCGTAATAACCAAGAGAAGAATTTTTGAGCCAGGTGGCTTCAATGTCGAGAGTAAGCGCTTTTGACTCGTCGATATTTGCGTAAGAGAGATTTTCGAGCGTTCCTTGGTAAATAAGCCCCGTGCTGTCATATGCTTTAACTGCGGAATAATCGGGAGCTATGCTGAACGAAAAGGAAATGCGTCCGCTTCTTTTATACGATAAAATTTCGGAGGTGGTTTCGGGATTTTTGAGATTTACGAAACTGTTATCATAAATGATATAATTCCAAGAAAGCGAGCTGGGCAAAATAGTATCGCCCGTATTGGAGATAAGCTGCGGCGGTGAAGAATGGTCATAAATGCCCGCGGCATAAGGAGTTAAAAGAAATTTTTGCGCGTAGGCATCGGGTATTATAAAAGCATTGCCCGCGCTGTCAAGCATATAACTTCTCTTATTATCGGTAGAAAAGAAATAGTTAAAAACAATATTTTCCGAAACGCTTTTATAGACTATTTCAAAATTATAATATTTAAGCTCTGAAACATCGGGCAAAGAAAATTTTTTTGCGCCCTTGTTTATTTTTGACATAAGCTCATAAAATTCTTTGGCGTTTAAATCGTTTTCGTCTAAATAATAAACCCTTCCCGCAGGGTCGGTAATTTCCTCTATTCCGCTGACAGATGAATAGTTTTCGGGCTTTTGGGAAATTATCGAATAATTAATAATGGCGATATATGTAGGCGAAAGCAAAATTATAAATACAAGTATAATAATCGGTATTTTTTTCATGTTTTGCCCCTTCAAACCTGTAATAGGAGTTAAAAATAATTTAGTTTATTTCTATTATATCAAAGCAATCTCAAAAAATCAACTATTAAATTTTTCAATGATTGATTGTAAAATTTGTGTTTTTTTAATAATATAACAAAAAAATTTTATGACATAGTGATAAAAATTTTTTTATAATAAAATAATGATTGAAAAAAAATACAAAAAGGTGTAAAATATAAATAATATTATAAAATAGCTGTATTGTGAGCTTTGCATCTTGAAGAACACAGAAAAGAAAGGTTATGGTCAAAGAATGATTCCAAAAAAAATCACGCTTTCGGATTCGCTTTCCTTGAATTATATCAACACGGATAAATTTAAGACCGAATATCTCACGGTTTCCTTTGTGATGCCTATTGAAAAAGAAAATTCTCCTCTGAATTCTTTGGTGATGTCGGTTTTAAAAAGAGGAACGAAAAAATATGTCACTCAGGGAGAAATAAACAAACGGCTTGACGATCTTTATGCGGTCAATCTGAGTATTAAAAATTTACGCCGAGGCGATAATCAGTTGCTTGGAATCACTGCCGAGCTTCTTGATAATCATTATGTTCTTGATGATACGGATATACTTGACGGTACTTTTGAAATTATTTCCCAGATGATGTTTGATCCATTGCTTGACGAAAATCAGCTTTTTGTTTCTCAATACGTCGAGAGCGAAAAGCAAAACACTTGTGATTCGATAAAAAGCTTGGTAAATAACACCCGCACGTACGCAGGCGCGCGTTGCCGAGAAATAATGTTTGCCGACGAGCCGTACGGTTGTTCTCTTGCTGGAAGTGTAGAGCAGATAGAGGCGGTTACGTCCGAAACGCTGACTTGCAGATATCGCGATATGATAAAGGATGCTAAGATTCAGATCTTTTATATTGGCGCGGCATCGCGGGAAAAAATAATTTCCACCGTAAAAAAATATATGGGAGATTTTTCTTCCCAACCTATAAATATTGCTCCTACCATCGTAAAATCTCGGGTTGATAATATTAAAACCGTTACAGAGAAGCTTCCCGTATCTCAAGGAAAATTGGTAATCGGTTTGCGTACGGGACACACGGTTTGCGACAAGCAATTTTTCGATTTTTTGGTTTGTAATGAAATTCTCGGCGGCTCTGTGATTTCAAAGCTTTTTACAAATGTTCGCGAAAAAATGAGTCTTTGTTATTATTGCTCGTCGACCTATGACATATATAAAGGCGCTTATATTATTTCTGCAGGCGTTGACGTAAAAAACAAAGACGTTGCAAGAGATGCAATTCTTGCTCAAATTGAAGAAATGCGTTGCGGAAATATAAGTGACGAGGAATTTATTGCCGCTAAAAAATCGCTTTATAATTCATACCGTTCAATAGAAGATGCTCCGTCGGTGGTTGAAGAATACTATGCGGGACGCATGCTTTTTGGTGTCGAATGTACTATTGACGAATGTTTTAAAGGATTTGAAAATGTAAAAAAATCCGATGTTATCGATGCGGCAAAGCAGCTTGTGTTTGATACGGTGTACTTTTTGGAGGGAACAGAGATAGGGGGAGATGATGATGAGTGAAGCGTTTGAATTCATTAGCTCGCGTCTTAAGGAAAAATATTATAAATTAAACCACAGCAGCGGTCTTACAATTTATGTTTTCCCCAAAAAGCTTACCACGTTTTATGCACTTATGGGGACTCGATACGGTTCTATAAACAATATATTTACAAGCAGCGAAAGCGGCGAAAAGATTAAAGTACCTAACGGGATCGCGCATTTTCTCGAGCATAAGCTTTTCACAAATGAGGATGGCAGCGACTCGTTTCAGCAGTTTTCGCAATATGGTGCGGACGTAAATGCTTATACTTCTTTTGATAAGACGGTGTATCTTTTCAGCACTACCGATAATTTTGATGAGTGTCTTGCCGAGCTTGTGGGGTTTGTTACGCATCCGTATTTTACCGAGGAGTCGGTACAAAAGGAGCAGGGAATTATAGCTCAGGAAATTAAAATGTATGACGACAACCCATATAACCGTTGCTTTTTCGGTATGCTCGAGGCGATGTATGTTGAAAATCCCGTGAGAGTCAATATTTGCGGAACGGTTAAGTCGATCTCGCAGATTACGGATAAAACGTTATACGAATGTTACAACAATTTTTATCGGTTGTCAAATATGGCAATGGTTGTTTGCGGAGATGTTACACCCGAGCGCGTGCTTGATATCGTAGACAAAAGCTTGCCGAAAAAAACGGGCAAGGGGGATATTGTTCCCGAATTTCCGCAAGAGCCGAGAAATATTAATTTTCCGTATTTTGAAACGAAGATGCAGGTGCCAAAGCCCGTGTTCAGTATAGGTATCAAGGATAATGATATCAGTCCCCGTGCCGTTGACAGACAGAAAAAGGATATAGCAATGACGATACTCAACGAGATGCTGTTTTCACGCGCAGGGGAGCTTTACAACTCTATGTATGAAAGCGGACTTATCTCTGCGGAATTTTCTTACGGATACTCAATCACCAAGAACTTTGCCTTTAATTCGATTTCGGGAGAATCTGCCGAGCCGCAAAAGGTGATGGAGATTATAAAGGATCATATCAAAAAGAAGCGTCGCGAAGGGCTTTCCAAGGAGGATTTTTTGCGTAATAAACGCGTGGTGTACGCCGAATTTATAAAGAATTTCGATTCTACTGATGACATTGCAAATATGCTTTTGTCTTTTGCTTTCGAGGACAGTGAAATTTTTGAATATGTCGATATAATCGACAGTATCACGTTTGAAGATGTCGAAAAATTGCTTGAAGATAATTTTAACGACGAATATTACGTGCTTTCGGTCATACAGCCGAACGACAATAACTGAAAAGAGGTAAACATTATGAATGAAAGCGTAGTTGTTTCTTTTCCGGGGCTCGGTATTGAAGAATTTACTTTAAATAAAATTGCATTTACCATTCCGCTTTTCGGAGGGATCGAGGTAAGGTGGTACGGTATTATCATTACACTGGGAATTATTCTTGCATTTGTATATTCCTATTACCGTTCAAAATATGAGAAGGTTATTCTTGACGATCTGCTCGATATTGCAATTTTTACAGTTCCGACAGCTATTATCGGAGCGCGCTTATACTATGTTTTGACAACTCTCGGGCAGGGAAGGTATCATAGCTTTTATGATTTGATTGCTATTTGGAACGGCGGAATTGCTATATATGGGGCTATAATTGCGGGCGCGTTGACGATATATTTTGTTTGCCGCTATAAGAAGATCGAATTTTTAAAGGTATTCGATATGGTTTCACCCGCGGTCATGATAGGTCAGATCTTGGGACGTTGGGGCAATTTCTTTAACGGAGAGGCATACGGATATCAACTAAAAGAAGGAAGTTTACTGTATTTTATCAGAATGGGCTTGCTTCCCAATATAGACAGCTCAAGTAAGATGTACTACTATCACCCTACGTTTTTATATGAATCATTATGGAATCTTTTGGGATTTATAATAATAAATGCTCTGTATAAAAAGAAAAAGTTTAACGGTCAGATATTTTTGATGTATATTACGTGGTATGGCTTTGGACGTATGTTTATTGAGGGACTTCGTACCGACAGTCTTTATATCGGTGTGTTCAGAGTTTCACAGCTTGTCGGCTTTTGTTGCTTTGCAATCGGATTGACTTTGCTTATTTTGGGAATTGTCAAAGCAAACAAAAAGAAGCTTGAGGCAGAAGCGTATACAGCCGTTTACGATAAATCGCGTTCCAATCAGACAGATGCTTCCGTTCAATCGGAATCACATAAAGAAGATAAATAATAATAAAAACAATCGGAGGAAATTATGGCAAAAATCATTGATGGAAAATTAATATCGGCAAAAATAAAGGAAGAAATAAAACTCGAAACCGCCGAATTCATAAAAAAGACAGGCGTGACTCCCGGACTTGCGGTTATTATTGTAGGCGAAGACCCTGCATCACAGGTTTATGTTCGCAATAAAGAACGCGCTTGCCAAGAGGTCGGCTTTTATTCCGAGCTTTATCGTTTGCCGGAGAATACGTCGCAAGCCGAGCTTGAGGCACTTGTAGAGCGTCTTAACAACGATACCGCTATTCACGGTATACTTGTTCAGCTGCCCTTGCCGAAGGGACTTGATGAAACCTCAATTTTGCTGAAAATAAATCCCGAAAAGGACGTTGACGCATTTCATCCTTACAATGTCGGCAAAATAATGATAGGTGATTACAGCTTTTTGCCGTGCACACCCGCAGGTGTAATGGCATTGTTAAAGCACAGCGGAATAGATGTTTGCGGAAAGGAATGTGTTGTTGTCGGACGTTCTAATATCGTCGGAAAACCGCAGGCGATGCTTTTGCTTCAGGCAAACGGAACGGTAACGATATGTCACAGCCGTACAAAAAATCTTGCAGATGTTTGCAGACGCGCAGATATTCTTGTCGCAGCTATCGGCAAGGCGGATTTCTTTGGAGCAGATATGGTAAAGGACGGTGCGGTGGTGATCGATGTAGGTATGAACAGACGCGCTGACGGTAAACTTACAGGTGACGTTAATTTTGCAGAGGTAGAGCCAAAAGCTTCTTACATAACTCCCGTGCCGGGTGGTGTCGGACCTATGACTATCACAATGCTTATGCAGAATACACTTACTGCCGCAAAAAATTCAATAAAATAAAAATAAATCCGTGCGATTCTCTCTGCATTCTTAGCGGAGAAATGGCAGGCGCAAAGATTTCGGCAGAGAACTTGTTTTCTCTGCCGATTTGTGTTATAATGGTATGGGTGATGAAAATGGATAACGATAAGCATTTGCCGAAAAGAAAGTCAACAAGACTAAAAAACTTTGATTACAGCTCCGCAGGTGCATACTTTGTTACGATATGCGTACGTGACAGAATGCATATTTTATCCGAAATAGTCAAAACAGACCTCACGGCTACCGATAAAACAAACAATTCAGCGGTAGGGGAGGGGCTTGCTCCTCCCGAAATTACTATGTTATTATGCCCGACCATATCCACGCAATTATCTTTCTGCACGGGAAGGCGGGAGGAGCAAGCCCATCCCCTACCTTGGATGATGTAATCTGTGCGTTTAAGTCCTTGACTTCGCGGAGCTGCAAGCAAAAATACGGGATAGAAAAAATGTTTCAACGCTCTTCTGCCGAGCATATTGTTCGTGACAGAGAAGATTATGAAACGCGCAGAAAATACATTTATGAGAATCCCAAACGGTGGTATTACAAGTATTTGAATACCATAGAATAAGGGGTATGGGCTTTGCCCGATGCCTGCGTTGCTTGCAACGCTGTAATACAAAGGCGAAACTTGCGCGATAAAACGGAACAATAAACAAAAAATCACTAAGAATGGAATTGATGTATTAAGTGAAGATTAGAAAAACAGAAACTAACATAAAACGGATGGAAAGATTAAAAAAGACGGTTGCTTTTATTCTGATTCAGGCTTTTGCAATTTCCTTGTTCTGTATTTTTGGCGTTGCAAGAACTGCTTGCGCTACCGAAGATAACACGGTAACTATTACCGCAAGAGTAGAAGATTATAGCTATCATGAACTTAGATGGAGTAACTTTCGTTATAAGATATATGTTGAAGGTGAAATGTATCGCACCACCTCTAATTTTGTAACTGTAAACAACGAGCAATTCAATGAATTTTTAAGTAGATCACCAACTGTATCAATCTGTTTTGATCGGAGAGGCAATCTTGTACAAATGTATTCGGACGGAGTAGAGTATGTTTCATTTGATAAGTACAATGATGAACAGAAATTATGGAGAGTAATAGCGATTGTATTATTTTCGCTGGTTGAATTATTTGTGTGCGCAGAATATGTGCTTTATATAAGTTATCACAGAACATCAAAAGATAAAAAATGGATTTAACCTATTAATCAATTTATCGAATACATAACCCCGACAGACCTTGAAAAATCTGTCGGGGTTTACTATTTGTTTACTGCGGAGCAAATTCGCGCCATCTAAGGCAACTTTCTTGCGAGACCAATCCATTTTGTGATTTCTCCGATAAGAACATCACGCTTTACTCGCACGGATTTTTAATTTCTGATTAAAGATATTTTTTTAAATATTTTTCTCCGCAGCCGTAGTTTTCATAGACGTAGTCGATATCCTTATCTCCGCGTCCCGAAAGGTTGGCAAGAATAGAGCCGGTATTGTTTTCTTTAGCGTATTTTATTGCATATGCAACAGCGTGGGCACTTTCAACGGCGGGGATAATACCCTCATAACGAGAGAGGAGGAAGAAAGCTTCCATAGCTTCTTCGTCGGATACGGGTATAAAGTTTACTCTGCCGCAGTCGTGCAGATATGCATGCTCGGGACCTATGCCGGGATAGTCAAGCCCGCTTGCAACCGAGTAAACGGGAAGCGTATCTCCTTTTTCATCCTGGAGCACATAGCTTTTGAAGCCGTGAAGGGTGCCTACCGAGCCGTATGTAACGCTTGCAGCATGATCTCCGATATTGGCACCTTTTCCAAGCGGTTCGGCGCCGATTATTTTGACAGGATCTGCGAGGAAGGGGATAAACATTCCTATTGAGTTTGAACCGCCGCCGACGCAGGCGCACACCGCATCGGGAAGAATTCCCGTCATTTCGATAAATTGCTCTCTTGCTTCATAGCCCACGATGGCTTGGAAATCTCTTACCATCTTCGGGAACGGATGCGGACCAACTGCCGAACCGATACAGTAAATTGCATTTTTGTATTCCTTCGTATATGCCTCAAAAGCGGCGTCGACGGCCTCCTTAAGCGTTTTTAAGCCGTGTGTAACGGGAATTACGTTTGCTCCGAGCATTTTCATACGTACAACATTGGGGTGCTGTTTTTCAATGTCGACCTCGCCCATATATATATCGCATTCCATTCCAAAATACGCCGCAGCAGTGGCAAGAGCCACGCCGTGCTGACCTGCGCCGGTTTCGGCAATAAGCTTTTTCTTTCCGAGATGCTTTGCCAAGAGTCCCTCGCCCATACAGTGATTGAGCTTGTGCGCGCCCGTGTGATTTAAATCCTCGCGCTTTAAGTATATCTGACATTTTGAGCCGATAACCTTTGAAAGACGTTCGCAGTGATAAACGGGAGTTGGTCTGCCCTGAAATTCTTTTCTGATTCTGCGCAGCTCATTTATAAATTGAGCGCTATGGCAGATTTCTTCATAGGCATCGTCGATTTCTTTGAACGCCGGCTCTAATTCTTTAGATATAAAAACGCCGCCGTATTCTCCGAAATATCCCTTTTGATTCGGAAATTCTTTCAAATAGTTGTCAAAATCTTTATATGTTTTCATTTTAAAATACCTCTTTTTTTATTTCAATAGTTGATTTTTTGGTTTAACGATTTACTCGCCATCGGAAATCAAGTCGTGTAAGCATATATTTACCTTCCTTAAAAAATAAATCTCCTGCCCCGAACATAAGGGACAAGAGAACTCCTGCGATACCACCCAAATTCACCGTGCAATACGGTGCACTCTAACGTACCAAATATACGTTTTTCGATATAACGTTCGAATCACGTCTCCCCTACTGAATTTTCGGTTTGCCCTCACAAGCCCATTCGCTTTAATTTGTAATGCCGCAATTTCACCGCCTGCGGCTCTCTGACAATACAGGGAGAAAAGCTACTATTCTTGCTCAACGGTTTAATTTTTTTCATTATATCACCGAAAATTTATACTGTCAATAGAATTTTCAAAAAATATGAAAATAAATATTTAATTGCCTTGACATATAAAACTTTTTGTGCTATAATGTGTGAAAATAAATATTGATAGAGGCGCACTTTACAATGAGTAGTCTTTCTTTAACGGCCTTCGCACGGTCTCGGGAAGATAAAAGGTGTGAGTGCCGAAGGCGGTTGAGGCGAAAGACCGTTCTGGCACAATAGGATAATACTTGTTGTGTTGTCGCATTTTTTTGCGGAGCGCTATCCGATTTATACTTGAAATTTTTGTGATATTGCGA
>JAZNBI010000050.1:0-24471 GCA_045586995.1 Eubacteriales bacterium | reverse complement strand
GCATACCGCCGCTGCGACGAGTTTCGGGGTTCAACGTGGACTCAAATACCGCACCGAAAATCGTGGGACTGATCTGCGACCAATCGAAGTCCTCGCTTGCCTTATGTAAGAGAAGGTCAACAATCTCCTGCGTAAAGTTGGGTATCTCAATATTTTCGTCGGCAAAAAGACCTCCATTTACGTACGGGAAGGATGCCAAAACCTCGTCCATATAGGGATCGCGATCTTCTGTTTTTGTGTCGAGAACGCGGAACAATTCTATAAGTGCACGGCGCACATCCTTAGGCGCAAAGCTCCCCACATAGTTGTGAAATTTGAGGTGTTCGCCAAAGATACCCGAATCCTCTGCGTACAAGCAAAAAACAAGGCGCACGCAAAGAATGTTAAGGCTATGAAGCGAAGCCTTATCGTCGGGGTGTATGTACTGCTTCAGAATAGCATCGTAGAGCTTTCCGACAAGCTCGCCCGCTTGAATGGAGATCTGTTCTTCACGGTGCAAAAGCTCATTCTTTTCCTCAACGAGAAACTGTAAGCGGTAGTATTCCTTTGAAAGATCCTTCAGCAAAATGCTTTCCGGCTCGCCCGTAGGCTTTTCCATATCGTAGATAAGGAATTCTTCAAAGTTGCAAGTGATGATCCAACGAGGGCGTTGCGAATACGGCAACGCAGCGGAGTATCTCTGCGCCTGCTGAAAAGGGTTGAGCAAGGTTCCGTCCGATTGACGAATGGGGCTGCGAAGGTTCAAGCCCTTCTTTTTCTGCTCGATGAGCACATGTGTTGAGGGGATATGTCCGTCAATAAAGCTTGTATGGTCGAGTTTCACACGTTCCTCAAACAATATAAACTTTTCGGGCTCTGCAACGCCTAAAACGTCACGGGCAAAAGAAAGCCAAAAGGATTGGCTGTCACTCTTTTCGTCTCCGCGGTCTTTCCAATATTCAGCAAAGGCTTTCGCCGCTTTCTTTCTATCTGATTCTGTCATTATAATATCTCCTATAATAATTAAAATGCGCTTTCGTCCTCAATAGAGCCATCAATGTGCCTAAGCTGAGAAAACACGGGAGTTTTTTTCTCGTATTGAACTTCTTTTCTAAAATATATTTTAGAGCGAAATTCTTCAATTCTATTGGATACGTCGTCAAATTTTCCTTGATATACTATCGTTCGCTCTATACCATCGCTTTCAGTAGTTTCTGTTGTGAAAAAGAAATCATTAAGCTCCATAACCTTTTTGCAACATACCGCAAAATTACCGTTCCCGTCCTTGATCATATTGAAGTGAAATACTTCGGATAAAATTTTGTTTCGATATTCTTGGAGTTTAGAATAAATCAATTCAAATGCAGCAAGGCGAATTTTTTTGTTACCGAAAAGAAAATCCAAATTTCCATACGCATTTGACAAATCCTCTAAATCGATTTTTGATGCAACAATATACATATCCATATATTTCATAAACGTACTGCTATAATGTTCAATACGTCCATTATAAGTTTGAATCAATATTGATTCGATGTCATCGTTCTCGGAGAAGTACATTGATTCATTTTCTTCCATCCAAGCAATGTAGGCATCGCGTTTTTTATGAACTGCGCCAAATCCCAATGTTTTGGCAGTTTCGCCGTCACTCTTACCCCACCGCTTGTTATGTTGTTCTTCCGCTATGCAATCCAATATCAAATCTTGAGGCTGATCCAATTTCAACAGCTTGATTTTCCTAAGCTGTACATAAACCTTATATGCAGCGCTCAAAAAGGATTCCATTGCTTTTCTTCGCTCGGCAAAATACTCTATCAAGGACATAATAAATCCAAGCAGTGCACTACCGAAGATAGCCATTGAAATATCGTACATAAGCGGAAGATTAACACAAGAACAATTTGCAACTATAGCACAGATCAACGAAATTACAGAAATACCTGCCGTGATAAACGTTACCCATTTTTTAGCTTTCATTTACTTAACCCTTTCACTCATCGGAATTATCAGCGGCTTGACCTCTACGAACCCACTCGTCAATCTCGCTCGTTTTGAACATCCAATTACGTCCAACCTTATGAGCAGGCATATTCTTTTTGGTTATCCAAGCCAACATTGTATCGCGGCTAATCCCAAGATAAGTGCAAATTTCCTTGGTGGAATACCAACGATCCGGCATATCAATCTTATCAGACATTTTCATATCTCCTTGTAGATAAAATTACTTATAATATATTGTAGCATAAAATTTTGAAATTTTCAATAGGTGTTTGCCGATTTGTGTCGGATTATTTGTGATTTGCTTTGATTCGCCACTGATAAAGATACTGCCCACAAACTTCGATAGGTTTGTGGGCAGTAAAAAAATATTAGTTATGTAAAGTTTCAATTGCGATCTGCATCCCAAGTTTGAAAGCATACTCAAAGATAGCTGCTTCTCCAAGACTCATATACTCACTCCAACAATCGTGGAACTTTTCGAATATCTCTTTCTGCTCGTCCGTGAAGCTTTTCTCCAAGTCCTCGTGGTGACGTGACATATAACTAAGGAGTTCTTTCATTTCCTTCGTGTTATTTCTGCTGTCCTCTTGAGGGATTATATTTCCGTGCCACAGTTCGTTGATGATCGATCTCATTTGTACAAAACCTCCTTCAGAACGATTTCTTCCGCTCTTGCTTTGATGTTGTTCATCATCTGCACCCATCGCATTAGATCGGAGGCTTTGAGTTTCTCGGTCACTCCCATTCGCTCTGCCATCTGTGAGATATGCAGGTTTATCTGTTCGTGTGCCTGCTCGTCGATGCTGTGTAGATGTTCATTCAAGTGATTTTCGGTCAGCAAGGTGGTATATGTACCTCTACGATGCTTCTTGATGAAGTCAAGATGGAGATGTCCGTATTTGCCGATTTCATAGGTGGTCTGTTCAGAAATTTCAAGCATAGGGTAGTATTGTTTACCGCGAAGCTCGTATTTGATGCCGTTTTTAGTAATGTACTTTTCCATAATCATATTCCTTTCGTTATCTCTTATTTATAGGCAAGGCACGATTAGAATATGTTTTGAATGCCGTAAAGCAAAGTATTTTGAGTAGTTTCGTTATGAACACTCGTACCAAATAAGCACTGCAATTATGATACGAAAAGGTATCGTAAAAGCGGTGCTTGTTTTTTATCAAGAAGCCTTGATTTATAAGGCTTTTTCTTGTTTTATGGGCGAAATAAGTGTCCGTATCAAAATTATAAAGTTTCTTTCTACTGAATTTTTGAGGACTTAAACTTTCAAAATTCGCATTTGATTATTGATTCTGACACTTAACAAAAGATAAGTGTCAGCGTGTGCAACTTTTAAGTATGGTAATAAGCAATAGCTTGACTTCTAACTGATTTTATGGTATATTAAATGTTAACAACCACCATTGGAGGTCATATGAAAAGTTTTCTTTCCTTTTTTGTCTGTGTGCTTCTATTGTTTTCAATAGTGGGTTGCTCGACAACTCAAAACACCCCCCCAATAACGAATACGGACGACACAGAAAAAGATCAAGCGTCCGAAGGTTGTGAGGAACAAAAGAGACTGTATGATGACATCATAGCCCACTATAATACGCTTCTTACCTTGAAGCAGAACGGCGAAGAGCTACCAACTCCGAACATCACGAATATGAGTCAGCGTGAAGCTGCCATTTTTGAGACGCTTTACGGTATCGTTAACGGATGTAAAAATGCGCAGGCTGCCGAAAACTTAGGCTATGGCTATAAGGATTTTGATGAGAACGGAACTCCTGAATTGATTATTTTGACCAAATATACAAGCATACGCGCAATCTTCACAATTTCTAACGATGCGCCTGTTTTACTTGAATCAAAATACGATGTTAGAAGCTCCTTTGTATTTGCCACAAAGAACCGTTTCTTTATGGCGCAAAGCACTGTAAACGACAATATCGAAGAAGCCACTTTTTACACCTGCCGTGTTGAAGGTGATAAAATGGTATACGACGCTATATACGGCAAAGTGTATGATCAAAGTGAGAAAAAAACACTTGATATATTTCAAATTTTGGACGGGGATCGTGTTTCTATCAGCGAGGATACCTTTAACGAGCTGTATCGCGAACATGCAAAAACAACCGTTCCCGAGTATTCCACCACATCAAAATTGTTAGCTCCCCGCATTTATTTTCCGCTGAAAGATAATGCAACAAGCGAAAATCTGCCCATGGCTGATTTTTCAAGCTACTCTGCCATTCGTGAAACTTACACCAAAATCTCCACCTGTTTGGATAAATTTCAGTCACAGAAATGGCAAATGGGCGAATACGACAATCTTTTTACCTTCCCGAATGACCTTTCTTTTGAATGGTATACCCGTCTTTTGTATGCGGCTTATCATGGTGCTTATGGCGTAGGCTATGACGAAATTGATCTCAACGGTGACGGTAAAGATGAGCTGGTGCTTATGAATGAGGATTACCGAATCAAAGCTATATTTACTCAAAAAGACGGAGTTCCGGTTCTTTTGGATGCTTTTGCGTATGAAACCTGCTGGCTGGATGACAAGGGCTTTATACATGTTGACAACGAGCAATACTATGAATTGGAGTATAATTTGTATGAGTTTGCAAGCAACGGTGAATATAAATTGATCTATTCAATCCTTGCCGCAGAGAACGGCAACCGTTACTTGACCAAGGACGGCAAAACCGAAAAGATCACATTTGAAAAATCCCTTGAATTGTATTATGACGATTATTGCCGCTATTCCGAGCCGTTTGAGCCTAATGAGCAGACCCGAAACGTTTCCGCTCTGACTTACACACCTCTGATATCTCCGACAGAGGACGTTATAAACGCCGCTTTCGGTCAAACGTGGCATAAGTACGTCAATCTCGAAAAAACGTCTGACAAAGAATTTGCTCGCAGTAATACGTACGTATCTTTTGAAAATAATACGGACACACAGGTGACAATATCTCTGAAATATGTGTTCACCTTTAGTTATCCCGACCCTGACAGAGATCATTACCTTTTGGACGACAGCACTGAATCCACCCTAAAGATAACTGCCTGTAACGAAAACGGAGTGCTTGTTTTTGAAGAAAACGGTATAAAAGGAAGGTGTGAATTGGGGGATAAATATATGTGGCTCGTTATTGATGAAAGCACAGATCAGCGTTTTCCTGTCGGCAATCATTGTTATGAAAAATACACTCCCGACAATTTGATCTCATAGGATAGTTTTAGATAAAAGCAGATAAGTATCACAGTCTGCACCGCTTTTTGCACCGCTTGGGCATTTGTATCCATATTATCAGCAATATTCAGTGTGAGTGTCCATAAGGGCACTCACATTTTTTATATATGTTATGAACACTCCGACCATAGGGGATGAGTCAAATGCAAAAATGCATTTGCTACTCACCCCATCGTTTTTGCTTGATGGCTAAACGCCATCAAGCAAATCTCGAGCATCAAAAAAAGCCGACCGTCGGCTTTTTTCGCAGGGGCTGCGCCATTAGCGCAACCCCAATTTTTATAAAACAAAAAACAACAACAGGACTTACCGATCGTGTAGACGGTAAGCCCCTGTTTTTATCTGTTTTTACTTTAACAGCGATATTGAATCACTGATATTTTTCTCAAGTGCCTCACAGCCGTATTTATCGACCTCGGTCTTGTTCTTCTCGCCGTGTGTCAGACATCCCGCTCCGCCAATACAACCACCGATACAAGCCATACCCTCGATAAAGTTGCCGTCAAGGATGCCCTTATTCAGCTTTAGAAGCGCCATGCGACATGCTTCAATGCCGTCGCAAACAACGGGTTTGATCTCGAAATCAATATTTTGCTCCTTGAGTGCCTGAGCGGTTGCCTCGGTAAGACCTCCGCTTCTTGCAAAGATACGACCGAAGTAGGAAGCGTTATCAAGCACACCTTCTTCAAGGGAAGAAACATCAAGATCACGGCTGTCAAAGAGCGCCTGTAGCTCCTCAAAGGTAAGAACGCAATCAACGTAAGCTTTTACTTCCTCAAGCTGTGCTTCCGCTTTTTTTGCGGTACACGGACCGATGAAGATAACTTTGGCGTTTGGAGTAGTTTCCTTTATGTACTTTGCAAGCACCGCCATAGGCGACATGTTGTGAGAGATATGCTCTGCAAGATCAGGAAACTGTGATTTAATATATTGCACGAACGCAGGACAGCAGGAGCTTGTAAGAAGTCCCTTTTCGGAGAGCTCCTTTGCCTCTGCCATAGCAACCATATCCGCCCCAAGCGCCGCCTCAACAACGTCGCGAAAGCCAAGCTTTTTGAGCCCCGTGATTACCTGACCGAGCTTTGCATAGGAGAATTGACTCGAAATCGAAGGAGCAACGACAGCGTAAACCTTATAGTTACCGTCGGGCGTGTTGCCCTCGCTGTTTTTGAGAATATCAATAGCGTTGATGATATAGGATTTATCCGTGAGCGCACCAAACGGGCATTGATAAACACACGCACCGCACTGAATACATTTGCTGTTATCAATAGTTGCCGCTTTATCGTCGTTCATAGAGATCGCCCTGACCTTGCAGGCGTTCTGACAGGGACGCTTACGGCTGACGATCGCCGTGTAAGGACAAACCCTTGCGCAAGCACCGCATTCCTTACATTTTGATTTATCGATGTGCGCTACGTGGTTTTGGTCGAAAGTTATAGCGCCAAATCTACAAACGTCCTCGCAACGATGCGCCAAGCATCCTCGGCAGGCATTCGTAACCTCAAAGCCGCCAACGGGACACTCATCGCAAGCGATGTCGATAACCTCGATCACGTTGGGATTGCTTTTGTCACCGCCCATCGCTATTTTTACACGCTCTCCGAGAATGGCGCGCTCTTTATAAACACAGCAACGCATAGTTGCCTCTCTACCGGGCGCAAGCTTTGCGGGAATATCCATAATATTCTCGATAAGCTTATCCTCCCAGGCAAGTCGAGCTACCTCGCGCAGAACCTTATATTTTAAATGCTGTACCTTTGTATCGAACTTTCTCATAAGAACCCTCTCATAATCCCGCGCTCTTGATTACATTCTTAAGCGCTTCTGCCGATTCATAAAGCTTTTTCATTTCATCATCGCTGAGCTTTTGTGTGATTATCGATCTCACTCCGGTAGAATCGACTAAGGAAAGCGAGCTCAAGCACACGTCGGAAATACCGTATTCTCCTTCATGCAACGATGAAACGGTCATTGCGGTTTCCGCAGAGCCACTTATCATCTTTATGATGTGGGTCGTGGACATACCTATACCGTAAACGGTGCAGCCCTTACGGGAAATGATCTTTCCGCCCGACTTTCTGACATAGTTCTCCACGTCCTCGCGCTTGTATTCGGTAGGAATATTATAGGGGGTCGCGATAGATGCATTATATTCATCCACGGGGATTCCCGCTATGGTAGCCGTTGACCACGCTACAAAAGAGGTATCGCCGTGTTCTCCGAGAATATTTGCATGCACCTGTTGCTTGTTGACGTTGTATATCTCGGCAAGACGCGTACGCAGACGTATAGTATCCAAAACCGTACCCGTACCCATCACCTGATTTTTGGGAAGTCCCGTATATTTCAAAAAAGCGTATGTAAGTATATCTACGGGATTTGCTACGATTATGTATATCGCGTTGGGCGCGTATTTTATTATTTCGTTGGATATGTTCTTAATAATTCCCACGTTGGTTTGAACAAGCTCAAGTCGAGTCTGTCCCGGTTTTCTTCCCACGCCCGATGTGATAACAACAACATCGGAATCAACGGCATCGCGATAGCTGCCCGCATATATGTCGCAGTTGTCGATAAAGGGCGTTGCCTGCTTGATATCAAGTGCCTCGCCAAGTGCCTTTTCCGTGTTTATGTCTATAAGCACCACCTCTGATGCAGCTCCTCGTGCTAATAAAGCAAACGCGGTTGTCGCGCCGACCGAACCGGCGCCTATAATTGTTATTTTCTTTTGCATAAAAACTCCTTATTCTCAGAAATAGCTTACTTTGATCCGCTTGCCCATTTTTTTAAGGCAACCGGACAGCTCGTCCACTAAATTCATTTTAATATTAAAATTTATCGGAAGATCGGGATTCTGATGGGCGGGATTTACCGCTCTGCCCACGTAGAAATTGATATCCGTAGCTTCTTCAAACAAAAGTCGACTGATGAGAGATGCCCCGTCTTTTTTAAAATTCCAATCCTCGTAAAGCTCGTTCTCACTGAGATAATCCTTTGCATACTGAATGACCTTGTTCATTGTTATAACGCCCTCGGTCACAAGGTCAACACCCTCGATCTTGGCAATCGGAGGAACATCGCTTCTCTCAAAGGTCAAGCTTGCCTGAACGGGCTTTCCAAGGTATTTTGCCACAATAGAGGAGGTCGTACCTCCGCAGACAATGTGCTTTCCCTCCTTTGAGAAGAAAAGCGACATCATACGGTTTGCGTCATCGCGGTTTGACGGCGGTCCGAAGAGAATATTCATCGGCTCTCTCTTTCTTATCTTTATAACACAGGCGGTTGTATCATCTCCCGGCTTGTGGTCATAGAGCTTATCACACTCGTCAACGAGCATTGTGGATAGGTTTTTTGCCGTGTAGCCACCCGCGACGAGAGTTTGCATATAATCCGCAATATCCTCGCGCTTCCAACCGAAATTGTATTTACCGCCCATGCCTGCATGTGGACATCCGTCGCTCATAGCAATGAACACGTCGTCCTCCTGCAACCTAATAGTTGATTTATATATTTTTTTGCCGCCGATATTCATTTCTGTCTTGGGATAGTCGTACGGTTCATAATTTCTGATAACTATCACGTGAGGATTATCATACTGAATGATCTCGGCTGTTTCATTATTCAAAAGATGAATAATCGTAAACGTGGAATACGCCACGCCGCGCACCGAGCATACGGGAAGCGTTGCGGCAATGGTTACCACACATTCCTCAATCGGAAGACCTGCCGCCATCATCGTGGAGATTATCTTAGAGGTCAGTGTTGAAAGAATACTCGCCTTAACACCCGAGCCAAGACCGTCTGCCAATACGATAACGGTGGAATTTTCACTTTCCTCTACGACGTCTACGTGATCACCGCAAAGCTCTTCTCCGACATGATTGATGCTTTTATATCCGATATCTGCACACAAATCATTCATCGCCGATAGACTCCTTTAGCTTCGTCAGAGCGATCTTGGTTTCCGCAGCTGTTTCACCGAGCAGCGACGCGATCTCCTGAACGATTCTCATCTGCTTTTCAACAACGGTGTCGGCAACCTCAACTGTCTGCTTGTTGATCCTTGCCTTTTTCTCTCTGTCGGATTCCTCGTCCGTGATATCACGCATAATGCCGATGAGCATACGCGACTCTTGATCATAAACCACGGTCTGCTCGACGTACTTTTTGTATTCCGCAAGATAGGTGCGCTGGTTTCTTACCGTTCTTCCGTTACTTCTCACCTTAATGAACACCGACGGATCGAGAATACGAACGACGGGCTCACCGAGAACGTCGGAGGCAGAACGAATATTCATGATCTTACGCGCCGCATTGTTTATCTGCTGAACCTCAAGACTTTCATTCAAAACAATAAGACCGTTGGGCGTATTATTAACGATAGTATCAGAAAAGCTTTCCGCCTTGTCCTTAAGGAAGGGCAGACACATGGATATCTCTGCCTTGCCCTGAATGATGGCAATTGCTTTTTCACGGCAAGAATTATATCCGCAAGAGCCGCAGTTCAGCTCGTCCGAGGTCTTGAATTTGCCCATCTGACGAAGAACCGTCATGACCTCGTCATCGGTGGGCTTTGCAAGCTTATGCTCGATCATCGTAAAGTGCTTTTTGAGATTCATAGGCGCGGGCTGAGCTACCTCAAAATCACGTTCGCCCGCATAATTAGCAATAGTTACGTAATCCCTGATTGGAGATGCGTTATGGTATTTCTCCATGACGGGGCCTCCGATACAGCTGCCAACGCAGGCAGACATTTCGACAAAGCACTTGTGTATCTTGCCGCTTTCAATATCCTTAAGCGCGGAGATACAGTTCTCCACCCCATCAAGAGCAATGTATGTATACTCAGAAATATCCTTTGTCATGGTTTTGAGAATACCCCCGGTCGTCGGGAAGAATCTTGCGCGGCTTTCAGGCATATTATCAAGCTCCTTGTCAAGCTCAATACGTTCATCATTCAACCAATTGGTAAGCTCCTCAAAGGTGAGAACGGCATCCACGATTCCCTCGTAATACTCCGCCTCATCCTTCTTGGCAACGCACGGCCCGATAAATACCGTCTTTGCGTTTGGTATTCTCTTCTTGATATCGGCACAGTGCGCCTGCATAGGCGACATCACGTCTGCAAGATATTCAAGACACGACGGAAAATATTTTTGAATAAGCAAATTCACCGAGTGACAGCAAGAGGTGATAATAATATCCCTTTCCTCCTCCTTGAGCATACGCTCATACTCGGTTTTTACAATAGTCGCACCAATTGCGGTTTCCTCAACGTCGGCAAAGCCGAGCTTTTTCAACGCACGGCGTATGGATTCGATCCCGACGCCCTCATAATTTGCAATAAACGAAGGAGCAATACTTACGACAACGGGATCGCCGCTTTGGAGCAGAACGCGAACCTTTTCCGTGCCGTCAACGATCTCCTTTGCGTTCTGAGGACATACGACGAAGCAATGACCGCATAAGATGCACTCATTGCCGATTATATGCGCTTGATTTCCCGAAAATCGAATCGCCTTTACGGGACAGTGACGTATACATTTATAGCAGTTTTTGCAGTTTGATTTTTTCAGTGTCAAGCAATTTGCCATTATCCTCACTTCCTTTCGTTTTCGATTACGTCAAGTATGTTTTTCTTAAAAAATTCTCTGAAATTCTCTCTTGTCACACCAACGTGAACGTCATCATTTACCTGAACAGTGACACCGACACGGTTGCACTTCCCAATACAAAAGCTGCCGGAAAGCACGATCTCGTCCTCGATATGATGCTCCTGTACGGCTTCCTCAAAGAGCTCAACGATATCCTGAGAGCCCTTAAGGTGACAAGATGAACCGACACAAATCTGAACAAACAACATATTTTTACACTTTTGCGAGAACTTCACTATCGAAGAACTCTCGAACGCTCTCGGGAGTAACCGAATGGAAGGAATCGTTGACCGTTACGCACACTCCCTGCTGGCACTTACCCATGCAGAAGGTGCCGCCAAGCTCTACCTTGTCACTGATACCCGACTCGGCGATCAAGCTTTGAAGCTGTTCTACTACTTGACGGGAGCCCTTGATATGGCAGGAGCTTCCGATACAAACTGTAATTTTAAGCATAATAATTTACCTCTCTTAACTTCTGAATGTCGGAAATTGATGAGGGCACAAGCCCACATCAAGCATTTTTTACATTGTAATAATTACACTCTTTGATTATACCATAAGATAACCATTAAATCAAGATTTTTAACAGAATTATATAACATTTGAATACTGAAGATTCAAACCGTAGGGCGACAGTAAATTATTAGACAGCAAAAACCTGACTATTTTTCAAAATTATAGTATACTAACGGCAGAAAAAACGGCGTGCGCGATCAATAGTAAATTTATAACTCAACTTGCGACGTTCCGAACGGCGTGAACAACGAAAGCTTAAATGTCCTTATAAAAACATTTATATCGAAAAACCACATAATTTGCAAAAATCTCTCCGAAGAAAAAAATTGCATAATTGCAAGAAATGTGATATAATATGTTTGCAAATTTTTTAATTTGTTGAGGTGTTTTATGAAAATACTTATTGCCGGAAACGGTAAATTGGGAGAAATCCTGGTTCGTCAGCTCTCGTCCGAGGGTTATGACCTTACTCTTATAGATTCAAGTCAAGAGGTGCTTGCCGAAAGCGTAGAGCGTTACGACGTTATGACCGTTTACGGCAACTGCGCCTCTATGGAAACGCTTAAGCGCGCAAATATCGAGAATACCGACCTGCTTATCGCCGTAACGGGCACGGACGAGGTCAATCTGCTTTGCTGTATGACCGCGCACGGTCTGAATCCGAATCTTCACACCATTGCCCGTATTCGCAATCCCGAATACGTTGACCAGGCATACACGATGCGTGATGCATTTGCGCTGTCCCTGACTGTCAACCCCGAAAAGCAGGCGGCGATAGAAATTGAGCGCCTGTTAAAATATCCGGGCTTTTTAAAGCGCGACACCTTCGCAAACGGACGAGTTGAAATCGTTGAACTTCGCGTTGACGAGGACAGCAAGCTCTGCAATCTTCGTCTTAAGGCGCTCGGAAACGTTATAAAATGCAAGGTGCTCGTTTGCGCCGTATTGCGCGACGGAGCGTTTGTTGCACCAAACGGTGACTTTAAGCTTCATAAGGGCGACCGTATTTTTATTACCGCGCCGACCGATAACCTTGCCACGCTGCTCAAAAGCTTGGGCATTATCACTCACAAGGTCAAGCGTATAATCGTGGCGGGCGGCGACCGTATAAGCTATTATCTCGCAGAGCAGCTTGAAAACAGCGGTATAGATATCTGCCTTATCGAGCAAGACCCTGCTCGATGCGTTCAGCTCGCTTCGATTTTACCCGACGTAAATGTCGTTCAGGGCGACGCAAGCAATCAAAGCATTTTGGAGCGAGAGGGGCTTTTTAAATGCGACGCGCTGGTTTCGCTTACGGGAATAGATGAACTGAATATGGTTATTTCGCTTTACGGAAGAAGCTGTAACGTTCCGCAGACCATAACAAAGCTCGGCAGAGTGGAGGATTCCAAAATTCTCGAGGGGCTTTCCGTCGGAAGTGTTATTTCTGCGCGTAAGCTTTGCTGTAACACAATAGTAAGATACGTTCGCGCTATGAACAACCAATCGGGTGCCGCTCTTACCATTCATTCGATCGCAGACGGACAAGCCGAGGCAATTGAATTTCTTGCGGACGAAAGCACGCTCAACTGCGGCATACCACTGAAAAAAATAAAATTAAAGCCCAACGTTCTTATCGTGTGCATCTCTCGAGGCGGCGTTACCGAAATACCGAACGGCGAGTCCTGCTTTAACCGAGGCGATTATATCGTCGTCGTTTCGAGCGGAGAAACCGTTATAAACAAGCTCAACGATATATTTGAAAGCAGGTAATCCTTATGAATTATAAAATGATTTCCCGCTTCATATCCTGGATACTTGCGCTTGAAGCGATCTTTATGCTGCCCTCGTTTTTTATCAGCATTGCAAACGGCGAAAAAGCGGTTGCGAAATCCTTCCTTTTGACGGTATGTATAGCCGCCTTGATGGCGGGAATACTTCATATTCTTTCGCTTCGCGCGTCCAAGGGCTTTTATGCTCGCGAGGGACTTATCTGCGTGGGCACAAGCTGGATAATTATGAGTGCCGTGGGGTGTCTTCCCTTCTTCCTTTCGGGACAAATTCCGAGCTATATAGACGCTCTTTTTGAAATGGTATCGGGCTTTACCACCACGGGCGCTTCGATTTTAAGCGACATCGAATCTCTTTCTCGCGGTCTGCTCTTTTGGCGCAGCTTCAGCCATTGGCTGGGCGGTATGGGCGTTCTCGTGTTTTTGCTCGCGGTCGTCCCCGTGGGAAAAAGCAACACCGGCTTTACTATGCACCTTTTGCGTGCGGAAAGCCCGGGGCCCGACGTCGGCAAGCTTGTACCGAAAATAAAGCAAACGGCAATTATACTGTATTCGATCTATATCATTATGACTATACTGAACGTCGCATTTCTTCTGTTTGGAAAGATGCCCTTGTTCGATGCGCTCTGTACGGCGTTCGGCACGGCAGGCACCGGCGGCTTCGGAATATACAATGACAGCGCCGCATCGTACAGCCCATATATTCAGAACGTGTGCACCGTATTTATGTTGCTTTTCGGAATTAATTTCAGCTGTTATTATTTGATTCTATTAAAGCAATTCAAAAACGTTTTCAAGGACGAGGAATTGCGATTTTATATAGGAACGGTAGTGTTATCCGTAATATTGATTACTTTAAATATCAGAGGACTTTATTCGGGGCTCGGCGAAACGATTCGCCACGCCGCTTTTCAGGTGTCGAGTATCATTACCACAACGGGCTTTGCAACTGCGGATTTCAACCTTTGGCCAAGCTTTTCGAAGGCGATTATTATTTGTCTTATGATATTCGGCGCGTGCGCGGGAAGTACGGGCGGAGGAATCAAATGCGCGCGGATACTTATAATTGCAAAGACTATGGTGCGTAATATCCGTCAAATTTTGCATCCGCAAAAAATTCAGGTAATTCGAATCAACGGACGGCCAATGGATGAAAAGCTCCTTGCCAATACAAACGCTTATCTTGCGGCTTATGTCATTATCATTATGACAAGCTTTGTTTTGATATCGTTTGACGGCTTTTCAATGACGACAAATTTCACCGCCGTACTTTCCTGCTTCAATAATATAGGTCCGGGTCTTGATTTGGTCGGCCCCGTGTCGAATTATTCCCTGTTCAGTCCTTTATCTAAAATCGTTCTCATCATAGATATGCTGGCAGGACGTCTTGAAATCTTTCCGATTTTGGTTTTGATGTCACGCGGCACCTGGAAACGCAGCTGAGTTTTCGGCGCGCGGCCTCAACGTCAAAAAGCTTCCGGGCGTGTTTAACTAAACCTTTATTTAATTTAAATAAAACTTAAAGCCGAGCTATTTGCGAATAGCTCGGCTTTATTTTTACATTTGATAGATTACATCTCTCCGTTTTCTATTGCGGAGATCATATCGACTCGCCTTTGATGTCTGCCGCCCTCATATTCGGCGTTCAAATATTCGTCAACTATCATTTCGGCAGTCGCTTCGCCCACCACTCTTGCTCCAAACGCGATAATGTTGGCGTTGTTATGCTGCTTTGTAAGCCGCGCAGTATAAGGATCCGAGCAAACCGCTGCTCTTATTCCCTTCACCTTGTTTGCCGCCATTGAGATTCCGACGCCTGTGCCGCAAATTAAAATGCCGCAATCACATTCGCCGCAGGCAACGGCATCCGCAACCTTTTTTCCGTATACGGGATAGTCACAACTTTCCGAGGAATCAACCCCCAAATTAACCATCTCATGACCTTTTGCCTCGAGATATTTTACTATATGATTTTTCATATCCACAGCTACGTGGTCGTTACCAATTGCAATTTTCATAAAACTCCTCCGCTTTAAAACTGTAACCATATATAATTATAACTAACAATTGTGTTTTTGTAAATATCTTTTCAAAAAGTCGCGCTAATATAAACCAATTTTTATCAAAATCATTACAAAAAAGTAAAACTATGATATAATATAGTAAATCACTAAAAGGGTGGAAAGAAAAATGAAATCAGATAAAAATTTTGAAATTTTAAACGTGGATTTTGAATGTTCCTCCTGCAAAAAGCTAAAAAGCGCCGAACAAAAAATTCCGGTTTCGAGAATTATAGAAAAGCTTGACGCCTGCTTTGACAAAAATGACCTTTACGGCGCGGAAAAGCTTCTCGAATATTGGCAAGGCGAAGCTGCCATTATCGAAGATCTTTCGGGCGAGCTTTCGATGGTCAACGAAATGCTCGGGCTTTCGCGAAAGATTTCGAACCGCGAAAAAGCTAAAAAGGCAATTTCGCGCGCGTCGGAGCTTCTTGAGCTTACCGATATGTCAAATAAAATTTCGGGCGCGACAATTATGATAAATATGGCGACGACCGCAAAGGCGTTCGGAAACCCGAAAGAAGCAATTCCGCTATATGAAAAAGCCGCCTTGGTGTTCGAAAATCAGCTTCTTCCTAAAAGCGATCCGAAATACGCCGCGCTGTATAATAATCACGCCACCTCGTTGGTCGAGCTCGGAAGCTTTGAGGAAGCGCTCACGCTTTACGAAAAGGCAATCGGCTTGACAAAGGACACCTGCGCGCTTGACTGCGCCGTTACGTACGTGAATATGGCGCACCTTTACGAAGCGAAGGAGGGCGCGGAGTCCGAGCAAATTTACGAGTGCCTTAAGAAGGCGGAGGTAATTTTGGATGACGAGCGGATTGTAAAAAACGGCTATTGCGCCTTCGTGTACGAAAAATGCGCGCCGTCATTTGACTATTTCGGACAGTTTCTTTTCGCAAAGAAATTATATAAAATATCGAGGGAGATTTATGAAAGGGCTTGAGCTTTCAAAGAAATTTTATCTTACTCACGGCAAAGCGGCAATCGAAAAGGAAATCCCCGAGCTTGTACCAAGAATGGCAATAGGACTCGCGGGAGAGGGCTCGGAATGCTTCGGCTTTGACGACGGGCTTTCGACCGACCACGATTTTGAGCCCGGATTTTGTATCTGGCTCACCCGCGAGGATTATGAAAAACACGGTTTTCAGCTTGCACGAATATATGAAAAGCTTCCAAAGGAGTTTGAAGGATTCCGGCGTCTTGCCCTCTCCCCTGTCGGCGGAAGCCGTCACGGCGTTATGAGCATCGACGACTTTTTATTAAGATTCTTGGGCTCGCCGCACCTTCCAACCTCACTTGAACAATGGCTGAACATTCCGCACGAATCGCTTGCCGCCGCCTGTAACGGTGAGATCTTTTACGACGGACTCGGAGAATTTTCAAGAATACGCAGTACTCTGCTTTGCGGATATCCTTCCGACGTAAAGCTGAAAAAGATCGCCGCGCATACGATAATGCTTTTGCAATCGGGACAATATAACTATAACCGTTGCATAAAAAGAGGCGAAAACGGCGCGGCGCAGCTTGGCATTTTTGAATTTGTACGACACGCAATATCACTTATCTATCTTTTGAACGACGAATACGAGCCGTTTTATAAGTGGGCATACCGTAAAATGAGGACTCTTAAAAAGCTTAACGAGCTTGAATCTTCTCTCGTTTCACTGAGCGAGCTCGGCAACTCCGAGCTTGAAGCCGCGGCAAAAAGCGAAAGCATCGACGAGATCTGTAAGCTTTTTATCAGCGAGTTGAAAAGCGAAGGGCTTACCGATCTTGACGGAGATGACCTTGAAAAGCACGCTTTTTCCATACAGAGCAAAATAAAAAGCCCTGTTTTGAGAAATATGCATATTATGGAAGGAATTTGATTAAAAAAAGATCCCGAAAATAACCAAAATCCTTATCCCGCAAATAAATAACCAACGGGCTGTTGCTCTGCGCTTTACGCATTGCCAACAGCCCGTTTTTTCGGTTGTACGGTTTATTTTTCAATTATACGGATATTGCTCGGCTTTATGTTTGCTTGCTCATAGACTATCTCGTTGATTTGCGAAATTTGGTTGGGCAGAATACCCTCGCTTTTCAACACGATACTGATATTATCGCCGTTGATAACCGCAACACATTCCTCAAATCCCTTCGCTTTTATGAGCGTTTCGATGTTTGCCTCGGCATTCATATCGGCTGCCAAAGCAGAGATGTCGGCTATTGCCTGATTCTTAGATGCCTGATCGGCGTTTTCATTGTCGACCACCGACTGTAAAACCTCAAGCGCCTCATCTCTTGCGCGTTGACGGCTTACTGCTGTGGTTGAAAAATATGCCGAAACATCATCAAGTGCATCTCCCTGAGAAGCATCGCTTCCCGAAGGTGTCTCATATCCGCCGTCGGGGTTGCCCGCCTGCCCTGAGAAAAGCGCAAAATTAAGCCATACCGCCATTCCGATCAAAACGATAGCGCCTACAACTATCCAACCGCGTTTGCCTACGCTCGACATAAATTCCTTGAGCGTTCCTATTTGTTTTTGCATTACCATGAATTTATCCTCCAATTTAGTTTTCAATGTATATATATTTTAGCCGATACCAAATTATTACTTATTATTGTAATTTCCTCCCGCCGCAACGTAAATTTTTGAGCTGCTCACGCCAAAGGCGGCCGAAATCAACTCTATTACCCGTCTTTGCACCTGCGGATTACCGCCCCCCTCACACACGATACCGATTCCGCTTATGGTGGGAAGCTTTTCGGTGATAAAAATATTTTTTGCCGAGCTACCGTTTCCGATTATCACATATTCCTTTTCGGAGGAAATACCGTTGTCGGTGCTTTTAACAAGCTCGTTTTTTGCGTAGACCTCCTCAAAGCCGCCCTCCAGCGTAACCACCACAAATGCCTTGCCCACGCCGAGAGTGCTTTCGCAAAGCGCGGTAATTTTAGCTTCAAGCATTTCTGAATATTCCAAAATATCACGTGCTTCGCCGATATCTGTCGTGTTTTTGGTCTTGCCGTCATTTCCGAGTAAAAGAAGCGCAACTCCCAAAATCACTCCGAACGCAAGCATAAGATATTTTAAATTTTTGCCCGAAAGCTTCTTTTGCGCGTCAGGCTTTTTTTTGGTTTCTTGTGTCATTTGTAATTTTCTGCCGCTTTAAATAAGCGTCCTTTCTTCAATAATGACAGATCGGTTATTGCAAACCGACGTTAACCTCACATTTTAAGAGCGAGGACACGTACGACTGAATTTCATAGGGATTTTTCAATATAGCAGTGCCGCCGAGAAGAATTTCAACCGTTTTGAGCTTTTCGCCCGAGAATATTACGTTCACCTTAATATCGTCCTCGGAAATGCCGAATCGCTCGCGCACAAGCGAGGAAATTTTTATGCAAAGCTCATCCTTTGCCAACGCTTCGAGATTTTCACGAAAGATTTCATCATATTCATCGTAAGAATCAACCTCAGAATCAAAAATTTCGACTACGTAATCCTTTATTTCGCCGATGCGGGAATACATATCCGAAATCGGCAGCGTCAACGCGCACAAAACGCAAAGGCCCGATAAAAATTTTACATATTTACCTATTCCGCTTTTTCCCGAGGCGGGCGCAAGCATTTGAGTAACCCCCGCTACCAACGCCACAAAAACGATGTTTAATAAATATTCACGCATAAAGATCACCTTCTTACGTGCCGAGTGCCGAGGCACACCGAACAAACAGAGTAAGCGCAAAAACAGCCGTCACCGAGCAAACCGAAACGACCGCCAATATGTAGCCGTATATCCCGTTTATCTCGGAGAGAAATCGGCTTTCGGTTTCACAGCCGAGAAGGTCGGCAACCGCCGCAGAGGATATAAAACAGAGTCGGTGCAAAAGCAGTGAGATTATCGTAGGCAAAATAAGAAGCGCCACAAAAATAATTCCTCCCGTACCGACGGCGGTACGAATATACTCAATGCTTCCGCCTACCGTGCGGAGCGTTTCGGAAATCGAGCCGCCCACAAGCGGAATAACCGTACCCGCGGCAAATTTAACGGTGCGAGCCGAAAGGGTATCCGCGCTCTTGGCGAGCAAGCTTTGTGTGCCGAGCACAAAATTAAATATGAGCATTGTAAATCCTATGCAGAAGCTAAATACCCTTTTAATCGCCGAGGACAGCGATTTCAAATTAATACCCGGCGCAAAGGCGCAGGCGATCGAAAAGGCAAGACAAACGCCCACGGTAGCTTCAAGCATATTTTCGCAGATAAATTCGCAAACTGCCAAAAAAAACGACATAGCGCCGTTTGCCGATACCGCCGCCGCAACGTTACCGCCCATAGCGTAAAGCGCAGTCATCGTGGGAAGCATTGCGCCCACAAGCACTCGAAGCTTTAAGAAAAAATCCGATACAAGCAAAATTTGGTCGTTTTGAAGCGCTATAAGCGCTCCTACCGTTGCAACCGCAGAAACAAGCTGCAACGCGCCCGAAAGCGTTTCAGAGGTTAGCGAATTCCGCAACGCGCCAAGCACCGACGAAAGAAAAAGCAAGCCGCAAATCGAGGCGAAAAGCGAGAGCGCGCCGTGAATATTCAACGCCAGCAGATCGAGTATCGTATCAAATATATAACGGAAGCTGCCCGCCTCGCCCACCGCCTGAGAAACATCGTAAAAGTTGTCCGAAAAGAATCCGTCCGGCAGTTTATCGACAATATCCTCGGGAAGCGCCGATAAAATCTCATCATATTTTTCTTGGATCTCATCACTTTGCAATACGTCGGGCTCGGGCGTGGCGAGCACACACACTCGAGCCGAAAAAATTATAAGCATGACGATGATACAGAAAAAACGAAATCGGTTTTTCAACGCAAAAAAACCTCCGCGATTTCAAAAATTTCCACAATAAGCGGAAGACAAAGTATAAGTATTTCGAGCTTTCCCGCAAACTCAACTCCCGACGCCACGCTGCTTTCCCCGCAGTCGCGGCATATATCGGCGCAAATTTGCGAAAGTAACGCGATTCCGAGCGCCTTCAGCAAAACCGTGCCGTATTTAGCAAACCCCACGATATTCATAAGATCCTCGATCCAATTAAAAATCGGGTATAACATTCCGATACCTATGCCAAAAAGGATAACGAACGCGGCAAGCTTCACGGGTATCGAAAATTCGGCGCGAAACTGCTTTACAATAGTAATCAACAGCGCGCAGATCAACCCGAGCGCGCAAATTTTAACGCTATCCATACCGTTAAAATCCGAAAATATCCCGCACCGTGTCAAAAAGCTCGCCGATCTCGCCCACAAGCATAAGCAAAACCACTACAAGCCCCGATATAATTGCAAGCATTGCCTGTTCGTCACGTCCCGTTTTATTCAATATCTGCACGGATACCGCGACAAGAAGTCCCGTTCCCGCAACCTTTAAAATTAAACCTACGTCCATATTCTTCCTTCCTTACAGCAAAATAATAATCGCGAGCAAAGATATGCTGATACAAAGCGTGCGGGTAAACCGCTTTTTTTTGGGAAGCTCGGAGGCAATTGCTGCCGAACGGCTCAAAAGCAGGGATATGTAATAATCACATATTCTGAGCTGCTCCCCGCGATAGCTCTTACCAAGCTCGGACTCAAACGAGCGCAGTATTTCAAAAAGCCCTTCTCCCCTGTCATATTCGGGACATCCTATCAATAAGCTTGCGAAAGCATTATCATTACCCAAACCTTTTGCATATTCCGCCGTACATCCGCAATCCATGAGAATCCTTTCGTCGCAGCTCGCAAGTATTTCTCCTATAGGCGTACAAAAGCAGTCTATCTGCTTTCTTATATGGCGCAAGAGCGCGATAAACGCCTCGGTTTGGCGCAAATTTTTCTCGTCGATGCGATTTATTTCTATGCTTATGCTGATTCCGCTGATCAGTATCAGCAAAGCTCCCGCAAGCTCAGCGTATAGTGTCAACATTTTTTCTCTCTGTCAATTCATAGTAAAATGCGGCAGTGTTCTTTACGCTTTCGGCGCGGCGGATCCCCACGTAATATTTAAAAATTCCCGCGCGGTGAAGCATAGCAATTCCGGGACGCGCCAAAAGCTCCTCCACGCTTGACGCGTGCGCGCTGGCTACCAGCGGAACGCCGCATCCGTGCGCCTCGCAGATCGCGGACGCCTCCGAGCTGTCCCCTATCTCGTCGCAAACAATAAGCTGAGCATTCAGTGTACGCGCTGAAATTTCAACGCCCAACTTTTTGGAATATCCCGAAAGTATCTCAACGCAAAGGAGCGGGGAGGTAAGCGACATTCCAAGCTCTCCGCGTGTATCGACAACACAAACGCGCAGAGCATCCTTTCCACTCGACATTTTTTCGGCAACACTGCGAAGAAGAGTGGTCTTACCCTCTCCCGGCGGCGAATAGATCAACACGCCCCTGACGCCCTCGCTCCGATTGCGCAGCAAAGAGCATATATACGAGCCGTCAGCGTACAAGCGGCGCGGGATTCGAATACACAGCGAGCTTATGTCGTACACGCCGATTATTTTCCCCTCCGAATATGCCGCGCGCCCGCAAATACCGACGCGCATTCCGTCCTTTAACACAATATATCCTTGATTAATAGTGTCGCCGTATGCATAAAGTGAGCCCTGACACATCTTCGACACGACCGAATTTATCTCGTTTTGCTCAAGCACGACGTCGGTCATAATATTTTCGCCGCCCAAAACCAAAAACGCGCGCTTGTTTGCGTGCAGACGAAGCTCCTCCGCGCTGCTGATGAGCCCACGCCTCGTCCAGAGCTCGTCAACAGCTCGGCAAAGTCGCGCAGGAAGCAGCTCGCAAAGCGAACTTGGCAAGGGCTTTTCTTTTATATCGTTAATTACAATACTTTTCACACTATCACCCTTCTTTTGTCTTTTCACCGCTATTATATTATGCTTGTCTTAATTTTATGACGGCTTTCAAGGACAAAAAGTCGTCAGCCGCAGGAATTCGAAAAATGTTAAAATTCTGTCGGGATATCGGAAAATGCCGAAAAGGAGAAAAAATGACATGGGAAATAACCGTCGGCTTTTTTACCATTATATCGGCTTTTATCGGCGTTATGAAGGTGGTTGTCAATGTAAACCGAGCATTGACCGCGCTGGAGTCAGCCGTTAAGGAATTAAAAGCTTATATGGAAAAGCAATCGGGCAAGAACGAGCTGTTCGGCGACCGTCTTTCCGACCACGAGCAAAGAATTGTAAAGCTTGAAGAAAGAATTATCCAGCCCCCGCCGACGAAAGAAAAACGATTTAAAAAATTCAAAATATCAAAAGGAGAAAATCAAGATGAAGCTTAAAGAAAAGCTCAGCAGCCGTAAATTTTGGGCTGCAATCGTAGGCGTGGTAAGCGCACTGTGTGCCGCATTCGGCTGCGACTCTATAACAACCGAGCAGATCATAGCCGTTATCACCGCTGCAGGAGTGCTGATTGCCTATATTTTGGCCGAGGCATACGTTGACACCGAAAAAAAGCCAACCGATATAACACCTGCCGAGAAAAAAGAAAACGAAAAATAATGAAATACAAAGCCCGTACCGCGCGTTATTTGCGCGGTACGGGCTTTGTATTGTTCTAACGATTTATAGAAATATGCGCTCAATAAAAGCAGCGGATAAAATAAAGATTGACAAAACGTGTCGTTAAATGTTATAATATAATGAATATATTTGGGCTTTTTGAAAAATTTATTATATTTTAAAAGAAAACCGCGTTTTATGCGTGTGTGCCACAAGATAGTGGCGGGAAGGAAAAAATGGGTATTTTTGAAATATTAACCTTAATTTGCGGCTTGGCTCTCTTCCTGTACGGAATGGACGTTATGGGTAACGGCCTCAAAAAAAGCGCAGGAAGAAAGTTGAAAACCATTCTCGGCAACCTTACCTCAAGTAAAATCAAAGGTTTTTTACTCGGGCTTGTTGTTACCGCTATTATACAATCCTCGTCTGCCACGACAGTTATGGTGGTCGGCTTTGTAAACTCGGGGTCAATGCTCCTGTCACAAGCCATCAGCGTAATTATGGGCGCGAACGTCGGCACTGCGGTCACCGCTTGGCTCACGGCGCTCAACGGTATTGACGGCGGAGCAGATGCCACTGCTTTTTTAAATTATCTTAAGCCGGACGCCTGGATGCCTATCCTTGCACTGATAGGTATTTGCTTTGTTATGTTCTCGAAAAGCGAAAAGAAAAAAGACCTCGGCTCGATTTTAATGGGCTTTTCGATACTTATGGTCGGCATGACTCTTATGTCCGACGCGGTTGTCGGACTTAAGGACAATGCCGAATTCACAAAGATCCTGCTCCTTTTCAACAATCCGATATTAGGCGTACTTGCGGGAACGGTTTTAACTGCCATTGTGCAATCCTCGTCCGCATCTATCGGAATTTTGCAAGCACTTTCGGTCACGGGTGCTATTTCCTTCGGAACTGCTATACCTATAATCCTCGGACAAAACATAGGCACGTGTGTAACCGCTATGATCTCTTCTATCGGCGCCAATAAAAACGGTAAGCGTACTGCTGTAGCTCATCTTTACTTTAATATTATCGGCGTAGTATTCTGGCTTTCTATGTATTATCTTATCGGTTGGGTTTTGCGTATCACGGGCGTGTTCGACATATTCACGCTTGCCAACAACACCACTATCAATATGTGGGGTATCGCCGCAACTCACACGATATTTAAATTCCTGGCGGTCGGACTTATGTGGCCGTTTACAAAGTTGCTCGAAAAGCTTGCCAACCTGACGATAAAAGGAAATGATAAAAAAGGCGACGAGTTTACCGCTATGCTCGATGAGCGTTTGCTTAAAACTCCGTCGGTCGCTATTGAAAACGCGAGAACGGTTACTTGCCGAATGAGCGAGCTTTCGATAGGTTCGTTTAACAAAGCAATGCAGCTGTTTGAAAAATATGACACAAAGCTTATAGGCGAGATTCGAGATGCAGAGGACAGAGTTGATATTTATGAGGATGAAATAGGTTCCTATCTCGTAAAGCTGTCCGAAGGCGCGCTGTCGAAAAAGGATAGCGTTGACAACACAAAGCTTTTACATATACTCGGAGATTTCGAGAGAATTTCCGACCACGCCGTAAATTTGGCGGAGTCCTTTGAGGAAATGAAGGACAAGGACGTTTCCTTCTCGAAGCACGCAAAGGAGGAGCTTAGCGTAATGTGCAACGCCGTCAGAGAAATTCTTTCTATCAC
>JAZNBI010000049.1:0-3174 GCA_045586995.1 Eubacteriales bacterium | reverse complement strand
CAATATGTAAATTTTCATGAAATTAGCCAAATTTAATGCTATCTATTGCTTTTTTGATACGTTTGTAGTATAATTTTTATTAATCCAAAGCAATTCTTTGGACAATTTTCAACAATTATAATACATAACTCTCGTTATGTTATCGTCGGCTCGGTGTGAAGCATCGGGCTTTTTTCTTCCTATATAATTAAGCGCATGTGTTCCATTTTGCGCCTGTGCTCAGTGCCCGTGGTAACGATATAAACACGGGTGGTATTGATGCTTGCGTGACCAAGAATATCTGCCAGCTTGGCAATATCCTTTTCTATTGTGTAAAATGTTCTGGCGAACAAATGACGGAGATTGTGAGGGAACACCTTGCTTGGCGGTACATCGGCACGCGCGCACAGTTGCTTCATTTCTCGCCAAATATTAGTCCTGCTCATCGGCTTTCCGCTTTTAGTAACAAACACTGCTCCCGAGGTTATTTTCTGCTCATTTACGTAACGAAGCAGCTTTTTCTTAAGCTGAGGCACGATAAATATGCGGCGGTTCTTCCCCTTGCAATTCACCACAGCCTCACCCTTATAAAGTGCTTCCACCGTGATATACTGCAGCTCGCTGACGCGTATGCCCGTTCCGCAAATGCTTTGAATAATAAGATTCAATCTTTTGTTATTCATTTCCGTTGCCGCGTCAAGCAGTTTTATATATTCGGACTTTGTCAGTTCCCTTTCTTCGGAGCAGAAGGCTTGCCTCTGCACCCGGAATTGCTTCACGCACAGATCTTGCCACTCGCAAAAGCGCAGAAAGGCGTTAAGGGCGGCTATCATAGAGTTGGCACTTGTTACGGCGTATGATTTTCCAAGCTCGGTCTTATACTCCATCACCCTCAGCTTGTTAACCTCGCATTTGCCTACAAATTCGGCAAATCTGTGCACGTCGCGCATGTATTTTTCAATTGTTGCGTCGCTTTTTTCTTCGTTTTTTAAGAAAGTCGCAAAGCTGTTCATCAGGTCAATATTCAATTTTCTCTTTTTCATAGAAATATCTCCTTATTTAAGTTTCGTAATTATTATTTTACCAAATATCTAGAAAAAAATCCGCTAAGGCGCAAACCTTAGCGGATTTTTGTTATAAAATTCTTTTACAGCTTTTTCAACAAATCGCCGAATATCATACCGCTTTCTATCACGAAAGCGTATGACAAATGCAAATTCTCCCAATCATTCAGAAAATTTCATTGTTTTTCTATGCGTTTGAATTTTAGTATAGTATACCATAAGACGTGATATATTTCAATATCAGTTTTATATCATTTTTCGCGCGACAGGCAATATAATCGCATCATTTTGTGTCAAATTTGTAGCATTAGGACTGTTATCGTGTACAACCGCTTGTGGTGTTGGTTGAGTGCGCGTTCAAATTTTATCGCTTAAAGCAGAAAAAACCGAATGAGCAAAGCTCGTTCGGCTTTTATAGTATGGGCATTTATAACAGGATTAATTAAAGTATTATTCTCTCTTGCTTAATTTTTATGAAATCCTATGCTACATACTCTGCTACTGTGCTACATATATTTTGTTATTGACAAACCGCTTCATTTGTGATACACTGATATTAGCAAAACCGCATAACAATAAACAGAGGTAAAAATGAACGATAACGGAATCAGCAGAATAATCGCAAAGCAATTTCCAACATCTCAGTCGGTCATCAGTGAGTTGATCAACTTAAAAGCGATACTCAACCTCCCCAAGGGAACAGAGCATTTTTTGAGCGATATCCACGGAGAATCCGAAACTTTTCTACACATTCTACGCAATGCGTCGGGGGTCATAAGAACCAAAATAGATCTCGCCTTCGGAAACAGAATGTCTGAGGCAGAGAAAAACAAGCTAGCCGCGCTTATATATTACCCGGAACGAGTTTTAAAAAATGATAACATCATATATTCACCATACTGGCACAGACAAACCATCTATGATCTTATCGAGGTTGCAAAGCTTGTATCGGCAAAATATACTCGTTCAAAAGTAAGAAAGGCAATGCCCGAGGATTACCGCTACATAATGGATGAGCTTATAAATATGCCTGAACACAGTATTGACAAGGCGAATTATTATTCGGAGATTGTATCAAGTATAATTGAGCTTGGTAACGCTGACAAATTTATAATTGAGACAGCAAAACTCATACATCGTCTTGCTGTAGACCATCTTCATATCGTGGGAGATATATATGACCGTGGCAACGGTTGTGACATCATCATGGATGAGCTGTCACGCTTTCATTCCTTTGACATACAATGGGGCAACCACGATATCCTTTGGATGGGCGCATATTTTGGGAATACCGCCTGTATGTGCAACGTTATAAGGATAAATTGCGTTTACAGAAATCTTCAGGTCATAGAAAACTACGGAATAAATCTTCGACCTCTTGTTACCTTTGCGTCAGCGGAATACGCCAACGACAAATGCGAAGAATTTTTTATTTCCGACATATACGGCGTCGAGAGTGATTTTGAAAAGGACGAAATGCTCGCCCGTATGACCAAAGCTATAACCGTTATACAATTAAAGCTGGAAAACAAACTTATATCCGAGCACCCCGAATTTTGTATGGACGACAGAATACTGTATCCTTATTCCAAGCTGACCGAAAGGGAAGAAAAACTCGTTGAGATACTGACAGACGAGTTCAAGCACAGCAAGCGACTTGGTGAGCATATGCGAATGCTTCTCAAGTACGGCAGTATGTACAAGGTGTTCAATGATAATCTTATTATGCATGGTTGTGTTCCTACGGAAGCAGACGGTAGCTTTTCCGAAATAAAAGTTGGTATGGATAAATATTCCGGCAAGCATCTGTACGACAAACTTGATACACTCGTCCGTGATGCCGCCAAGGGAAACAAATATTCCCTTGATTACATGTGGTATCTGTGGTGTGGCAAAAAATCTCCGCTGTACGGACGCGATAAAATGTGTGTATACACTAGATATTTTAAGGGATATGTGGAAAAGGAAAACAAGGACGAATATTATAACTTCGCGCGTTGTAAAATGAAGTTGCAATAGTCAGTTTTCAAAAAAGAATATCCATAGTAACGATTCTGTGGTAGAATTGAGTTTGCTTAAGACACCAATTCCGAAAGGATCGTCACTATGGACAATACCAATCATACCACAG
>JAZNBI010000048.1:0-2382 GCA_045586995.1 Eubacteriales bacterium | reverse complement strand
CGATCCCGTACTTCCTTATCCTCGTCCCGGATAGCATAATCAAGAGCAGCGTTTACAAGGGTCTTTGCCGTTTTACCATTCATAGCCGCCTCTTTTGCAGCAAAGAAGGCTGCCCACAAAACATCGCGTTTCACTGCGGATTCGTCGGTATTCATATATTCAAGAAAGAATCTTGTTTCCTCATCGATCATTTCTGCTGAAGGCTTTGGTTCGGGCTCAATATCTGCATTGGAGGTAATAACTGGCCTATCAACCTCAATCATTTCCCACCTTCCTTTTTCGTGACTATACTCCAGATTAGGTTTCGGGGGAATATACTCGTTGATATCTTGCACCTGCTCGACATTTTCATCCTTTTTAGTGGCATAGCGTACCAGTTCCTCAAACAGCACATTTATCGAAATGGCCTTATCTCCAGGGATACGTTCTGCATCGAATTGTTCAACATATTCCTTCATGTCAAAGCCGCAGACAACGCTGATGTATGCCATGGTCGAGGCATTTATGTCCACTTTCCCGTGTTCGTATTTATTAACAACGGACTCATCTACACCTATTTCCTCCGCCAGCGCCCTTTGACTCCACCCGCACCTTGTTCTGGCGCGCCTAATAACTTTTCCAATGATTGATAGAAATGCTTCTTTAATAACGTCTTTACTTGCCTGATTCATTTTTCCTACAATTTCTGCATGATATGCAGACTTTTCGTTAATACTGATGATGTTTTCGGACACTGTTTACCGAAAAAGCGTATATTACCAAAAATCCTGCATGACATGCATGATGTTTATGAAACCTTCCGAATTCAAAATTTACAAAGTATTCGTTAAAATGGTTTTGTTACAAAGGAAAAAGCACCAGTCCTTCATGTTTGGCGACCTGAAAACTGATGCTCCCCACAGTGACGCGCATGGCGTCCGTCTTTCTTATTGACTACTTTAACATATCATTTTCTGTGTTGAAAATCAATAGGAATTTGGCGGGATTATTAAAGTCACCTTGTTGTGCGCGTCGCAGAAAGGAGGCTCCATGCCAAAAAGACTATCTGGATCACATCTCACATCAGGAGACCGTAGAGCGATCGACACACTTCTGAGAGAAGGCCGGTCGATCCGTTACATCGCAACGGCGCTTGATTGTTCACCTTCCACCATTTCAAGGGAAATCACGAAACATTCCACGAAAAAGAAATCTTACAACTGCGACTGCGTGCTATTCCGTACCTGTGGGCACAGGGATCTCTGCAAAAAGAACAGCCATAAATGCAAGAAAACCTGCCGGAACTGTTCTTATGCTAAGAATATATGTCCGGATTATTCAAAATCATACTGTGATGAGGCATTGGCAAACCGCACGGGAGTCTGCAACTTTTGTTATAAACGATCAAGAAATTGTGGATTTGATAAGTATATCTATGATCCTATCCATGCGCAGAAGATGGCAGATGCGGCACTGCACGATACGAGATCCGGTCGCAACATATCTGATGAACATATTGAAAAGATCGACCGTATCACATCCCCGCTCATCAAGAAGGGACAGTCCATTTATCATATCATCCAAGAACACGGCCGGGAACTTGGGATCAGCGAATCAACACTTCGGCGCATGGTAAACGACTGTCAGTTGGAAGCGCGGGCTCTGGATCTCCGAGATGCAGTAAAAAGAAAACCTCGCAGGAAACACGGGGATAACAGCTACAAGACGATGAAGCAGATCAAGGAAGGTAGAACCTATGCAAACTATCTTGACTTCATCGCAAAGAATGACATTCGTACAGTACAAATGGACTGCGTGGAAGGCGTCAAAGAAGACTCAGCAGCTCTATTGACACTCCATTTCAGGGAACCACATCTTCAGATCGCACTTATCATGGACGTACAGGATTCAGCAAATGTCGTAGCCATGCTCGATAAATTGGAAACGCAACTCGGATCAGAATTATTTGCAGAATGTTTTCCACTGATCTTAACCGATAACGGCCATGAATTTGCTGACATTGACGGGATGGAACGCTCGATTTCCGGCGGCAAAAGAACGATGATATTCTTCTGCGAGCCGAACAGATCTGATGAAAAAGGGGCTTGCGAAAATAACCATAAGTATATCCGCTATATAATCCCAAAAGGTACTTCCCTGGAGCCGTATCATCAAGGGCATATCAATTTCATGATGGATCATATCAACAGTTTCAAAAGGAAGTCCCTGAATGGGAACACTCCATATCAAGTCGGTAAGGTATTCTTGCCAGAGGATTTCTACACATTGATGGGGCTGACCGAGATTCCGGCAGATGAAGTGGAGCTGACACCACGACTGTTGAAATATTATTATTCAGACTAACTGCAACGTTTTTGATGTTGCTTTTACTGTGAAAAGCCC
>JAZNBI010000047.1:0-13510 GCA_045586995.1 Eubacteriales bacterium | reverse complement strand
TGGTTTTAATTACGTTAAGCAAAGCCGCGGTACTTTCCTCGGCACCCTCCTTTGGGGCAACAAAAAGTGCCAGAAAGAACGCCGCGATGGTGATGATGATTATGGCACACTGCTTTATTCGGTTGATACGCATAAAGCGCTTGTATGCATCACGCATAGCGTTGCAGGTGCTTTCCTCCGCCTTTGCACAGGGAAGACAGAGGGTATCTGTTTTGCCGTCAATATATTCGAGGTGGCGTTTTGCAATATCTGCCGCCGCAAGATTGGGATAGTCTGCAACTATCTGTTCAAACAAACCCTTTGCCTGCTCAGTGTCGCCGCCGCGGAAAAGAAGAAGGGCAGAATAAAACAACACGCCGGAATTATTGAGCTTGGCGGTATACTCGCCCTCGGGCTCGTATCTGTCCTCATTTAAGGTAAGGGCGCCCTCGTAATCGCCGCCGAGAAATCTTTCGTACATATCTATATGATTGACGCTTCCGCTGAGGAGCTGTTCGCGGTTTTTAGAAGTCTCCACAAGACTTCTGTAATCCACGCAAACGCGGCGAAGGTTTTCTCTGTCATCAGTTTCAAAATACGCCTTTGCCAGATGCAGATACATAACGCACTTTATACCCTCGTTAACTTTGCGGTCCAGAGCGGCGGTGCAAAAGCTTATCACCTCATCGTAATCGCCGGAATACATACACGCATACAGATATTCCCACTGGGCTTTTGCGTGTTTATCACAAGCGATGACGGATTTATATTTCTTACCGTCAAGGTCTACAAACAAAATTGAAAGAATATTTTTTTCATACCGACGTGCGGTAAAGCGGCGCATAAAAATAATATACACGCCAAACACAGCAACAGCAGCTATATAAAATCCAAGCAGAGTAAAAAGCACTACTGCCAGCGCAAAGCCCAGCAAAAGGAGCGTATTACCTCTTTTATAATTATTATATATCTTCTTCGCTTCCACAAAAAGCACCTACCTTTCCCACGATTATATCACAACCCTCAAAACCTTGTCAATACCACGGTCTTGACACCGCAGTAGGGATATGTTAAAATTATTCATACCTATTATTGACAAATAACGGGAGGAGAAAAATGAAAAAAATAATTTCCGTTATATTATGCTTAACCTTTGTCTTTTTTGCAGGGTGCGATGTGGTGCTTAACGCCCCCATTGACGAAAGCAAGCAGGTTGTTAACGAAAGCTCTGAAGAAGAGATATCAATAGTCGAAATCCCCGATGAGGACGACGGTATATTTCTTGTTTCCAACGAAGAGGAACTTAAAAACATTGATTTCGGTGATTACGAGGGCATTCCCACCATTTGTATGACCGCTCCCCTTTCCCTTACCGAAAACGCGGTTTTTGAAAGACCCATAAATATATTCTACACTGCCGATAGTTTGCCTCAAAAATCCCAATACGGTATTGTTGTAGTTACCGACGAAACGACGGAAATCCGTATTAAAAGCAGCACAAAATCACTTTTTTCAAGCGGTCTGCTTACTATCGACGCGCCGGAATGCGATATTGTGTGGGAAGGAGAAAACACGCCCGAGGAAAGGGACATACTGTGTTTTTGCAACGTAAAGACCTTTAACGGCAAGGAATATAATACTCTTGGCGGAAAGGGAAAAATAAATATTGACAGCATTTCCGTAAAGGAAATGGATACTCAATTTTCTGTCCGCGGTAACGTGATAACATTGGGTTTTCCTCTCTCCGCAAGCGATAAGGACTTAAAGAGCGCATCTCTTACCATAAGCACAAAGGGCGCAAGCGAAGAAAAGGAATATGACCTTACCAAAGAGCACAACATAACCTTTACCGACAGTCAAGGAAAGCAACGAGTGTTTTTGCTGAAAGGGGAACGGATTTCCTACGGCGTGCCTGTAATGCAGATATATACCGACGGAAACGCACCTATTAATTCAAAGGAAAACTACGTAAACGGTAAAATGATACTGGACGGTGTAGAATACCAACTGCAGATACGGGGCAGAGGAAACGCATCTTGGAACGCTTTTCCCAAGAAATCCTACCGTATTAAGCTTGATAAGGGTGCGTCACTTTTCGGATTACCCGAAAACCGCGATTGGGTGCTTACCGGAAACTACGCAGACAAGACACTTATCCGAAACGCAGTGGCTCACGAGATAGCGTCTGTTATGGACGGCTTGGAGTTTACCTCGACACATTTTTCGGTGAATCTGTATATAAATGGTGAATACAAGGGCGTTTATTCCTTTGCAGACAAGATTGAGGAAGGCGGCGGCAGACTGGATTTTACGGATATTGAGGGCGACCAGCCCAACACCTTCGGCGGGCTTGACATAGGCTTCCTTATAGAGGTGGGCTGGGATTTCGACGGCGAGAACGTATACAACCGCGATTATTTTGATGCCAAGAAGGTTATACGAATATACGTTAAGGAGCCGAAAAGCGAAACCAAGAACACACCCGAATTCACCTACGCAAAGCAATATATTCTGGCGATGGAAAACGCTGTTATGACCGACCAAAACTGGCAGGATTATATCGACCTCGACGCTTGGGTGGACTGGTTTATAGTGGCGGAGCTTACCTTTAACACCGAATCCTGCTTCCACAGAAGCTGTTATATGTGGAAACGGGCAGGCGGTAAGCTTATGCTTGGCCCCGTGTGGGATTTTGATATGGCATTCGGAAACCATCAGGGCGATATAAGAAACTACGACGGGTTCTGTACCACAGAATCCACATACGTTTACGTAACAGAAAACTGGATAAATTATCTTATAAAATATCCCGCTTTTACTTCCGCCGTAAAGGAACGCTGGAACGAGAAAAAGGATGAGCTTTTGCGCGTGGCTCTGGATTCCGTGGACAATCAGTCAGCCCTCCTTGACGGCTCCCAGCAGTATAACTTTGAGCTTTGGGATATTATGACACAGCAGATTGGTATGGGCAACGTAAGCCCCACAAAGTATGATACCTATGAAAAGCAGGTGGATTACCTGCGCGAGTTTATTAACACACGCTGGCAATATCTTGATGAGAGAATAAACAATGAGTTTTAATAGGACATTACTAATAACCGGCTTTGACCCTTTTGGCGGAGAAAGCATTAACCCTTCTTATGAAGCGATAAAGGATTTACCGGACACTCTGGGCGACTGCCGTATAATAAAATTATGCGTCCCCACCGTTTTCGGAGAAGCGGTAAAAACCGTTTTGACAGAGGCGGAAAAATATGCCCCCGATATTATCCTATGCGTAGGTCAGGCAGGAGGGCGAAAAGGTGTAACGCCGGAGGCTGTGGCGATAAATTTAAGAGACGCAAGGATTCCCGATAACCGAGGAAACACACCTGTTGACACCCCTTGTGTTGCGGACGGACCCGCCGCTTATTTTTCTACCCTGCCGGTAAAAAAGATGGTGAACGCCATAAGTGAATTGGGGATTCCAAGCAGTTTATCCTATTCTGCAGGAACCTTTGTATGCAACGACCTGATGTATTCCCTGCTTCACCATTACAGAGACACAAAGGTGTTAGTTGGGTTTATACACGTTCCATTTTTACCCTGCCAAGCAAAAGACACACATCCTTTTCTTGAAAAAAAGCAGATAACGGCAGCACTTACCGCCGCAATTTCTGTGTTATAACAAAAAACACCCCACAAATTGATTTGTGGGGTGCTTTTTTATTATGCAGCGACAGGAAGCGTTTCTGTACGCACCTTTGTTTTTACTTTGCTGTATTCAGCATATTTTCAATAAATATTCCGTAGCCTTTGGTGTGGTCGTTGACGAGGACATGGGTAACTGCGCCCACAAGGCGTCCGTTTTGGATAATGGGAGACCCTGACATTCCCTGAACGATACCGCCGGTTGATTCAAGAAGGGCAGGGTCGGTTACGCGGATGAGAAAGTTTTTGGTCTCCCCCGAATCTTTATATACCTTAACTATCTCAATGGCATATTCACCGACCTTGCCGTTTACCTGACAAAGCACCGTTGCTTCCCCTTCGGTCACCTCTTTACGCTTGGCAACCTCTATAGGCTCGCGAAGGACGGCAGGCAGAGTGGAAAGAGTACCGAAAACTCCGGTATCTGTATTTTTATATATCTCCCCTCTTACCTCTTTGCCGAAAGTACCTTTTAATTCGCCGGGAGTGCGGGTATCGCCTTTGTCTACAGAGGTTATTTGTACATCTACCACGTACGCCTTGCCAACAGGCATTAAAACACCGGTATCCGTATCGCAAATACCGTGGCCCAAACCGCCGAATGAACCGGTAAAGGCATCTATATAGGTTACAGTACCGATACCCGCGGTGGAATCACGCACCCAGACACCGATGCACCACTTGCCCGTTTCCGAAGAAAGGGCAGGCTTTACGGTAACAGACCGTTCTTCGCCGCCTACATCCCTTACCAAAAGAGTCATTTCTTTACCACCGTTATCGTTTACCGTGCGGGCAAGCTCCTCCGAAGTGGATAATTTTTTGCCGTTTGCCGAAATTATTGCTTCCTTAACCTTAATGCCGCAATCCTTTGCAGGTGAGACAAGCCCTCCCGAGGTGGTTACGTCAGCCGTGCCCACGACTAAAAGTCCGTCTGTGAAAAATTTTACACCGAAGTTCATTCCGCCGGGAATAAGCTTTTGCCGTCCTGCGGAAACGGGAAGATCGGTAAGCACACCTACGCAGATACACGCACAAAGGATAAGAAACGCTAAACGCCTGAATCTTTTCAAAAGCATCACCTAACCTTTTTTATTTGAATGACTAAAATGCTATCGACATTAATTTGCTCATTAGAACGCAATATATGTTGTAATAAAAAAGGAAAAACGCGGTGAGAAATTACTTTCTTCCGCGTTTATCGTGTGTTTTTTGTTTTTGGTGATTTTTTCCCTGCATTTTGCTTGTTTTTGGATTTTTTTGCACTTTTTGAATTTTATTTTTATAAGGCAACAGTACGGGAATGAGGTCCTCTCTGCCAAGCTTATACAGAGCTTTTTTGACCATAGGCGCGTTTTCGGGACGGTATGCCTGAAGCAGTGCGCGCTGTAGCTGTTTTTCCTCAAAGGAACGGGGAACGTACACCGGCTTTAATGTAAATGGGTCAAGCCCCGTGTGGAACATACAGGTTGACGCAGTTCCCGGTGTGGGATAAAAATCCTGCACCTGCTCGGGGTTTATGTTGTTTTCTTTCAGATACAATGCAAGCTCAAGGGCATCCTCCAACCTGCTTCCGGGGTGGGAAGACATAAGGTATGGCACCAGATACTGCTCCTTGCCCAGAGATGCAGTTATATCATAAAATTTCTTTTTGAAGCGGTTGTATGTGGCAATATTGGGCTTGCCCATATAATGAAGCACACAATCCACACAATGCTCGGGCGCTACCTTAAGCTGACCGCTGACATTGTCGCGTACAAGCTTTTTGAAAAACGCTTCGTTTTTGTCGAGCATCAAATAATCAAAACGTATGCCCGAACGCACGAATACCTTTTTTATATTCGGAATACGCTCGATTTTTTCAAGCATCTCCATATATTCGCTGTGGTCGACCTTTAAGCTTTTACACGGCGTTGGCGCAAGGCATTTTCTGTCGGTGCATACGCCGTGCTTTAACTGTTTATTGCATGCGGGATATCGGAAGTTTGCGGTAGGGCCTCCAACGTCGTGTATATAGCCCTTAAAATCCGGCATTTTTGAAATCAATTCGGCTTCCTTTACTACGTTATCGACACTGCGCGAGCGAACAGATCTACCCTGATGGAAGGCAAGCGCGCAGAAATTGCACGCGCCGAAGCAACCGCGATTATGCGTTATGGAAAATTTCACCTCTTCGATGGCTGGAACGCCTCCGAGCGACTTGTATGACGGGTGATAATCTCGCATATAGGGCAGGGAGTAGACTTTATCGAGTTCATCGCGCTCGAGCGGCGGCATCGGCGGATTTTGCACGAGCATTTTTGAGTCGTAATGCTCAATAATCGCTTTTCCGCTCACGGAATCCTGATTTTTATATTGTATGCCGAATGCCTGCGCATATTTTCTTTTATCGTTTTTGAGCTCGTTAAAATCAAACTCTGCGGCAACAGGGAAGAATACCTTTTCTTCCGGCTTGCACATATAAACCGTGCCGCGCACGTCGCGAATTTTTTTGATCGGCACGCCCTTGTCCAAAAGCTCGGCAATTCTGCACAGGATATTTTCTCCCATTCCGTATGTAAGAATATCGGCGCGCGAATCAACCAAAATCGAGCGGCGAATTCTGTCATCCCAATAGTCATAGTGAGCAAAGCGTCGAAGCGATGCTTCGAGCCCTCCTATAATTATAGGAATATCGCCGTATGCTTCTCTGATGCGATTGCAATATACAATTGTGGCGCGGTCGGGGCGGTTGCCCACCTTTCCCGCGGGAGAATAGTAGTCGTATGAACGCTTCTTTTTTGCGGCTGTGTAGTGTGCCACCATAGAATCTATATTTCCCGCGGTGACAAGAAAGCCCAAACGCGGCTTGCCGTATTTTCGAAAGTCCTCGCAGCTTTTATAGTTCGGCTGAGAGAGTATGGCAACTCTAAAGCCCTTGCTTTCAAGAACTCGGGAAATAATGGCAACTCCAAATGACGGATGGTCGATATACGCATCTCCCGTCACATATACAAAATCGGGCTCGTTCCAGCCGAGAGCGTCGGCCTCGGCACGGCACAACGGTAAAAATCCGTTTGTTTTTTTATCCATAATAATCCTTTAATTTTGTTAGGGAAGGCAAAGCGCAAAAAGAGTTTTTGCCCGCCTTCCCGATTTTTATTTCTTTTTTCGTATCCCAAAAAATTTTCTCAGTAAAGGAGATATAAGTCCCGGAGATTTGATAATTATTATCTTCATACTTTCACCTCTTGCCTGAATAATATCTTCATTTGCAGTATATGCCGAGAAGCGAAATTATGTAGCAAATAATTTTATCCTTTTGATTCCACAATGAAAACTCCGCCCTTTTTTACCGAAATCAAAGCGCAGTTACCAACAATTTCGTTGGAAACCGCATATTGAAATTTACGCTCGACAGTGGAGTTTTTCAGAGGATATTTACAGCCCTCGATGCTGACGCCCTTAACCTTTTCGTCGGCAGCAATAAGTGAGATGTAGTTATATTCGCTTCGCCCGATCAGTGTGCTTGACGATTTCATAAACCTGATTCGGTTTTTGCCGTCTAAAATTACTGCGTGAACGCCGATTTTTTCCATATCCTCAAGTATTGCGAGATTTGAAAGAGTGTGATCAAGACGCCCGCTGAGTCCGCCTATAATTACAATTTCCCGAGCGCCCTTTTTCAAGGCGATCTCTACGGCTATTTGAGTGTCGGTAGCATCCTTTTCGGGAGGAAGCTTTATTACCTCTACCTCTTTTGATACAGAGGTCGCTCCCAATGAATCCATATCGCCTACAAGTATATCAGCATGCGCGCCAAGACGCATTGCGTTGAGATAACCCGAATCGGCGGCAATACACAGATCGTCTTTTTTGGGACTCTCGTAAATGCTGTCCGCAAAAATCTCACCGCCGACATATATGTAAGCTTTCATAATTTCAAATTCCTTTCGATAGATTTAACGGCTGCGCTTGTCATAGCCGATTTGCGGCTTTTTATCCCAATCGTGTTTGTTTTTCAAAATCTCGTACATGGCGACAAAGCTTTTGTGCCTTGACGGAGCAATTTTGCCCGCCGCCAGACCCTCGAGCACGGCGCAACCATCCTCTTTTGTATGAGTGCATTTCGTGTATTTACACTTTCCGATATATTGTTCGAATTCGCGCATTGTATAAGGAAGATCATCTTTAGAGAAAAAATCGAAATGCTCAAAATCCAGCATTGAAAATCCCGGGGTGTCTGCGATATACGGAGAGTCGGGGGAATCGGTCACTCGATAAAGCTCCACGTGTCGTGTCGTGTGTCTTCCTCGCTCTATTTTTTTGCTGATTTCCGAGGTTGCGAGCAAGAGGGAGGGGAAGATCCGATTTATTAAGGTGGATTTTCCTACTCCCGATAGACCTGCAAATGCGGATACGCTGTCGGGCGGTAGATTTACGATGAAATTTTTCAGCTTTTCTACCGAGGCGCTTTTACTTTCGTCAAGGCAGCTTATTTCGAACACTTTGTATCCTGCAAGCCGATATATATTACCCAGATAAGCGGCTTTTTGTTCGTCAAGGTCGATTTTTCCGATGACGATAATAGGTTCGATTTTATTAAATTCCGCTATGGATATAAGCTTGTCCAAGGTTTCTTCGGATGGGTTCGGAGATCTGACCGCAGCCAAAATAAAAAGATAGTCTAAATTTGCAAGCGGCGGACGGATGAGAGAATTTTTCCTCTCGAGTATTTTGTGTATCGATACATCGGTAGCGGCGCGAGTGCCTTCGGTACAAAGCAGTTCGACGTTGTCACCGACTAAGGGTGTAATATTGTTGTGTCTGAAAACTCCGCGCGCGCGGCAGGTAACTATATTGCTGTCAAAAATCGAACGATCCTTTTCGGCAATTTTTATTTCGTAAAGTCCGCCAACGCCTTTTATAATTTTTCCTGTTGTTTTATATTCCATATTTTTCCCAAATCAATAAGCAGCGCCGCCGCTTATCGTAAGATTTATTCTTGTTGAGCTTGGATTTACTGTCGAATTTGCTGCAACGCTTTGCGCTATAACCGTTCCGACAGCACTATCCGAACGCTCATAGGTTATATTTCCGCGAATAAAGCCCTCGGCATCTATAAGCGCAAGAGCAGCCGTTTCGCTCATCCCGCAGAAATTGGGAACATTTTTGTTAACGAGCTTTTCCCCCTTGCTTACAAAAACCGTCACGCTGTCGCCGGTCATAAGCGGACTGCCCGCCGACGGCTCTGTTTTGCTTACGAGTCCTTTATCTACAATGTTATCGAAGTCCTCTACAATAACGACCTCAAAGCCCAAGCGGTCAAGCTCCTTGGCGGCGTCCTCATACGGCATAACCGTATAATCGCTCATCACGGTTTGGTAGGGTGTTTCGCTTAACACCAAGGTAATAACACAGTGCTGTGTGTCAAAATCAAGCTCGTGGGACGTTCCGCCCTCGGGGTATTGGCTGAGAATCGTATTCGGCTTCTTTGAATTTGTATATTCGTATTCTATATTAACGACATAGTAATCAGAGCTAAGCCCCGCTTTTTTTGCGCTCTCGTAGGTTTTGCCCACGAGATTCGGAATTTTAATCCGCTTTGGCGTGTCGGGATTATTTACGATAAAATTCCCCATAATTACTATTGCGCTGATAATAAATACAACTACGAACGCGCTTGCCGCACCCAAGAGAACCGAGAGCGTGGAACGCGAATATGCATCCTGTGCATCCGAGGAAGAAGACCTCTTTTTCTTTTTACTTTTCTTGAAGGAGAAGGTAGCGTTTGGATTTTTACGAAGCTCCTCTACACATTTAAGCATATCATTTGGCGTTGTAAAGCGGTCCTCGGGATCCTTTTCGAGCGCCTTGAGTATTATTTGCTCAAGCCCTTTTGGAATATTCGGGTTGATTTTTCGAGGACGCGGGGGCGCTTCCTCGAGATGCTTGTGAATTACAACATCAGAGCTTTCGTCGGAAAAGGGAAGCTGACCTGTGAGCATTTCGAACATCATAATGCCAAGCGAGTAAATGTCGCTTTCGGTGCCCAAGGGCTTGCCGCTTGCCTGCTCGGGACTGACGTAGGAAACCGTGCCCACGGCAGTATTCGAAGCGGTCAGCGGCTCTGAGTTCGGACGCTTTGCTATTCCGAAATCGGTAAGCTTTATTTCCCCATTTTTCAAAAGCATAATATTTTGCGGCTTTAAGTCGCTGTGAACCACGTTTGCGATTTTAAGATATGATAGCGTATTTAAAATTTTTATTGTGTGATAAATTACCTCGGACGTAGGTAATTTACCACGGTAATCCATATGACTTCTCAGAGTGATTCCTTCTACGTATTCCATCACGAAAGCAGGGTTATCACAGCTTATATCGGTATCAAGTATATTTACTATATTCGGATGGTTGAGAAGTGACAGCGTATCGGCATCATTTTGAAATTGTTTCACGGAATATACGTTGTCCAATTGGATATCACGCAGCATTTTGATAGCCACGGTTTTACCCGAAATGCAATCGAACGCGCCGAAAACTATCGAAGTTCCGCCCAATCCGATTATGTTTATTATAGAATAGCGATCGTTGAGGGTGCTACCCAAATATTTATTATAATTTTCCGCCATAGATACAACGCCGCAAGGCGAAACTCCTTTCACTGATATTTTCTGCGATAGGTCAGGCGAGGGATATCAGAATAACTGTGATGTTATCGGTTCCGCCGTTGGAATTTGCAGTGTTAATAAGCTTGTTTACCTTTTGCTCGACCGTGCAGCTGCTGTTAACAACATTAAAGATCTCGTCATCCGATATCATATTGGTAAGCCCGTCGGAGCAGAGCAGAAAATATGTATCATCCATTTCATTTTTAGAGGTGTCAACTGCGGTTATATCCGCTTCAACATCGGGGTCAATACCCACGGCTCGGGTAATGATATTTTTATCGGGACTGTTTTTTGCTTCTTCGGGAGTCATCTCTCCGATGTCCACTAAATATTGAACGTAAGAATGATCGCGGCTTATTTGAAAAATATCGGTTGAGCTTATTTTATAGAGCCGACTGTCGCCTATATTGAGCATATACACCTTCTCGCCGCCGTTTATCGACAAAGCAGAAACGAGCGTCGTGCCCATTCCCATATATTGCGAGTTTTTTTGAGCGTATTCCCAAACAGCCGCGTTTGCGTTAGCGGAGGCGTTGTTGAGAATATATTTTATCTCGCGTTCGGCGGGCTCTATGTCGCCTTTTTGCTCACACAGCAAGGTATAATTTGTATCAATGGCAGTTGAATAAGCATCAAGCGCGAGCTTTGACGCTTCTTCACCGCCCGTGACTCCGCCCATGCCGTCGCAAATAGCAAACAGAACGCCTTCGCCTTGTAGGTTATATATACCAAAGGCATCCTGATTGGTTTCACGTATGATTCCTTTGTCGGTTTTTCCATAATAAGTCATAGTTTCTGTCCTTTTTAATTTTTATATCAGATCTGCCTAAGAGAGTTGCGACGGAGCTGCCCACAAGAAGCATTGATATCCGACCCCAGCGTGCGTCGAACCGTTGCGCGAATTCCGTTTTTTTCAAGCACCTCGCAAAAACGCGAAATTCTCGTCTTATCAGAAGGTGTAAAGCCGATTGAAGATACCTTGTTTACGGGAATTAAATTAACGTGTATAGGCATCGGCTCTTTCGCGCGAAGCTTGGAGTTTAACAAAACAGAGAGCTTTTTAGCTGCTTCGTCGGAATCGTTTTCACCCGAAATCAAGGTGTATTCAAAGGATATCCGACGTCCCGTTGCCGAATAATAAGCCCGACAAGCATCGAGAAGCGCGTCGATATTCCATTTTTTGTTTATCGGCATAATTTTAGAGCGCGTTGCGTCGTCGGCTGCGTGCAGCGAAATAGACAAGGTAATCGGCAACGCCTCGCGTGCGAGCTTATGTATCTTATCAACAAGTCCGCAGCTTGAAATCGAAATATGGCGATATCCGATATTTATACCGTTTGGGTCGTTGACCAGATGAAGAAATTTAACTACGTTGTCATAATTGTCAAGCGGCTCACCGATACCCATCATAACGATGTTGGAAATCTTCTCACCGCTGTCCTTTTCGGCGCTTATGATCTGTCCTATCATTTCGGACGGCGTTAAGTCGCGAACCTTGCCGCCGATGGTGGATGCGCAAAACGCGCATCCCATTCGACATCCGACCTGTGACGAAATACATATAGTGTTTCCGTGCTCATATTTCATAACAACGCTTTCCACGCAGTTGCCGTCGGCGAGCGCGAAAAGATATTTTTTAGTACCGTCCAATTTGGAAACGAGCTTTAGCTCCGGCTTTGGGAGATAATAATATGCAAAAGCGTCCTCCAGCTTTTTACAAGTCGCTTTTGAAATATTTGTCATATCATCGGGCGAGAGCCCTTTGTGCATCTGCTCGAAAAGCTGTTTTGCTCGAAATTTCGGCTCGTTGAGCGAAAGCATAAATTCCGTCAGCTCGTCAAAGGACATTCCCAACAGATCTTTTTTAACCGAAAGCTCCATTAATCTCGCCTTCCTGCAATGAAAAGCAATCTGAGAATCGTGAGCAAGGAGGTCGCAAGCGCGGCAACGTAGGTCAAAGCAGCGGCACTCAGAACCTTTTTGGATGCAACGAGTTCGTCATCGTAAAGATATCCCGAATTTTCAAGTGATGCCAGCGCGCGTTTGCTGGCGTTGAATTCAACGGGCAGAGTTATCAATTGAAAAAGAGCTATAAGAGAATACGCCGCGATACCCGCAAACACAAGCGGTTCGCTGGCAAACAAAAGCCCGATAAAGAAGAGCGGCATAGATATCATAGAGCCGATATTCGTTGCGGGAATTATGAGCGCACGTAATTTCATGGGCGAATATCCCTTCGCATATTGAACGGCGTGTCCCGCCTCGTGTGCCGCTACGCCGATAGCGGCGGCACTGTTTGAATCATATACCGACTCGGAAAGTCGAATAATATTGTTTTTGGGGTCGTAATGGTCGGTCAAGTGCCCTGAAACTCTTTCGATACTGACATTGTGAAGTCCGTTGTCGTCTAAAATTTTTCTTGCCGCAGAGTATCCGGTGAAATTGTTTCTCGAAAACAATCGGCTGTATTTATCAAATGTATTTTTGACATTTATCTGTGCCCATATTGAAAAAATGAGCGCAGGAATAACTATAATAATAGAAGCATCAAACCACAACATATATTTTACCTACCTTTAATTTTTATTTGAGAATATCTCCCGCAGACAGCTTTCTGCCTCGAATAAAATCCGCCGCCGACATTTTACCCTTTCCTTCGGGTATAACCTCAAGCAGCTCTATTATTCCGCCGCAGCAAGAGATTCCCACACGAGAGTCGGCAAGATTTATGACCGTACCGTGCTCAAGACCTGTATCCTTGCCGATAGTATCTATACGTGCACTTACTATTTTAAGTATTTTGCCGTCGGGCGTGTGAGTATATGCAAGCGGGAAGGGGGAGAGCCCTCTTATAAGATTGCATATATCGGATATGTTTTTGGAGAAATCTATGCGCAGATCATCTTTTTCGATTTTTTTTGCAAACGTCGCCAAGCTGTCGTCCTGCTTTATGGGGACGAGCGTGTGGTTTTTTATTGCATTGAGAGTTTCTATCAGTAAATCTCCCCCAAGCTCACCGAGCTTGTTGTGAAGAGTTTCAAAATTATCTTCCTCCGAAATGGACATTTTTGCGGAAAGCAACATATCGCCCGTATCTATTCCGTCGTTCATAAACATCGTTGTAATTCCGGTAAACTTTTCGCCGTCGATAATAGCACGCTGAATCGGCGCCGCGCCTCTGTATTTGGGCAACA
>JAZNBI010000046.1:0-2032 GCA_045586995.1 Eubacteriales bacterium | reverse complement strand
CAAGGAGGTGCAATTATGCTCAGGACATATCAACCTAAAAAACGTCAAAGAAAGAAAGAGCACGGTTTCAGAAAAAGAATGAAAACTGCAGATGGAAGAAACGTTCTCAAAAGAAGACGCGCCAAAGGCAGAAAGAGATTGACTTATTAAGATCTGTTCGTTGTATTCTCACGCGACGGATTGAGTTGAGATAAAACCACCGATTGCCGGCCGACCGCTTTTGCGAGTTCGTGCGGAATCGGTGTTTTTACTGTCTTTAAATTAATTAAAATTCAACCTAAAATTGTTGTTTATAATGCTACGGAAGCGAGTTGAACAATGAAGAATACGGCAATTACTCAAAATCATCTTTATGGAAAAGCATACAGAAACGGCAAAAAATTTGTGGGACATTTGATTTGCGTCTATGTCCTCAAGGATTATTTTGCAAAACGCTTGATGCTTGCAAATCCCGAAAAAAAATATGTCAATCGGCTCGGCTTGTCGGTCACAAAAAAGCTTGGTAATGCGGTTGCGAGAAACCGCACAAAGCGTATTTTGCGCGCGGCTTACGATGCCATTAAAAAGGAAGGATGTCTTAAGACCGGATTCCTTGTGGTTATTTCCGCACGACAGGATGCCGTGTCGGTCAAAAGCACCGATGTGGAGAGGGAGTTGCGATATGCTTTTTCAAAGCTTGAAATGCTTATGCCCGAAAAAGCTTCGGGAAAAAAAGAGGAATAATGAAATATATTTGTATATGGTTGGTTCGCTTTTATCAAAAATTCATATCGCCGCTGAAACGTTACCCGTCATGTCGGTTCACGCCGACGTGCTCTGCCTATGCTATTGAAGCATTTATGAAACGTGGCTTTTTTGTTGGGTTCTTTTTGACGGTGTGGAGAATACTCCGCTGCAATCCCTTTTGCGCAGGCGGATATGATCCCGTACCCGAAAAGCGCTCACGTAGGGAAAAACGCGGTGATGAGAATATTAACAATGACGCAGGATCAAAATAACTAAAGGGGATGCGACACTTTTTTGTGTCGGCTAATGTGTAAAAATGATTGATACGCTCCTTAAATGGATAGGAACATTTCTCGCTTGGCTTGATAACATTACGGGTAACTACGTTATCGCGATATTTATCTTTGCCGTCGTGGTCGAGATCTTAATGCTGCCTTTGAGCATTAAACAGCAAAAAAACTCAATAAAACAAGCAAAGCTTCGCCCGAAGGAAATGGCGATTCGTAAAAAATATGCAGGACGTGAAGATAAAGTCACTCAACAAAAAATAACTGCGGAAATTCAAGAGCTTTATCAAAGAGAAAATTTTAATCCCGCAGGCGGATGCCTGCCGCTCTTGATCCAATTCCCGATTATTTTGGCGCTTTATCAGATAGTAATAGATCCTTTGAAGTATGTTAGCCAATGGTCGTCTGAAACTATTACGGCTATTACCAATTATCTTTCGCCGACGATTATCGTCAACGGTGTTGAAACCGCTAATGCTATCGGCGAGACCGCTGTGTCTATAGTCGGCTATAATGTGTCGGCACAAAGCGGAACAATAAAGCTGATCTATGCGATTCAAGAGCTTGTTTCAAAGAAGGGCTTCTCTTTCTTCGAAGGCCTTGACAGCGCGGCTTATGCGGAGCTCAGCGAAAGCTTCGCATCTTTACCGGAATTCTCACTTTTCGGACTTAATTTGGGACTTACCCCGAGCTTTACGAACTTTAACTGGCTGCTTATCATTCCGGTGCTCACATTTGTGTTCTATTTCGCTAGTACGAAGCTGACCAGAAAGTTCACATACCAGCCGACCACCGCCTCGGATCAGGCGATGGGCTGCTCCAATAACGTTATGGACGTGACGATGCCGCTTATGAGTGTATATTTTACGTTCATAGTACCGGCAGCTGTTGCTGTATATTGGATTTTCAAGAGTATTCTCGGAACTATAAAGCAATTTATTCTTCACAAGACAATGCCGATGCCTCGTTTTACCGAGGAGGACTATAAGGCCGCCGAAAGAGAAATGAACGGTAAGGCA
>JAZNBI010000045.1:0-21056 GCA_045586995.1 Eubacteriales bacterium | reverse complement strand
CTTGCGAAACGGCGACTTTGTTGTCGGCGCGGTCGCAGTTGACGATTCGCGTCAGCTCGTGACGATTTCGGAAAACGGCTTCGGAAAGAGGATCCGCTTTGACGACTTCAGAGTTATGAAAAACCGCGGAGGACTCGGTGTAACCTGCCAGAATCTTACCGACAAGACAGGAAAGCTTGCAGGCATCGCAGTAGTGGACGATATGACCGACCTTATGATAATTACCGACAGAGGAACTATTATACGTACTCCCGTAAAGGATATTCCCACTTATTCGAGAAGTGCCTCGGGCGTTATCGTTATGAGAATGTCGGACGGTCAAAAAATTGCAAATATTACAAAGGTCGCAAGCGAAGAAGAGGTTGAAAAGGACGCTGATATAAGCGAAGCTTCGCAAAACGGCGAGCCGACTTCCGAGATAATTGAAGCCGAATCCACTTCGGAAAAGGAGATTTCCGAATAAAATCCAAATTTAAAAGGGGCTGCGTCATTGGCGCAGTCCCTGCGAAAAAAAGCCGACGGTCGGCTTTTTTGATGCTCGGAAAAAAATATTTATTATTACAGCTTTTCAAAAAACCGCGCACGGTACGCCTCAAATTGATATTTTAGATAAAGGAGCAATATAATAATGTCTGAAATTAAGGATATATCTCTGGCAAGATCGGGACATGATAAAATTAATTGGGTAAAGTCATATATGCCGGTTTTGAATAAAATCAAAGCCGATTTTGAAAAAAATAAGCCGTTTGAGGGAATGAAGATCTCTATGTCGATTCACCTTGAGGCAAAGACCGCGTATCTCGCAAAGGTTTTAAAAAGCGGAGGTGCTGAGGTTTTCGTAACGGGATGCAATCCGCTTTCCACTCAGGACGATATCGCCGCCGCGCTCGTTGAGGACGGCTTTGAGGTCAACGCTATTCACGGCGTGGACGAAAAGAAATACGTAGAGCACCTCAGCCGCACGCTTTCGGCTTGTCCTGACCTTATGATAGATGACGGAGGAGATTTTATCTCGCTTCTTCACGGCGAGTGCGCCGAGTACGGCGTAAATCTTATCGGCGGCTGCGAGGAAACGACTACGGGTGTGCATCGCCTTATGGCGCGTCAGCGCGAGGGGCTTTTGAATTACACTATGATCGACGTAAACGATGCAAATTGCAAATATTTGTTTGATAACAGATACGGAACAGGTCAGTCAACCCTCGACGGAATTATGAACTGCACAAATCTTATTATTGCGGGCAAAACCGTTGTTGTCGCGGGCTACGGCTGGTGCGGCAAGGGCTTGGCAATGCGCGCAAAGGGTATGGGCGCGGTCGTTGTCGTGACCGAAGTAGATCCGATTCGCTCCATCGAAGCGGTTATGGACGGATTTTCGGTAATGCCGATGGACGAAGCGGCAAAGATCGGCGACCTGTTTGTAACGCTTACCGGTTGCTGCGACGTTATTCGAAAAGAGCATTTTGAGGTTATGAAGGACGGCGTTATTCTCGCTAACAGCGGACATTTTGACGTCGAAATCGATAAAAAGGCGCTCGAGGAGCTTGCCTGCAGCATTACTTCAAGAAAGCCGAACATCGTCGGATATACGATGCCCGACGGCAGAGTTATAAATCTGCTTGCTGAAGGACGTCTTGTTAATTTGGCGGCAGGAAACGGTCATCCCGCCGAAATAATGGATATGTCGTTTTCAATTCAGGCAAAAGGGCTTGAATATTTGGCTCGCAACGCGGGAAGCTTTGAGAAAAGGGTTTATGCCGTTCCCGAGGAGATCGACAACGAGGTCGCACGCTTAAAGCTCGATTCAATGGGTAAAAAAATCGACACGTTGTCGTTAAAACAGCAAAAATACCTTGGAGGAATCAATTAATGACCGATGAAAAAAACATTGCCGAAGTCGCCGCCTGTAAGGGCAGAGTTGTCGGGATAGATTTCGGCGACAAGCGCACTGGGCTTGCGATTTCGGACGCTTCGCGCTTTTTGGCTTCGGGTGTGGAAACGATTTCTGTGGGAGGAATTGTAAAAACCGCAGACGCCGTAGCCGAGTTTGTTAAGAAAAACAACGCCTCGGCGATTATTGTGGGACTTCCAATAAATATGGACGGCTCACAAGGGTTTCGCGCGGAGCGTGTCAAGGAATTTGCGCAATTACTCAAAGAGCGCGTTGAAATTCCCATCGCGCTTTATGACGAAAGAATGACAACTATGGCGGCAACCCGTTTTCTCAACAAGACCGATACAAAAGGAAAAAAACGAAAGGACGTTATCGATACTCTTTCGGCGCAAATTATTTTGCAGAATTTCCTCGATTTTATTAAAAATTGCAAAAGTAATTAAAATAAGGATCATTTACACAAAAAATTATACGGACCGCCATTCTCGGCGGTCCGATTTTGCGTTCTAACCGTCCCAAATTACAGGGATCGGCTCCCGCCGAAACGAGTGGATTTTACTGACAAGGCGGCGGGAGCAAGCCCCCGCCCTACAAAGTTGTATTTCTTTTGATTTTAGCTATTGCTTACTTCTTTTCGCTTTTGACTATTGATTGGTATTCCGTTTATCTTAATGCCGCCAATTCTGTCGTTTGCTTTCTGCTTTTTGGATTGATTTATATTGTTGGAGCATAAATAAATATCCCCCGATAGACTTTTAATAAATCTGTCGGGGGAATTATTTGTTTATTGCGTTTCAATCCACGACTTGTGAATAAACATCCTTATGAGAAGTATCCCTTGTGCAGTCTTTTTCTATGCTGTGTTACTTCACTTCGTACAGGGTGTTGAACACGTTAGACACCAAGGTATCGTCCTGGGTCGTTTCGGTCACGGTAACGGTATAGGTGCGGTCGCCGACGGTGACGATGAAGGCAGTCTGCTCCATAGTCTCGTCCATGATCTTGGCCGTATAGTTGATCTCGGTCACGTCCAGGCCGTTGGAGGTCTTCTGATTGACGGTCACGTTTGACAGCGTCATGCCCATAGCTTCGAAGGTGGGTCTCAGGAGTTCGTTAAAGGACTCAGCCGTCATTTCAGCGTACAGATCGGTTTTTCCTTCGTAGACCACCGTGATGTTATTGCCAATTCCCGTGGGATTGATCAGAATGACTGTACTGCCGTCGGTTTTGGTCCAGTTTTCGGGATAGGCGAAAGACAGACCTCCGTTTTCATAGACCTGGTAGCCCTCGGGGATCTCGGGGCCCTTGGCATCGCAGGAGGCAAGAGCCAGCATAATGCCCAGCACCAGCAGGGCGGCGAGTGCGATACACGAAATTTTTTTCATAGAATTGTCTCCTTTCTGTTGCTTGTACAGCGTTTTCGGGTGCGATCCTCCGACACGTTCACGGGTGTGTCCTTTTCCGTGGGTGCTCTTGGATCACTTGACAGCATTATATCATTTCTATGCGCTTTTGTCAATAGCGTTTAGTAAATTTCTGTACTATATTTTATAGTAAACATCTGTACTTGATATAATAAACTCAATACTATTACAGTGAGGTTATGAAATGGAAGTAACTTACGTAAAACGCATCCGCGATCTCCGCGAGGACCATGACAAGACCCAACAGGAAATTGCCGATATGTTAGGGACTTCCCAAACCATGTACGCCCGCTACGAGCGGGGGGCAAACGAGCTCCCCCTTCGCCATCTGGTGAAGCTCTGCAAATACTACGGTGTCAGCGCGGATTATATTTTGGGGTTGAGTAACAGGAGTCGATGATTGGGTTGGGTGTACGGTTGGCGTTTTGTCGTCTGATTCGAAAGAAAAATGCCCGCTTCTTTTTCTCTGTTGTCTTTAACGGAGAAAATTGGAAATTAAAAACGTAGATATCCTCCTTCTAATAAGGAAGCTGAGGCATCTACATCGTAGTGGAGGGGTCTTTCCTCCCGCAATTATCCGATTTAAACGATAGAATGGGAGGCAAAACGCCTCCCATAGGATATAAATTTCGGCAGAGATATTATTTTCTCTGCCGATTTGTGTTATAACGGGGTCAATGTCGTAGGGCGAGGGCTTGCTCCCGCCGAAACGAGTGGATTTTACTGACAAGGCGGCGGGGATAATTATTTGTTTATTGCGAACAAATCTGTGCCATCCTTACGCGAAAAAAGTCGATTAGCGCTTTATATTTATCTTTAAAAATTTAACTTATTTTACCGTTTATAAACATTCCGTCAAATACAGCTCCGCTTTGCCAAATACAAACTCCCCTTCCGTTCGGAAGGTTGCGTTCAAATTCACCCGTATAGCAAGAGCCATCGGCAAAGGTGTAAAAACCGTGGCCTTGGCGCATGTCGGAAACAAATTGCCCCCTATACGTGTCGCCGTTTTTGTATTTTACCTCGCCAAAACCCCACTTTTCTCCGTCTATAAAATCGCCCGTATATATTGAGCCGTCAGCCATAACGAGAGTTCCCTTCCCGTTTTTTAAGCCGTCTTTAAATTCACCCTCATAGCGTGAGCCGTCGGGATATTCGCAAATTCCCTGCCCGAAAAACATTCCATCTTTAAATTCACCCGAATATTTCGTTCCGTCAGGAGCTACATAGCTTCCTTCGCCGTTCGGAAAAAATCCGACGATTTGCCCTTTGTAAATCGAACCGTCCGAGTATATCAGACGTGCGCTTCCCGACTGCTGCGAAAATTTTATAAAGCTTCCGTCAGTGGCAAAAAGCTTACCGCTGCTTGCCGCGCCGTTTTGGAAAAATCCAAAGTATCTGCAATCGACACCGTCGGAGCTCGTAAACGTGAGATATCTCATTCCGCACAAAAGAAGAACACCTAAAATAAGAATGACCAAAAGAAGCGAAAAAGCCGATATTTTCAGACATTCTATAGGGCTTGGAAGCAATTTGAAGGGGGACGTGCGCGATTTTAGCCGAATTTGAAGTGTTTCAAAAAAATTTCTCATGATACATGCCCGACAGTAAACATAGAAATAAAGTTATCGAGCATCTGAAAAATCTCGGGCAGTGCCATAAAAATAGCAAATATCATCGTAATTGAAAGGATAAAAACGAACAACAAAACAAGCCAATTCGTCCCCTTCTTTTCAAACTTTATTTCGGCTTTGATGCGGTCATCCTCGGCAATATAAAATCGAGCCGTGTTAAGATCCATAATAAACGGCACGCTTTCGGGTGCTTGTGGCTTTTTTTCGCCGTTTTGCTTACATTCCTCGCAGGCAGCCAAGTATGCTGCTTCTCGCTTTTGCTCGGACTCTGTAAAAATTTCCTTTTGAACGCAACGCACTATTCCGTTAAACGCACTGCCGCGCTTTAGAGAGCTTCTTATAAAAGTGTTTTTGTAATAGCCCAATTCAGAAAGCGTTTTTGCGGTTTCGGGCGAGTTGCAGTTCTCAGAAATCAACAGGCGTACAAAATCCCCGCGTACTCGTTTATTTAAAATCGAAGCAATCGACGCCAAAAAAACACCGATAAAAAATCCGAAAATAATCGTTTTTATCGAAATCAGCGTGCCGCTTCCGAAGTTAATATTGTCGTATACAGAAAAACTGGGAGAAAAGAATTTATCGTTGAGATAATCGATAATTTCCCTAAACAATGATGGCTCTTCCGAAGTTGAAAGCAGGCAAATGAATCGGTTAAACATTTTTTTTGCCTCCTTAGAATTTTATTTTTGGCATTTAATTATTTCGCAGCCGACGTATTTTCTCAAAACCTCGGGGACGATAACGTCGCCGTCCTTCGTTTGATTTTGCTCAACGAGCGCAGGCAAAATTCGGCTGGTTGCAAGTCCGGAGCCGTTAAGCGTGTGCACGTATTCGATTTTTCCGTTATCGCGTTTTACGCGCATCATACCGCGGCGCGCCTGGTAATCGCGTGCGTTCGAAACCGAGCTGACCTCTTTATAGCCGTTCATGGACGGGATCTGGATTTCAATATCATACGTGCGAGCCATTGAGGCCGAGCAGTCCTCAGCTGCAAGCTTTACAGTTCTGAAATGGAATCCGAGTCCTTTTACAAGTCCTTCGGCATTGGCAACAAGTTCTTCAAACGCCTCGTCACTCTTTTCGGGGAGAGTATACTGTACCATTTCAACCTTATTGAACTGATGTCCTCTTACCATTCCTCTCTCGTCGGAACGGTAACTGCCCGCTTCTCTTCTGAAGCAAGGAGTGTAGCTTATATATTTTCTCGGAAGGTCTGCCTCGGTGAGAATTTCGTCGCGGTGAAGCGAAACTAAAGCGGTTTCTGCGGTAGGAAGCATAAATCTGCGGCGTTCGTCCTCTGCCGTTTCGAGCCAATAAACCTCATCCTGAAATTTCGGGAACTGTCCTGCGGTCAAACCGCACTCGTATCCGAGCATATGAGGAACCAGAACAAGCTCATATCCGTTTGAAATATGTGTTTCGATAAAATAATTAAGCAACGCCCATTCAAGACGCGCGCCCATTCCGCGATATATCCAAAAACCGTTGCCGGAGAGCTTTGTTCCGCGCTTGTAGTCTATAAGTCCCAAATTCGTACATAAATCTACGTGGTTTTTCGGCTCAAAATCGAATTTATGCGGCTCGCCAAAATAGCGTAAGGGCTGATTGTTTTCTTTTCCGCCGGAAAGAAGGTCGGTATCGGGCAAATTCGGCAGACCGAGCATTACGGAATTAAGAGTCGTTTCGATGCTCTTAAGCTCGTCGTCGAGCTTTTTTACGTTTTCGGCAATTTTTTTCATATTTGCAAGCAGCTCGGACGCGTCCTTGCCTTCCTTTTTGTATTGAGGAATGAGCTTGGACGCTCGATTTTGCTCTGCCTTTTGCGCCTCCGTTTCGGCAATAAGATTGCGACGCGCGCTGTCAAGCTCAAGAATCTGAGCAATTTCATTTTTAGCGTCCTTCCCTTTTTTTGCAAGACGCTCAATTACTTCATCGGGATTTTCCTTAATATATTTAATATCTATCATAGCGTTATTTTCCTTTCGATACCAAAAAATGCAAAAAATGTAATTAATTGTCAAAAACTTCTTTTCCGCAAATAGAAGTAAGAAGCGCTTCGAGGTCGTCATCATTGTCGTAAGTCAATTCAAGCACTTTTTTGCGGTTAGTTCTTATAATTTTAACCTTACGTCCGAGAACAGACATCGATTTGCGCTCTAAATCGCGCATATAAATTCGTGTCATTACCGTGTCGGGATCGGTCTGCTTGTCCTCTTCCTCGACAGAATCGGAAGCGGCGTTCATGCGCTTGGCGAGGTCTTCGGCTTCGCGTACGCTAAGCCCTTTTTCGATAATTTTGTTAGCCAAAATCGGCATATTATCTATATCTGTCAGAGCAAGCAATGCCCTTGCGTGACCTGCGGAAATATCTCCGTTTTTGAGAAGCTCCAGCATTTCATCGGGCAGATCCAAAAGACGAAGCGTGTTGGTTATAGCCGAACGGCTCTTCCCTACCTGACTTGCTACCTGCTCTTGGGTAAGACAAAAACGCTCGATCAATGCATTATAAGCCAACGCTTCTTCAACCGCATTGAGATTTTCGCGTTGAAGATTCTCAACGAGCGCGATCTGAGCGGTTTTTAATTCGTCGCCGTTCAAAATAACTGCGGGAATTTCCGAAAGCCCTGCCATTTTAGCGGCGCGCCAACGGCGTTCGCCCGCAATAATTTCATAGCTTCCTGTAAAATCTGTTCGTTCGCGTACTACAATAGGTTGAATCACGCCGAATTTCGCCACGGAGTCAGCCAAAGATTCCAACGCTTCCCTGTCAAAATTCTTTCTCGGCTGGTCATGCCGCGGCTCAATGTCCGAAACTCGAATCATTTCGCCCGCACCTTTTTTGCTATCTATCATATTATCGTCGAAAATCTCAAAAAATTCGCGACCGAGTCCACCTTTGGTTTTAGCCATTTTTAGAATCCTTTCATTTATAAATATTTTATTTAATTATATAAGTATATGCAATTTGTATTATATACGCTCGCTTAGCTGCTTTGCCACCTCGAGATACTCTTTGCTTCCCTTTGAGTTCTTGTCGTGGTAATATACCGGAAGGCCAAAGCCGGGGGCTTCTGAAAGCTTTACGTTTCTTGAGATGCAGGTCGAGAAAATTTTATCCGAATAGTGTTTTCTCAGCTCGTTCATAACCTGCATTGACAGCAAAAGGCGCGGATTATACATAGTTACGAGTATTCCTGACACCGTAAGCGACGGATTATAGAGCTGCTTGATTCGTTTAATGGTAATCATAAGCTGAGAAAGTCCTTCGAGCGCGTAAAATTCGCACTGCATCGGGACAATAACTCCATTGCTTGCGGCAAAAGCGTTTACGGTAAGCATACCCAAGGATGGCGGACAGTCGATTATTATGTAATCGTAGTCATCAGCAACCGCTTTTAACGCTTCCCTTAGCTTAAATTCGCTTTCTTCAAAGTCGAAAAGGTCAAATTCTGCTCCCGCAAGCGAAATATTTGTCGGAATCAAGTGAAGATTCTGAAATTCGGTTTCAATAATTGCGGATTTTGCGTCGGATTCTCCCAAAAGCACCTCTTTGGTAGTTCCCTTTAAAGCTTTTTTAGATATGCCTACTCCGCTGGTCGAGTTCCCCTGCGGGTCTGAATCTATCAATAAAACCCTATATCCAAGTATGCCTAAAGACGCGGCAACGTTAACAGCGGAGGTTGTTTTACCAACACCGCCTTTTTGATTGGCAAAAGAGATGATTTTAGCCATTATAAACCCTCCAAAATAGAAAGCAATTTTGATTTAAATTGCGAAAATCTGGTGAAATACAGCGCAAATAAGCGTATATTTCGTGCTATTATATTATAACACAAAGCCCATACAAATGCAATACAAAAAGCAAAAAATATTATGTTTCACGTGAAACGCGCACAATTATAATATCACATGCTCAATTCTATAAAACTTGTGAGATGTTTCACGTGAAACACAACTTCCGTTGTGATATAAAATTGTTTCACGTGAAACGTATCGCCAAAGAAACCACGTTTCACGTGAAACAATAACAGAACAATTATAAATCTGCAATCAATGATTTTTTGGATGGATGTTCAAGCAATTTAGGACTTTTTTTGATTGAAATTACAAAAACGATCTCGTTTTCGGTGTCTTGACGTTCGGATACTGCCGAGATTCCCGAAAGATTAAATGCTGAAACCGCGCGTTCTAAGCTTCCCGAAAAGCTTTTTAAATCGAGCGGCTTTGATTTCTTTGAGTTGCTTTGAACACAAATGCAGTCGTTTGTCGGCGGATTAAGTACTATTTTTTCTATGTATGCCTCGCTTTCGCTCACGTTTAACGTGTTTTCGACAATATGTTTGAGCGCCGCAAGACGCATTTCGCAGTCAGTAATTCTAAGTAGCGCGCGCGCATGACGTTCGGTAAGACCTTTTTCGACAATTATATCGCGTTCGCATTTGCTTAATCTTAAAAGCCGCAGCTTATTTGCTACTGCGGATTGACTGATAGAGAGTTTTTTTGCAACTTCTTCTTGAGTTAGCGAGAAAATTGTAATTAATCGGTCAAACGCCTGGGCTTGCTCGAAAATATTAAGATCCTCGCGCAAAAGATTTTCAATAATAGCCATTTCAGCGGATTGGCGGTCGTTTGCTTCTAAAATTATGCAGGGAACTTTCTCATAACCGAGGATTTTTGCAGCTCTGAGTCGGCGTTCGCCTGCGATTAATTCATATTGCTCGGGCAGATCTTCGTCGGGGAGCTTTCGAACCGTAAGCGGTTGAATTATTCCATATCTTCTGATTGAATCTGCCAAACGAATAATTGTATTTGTGTCGAATTCTGTGCGCGGCTGCGCGCGGTTCGGCTTGATTTGTTCTACATTTATTTGAAGCACTTTTGAGGCATCATAGTCCGCAAGATTCTTCTTTATTCGTTTATTAAAGCTGTTTTTTACCAAATTCATAATATTCCGTCCTTTTATTTTAAAATTTATAAAGCAAGAATATTTTATCATACGCGGTGATAAAAAATCGTCTAAACTTGGAAGAAGTTAATATTTGTTTTTGTCGGGGAAGGGGAGAATATGAAAAAAACGCATTTATTTTGATATTAGTAAATTTTATTTACAAAAACAAGAAAATTCAATACTAATTATTGTCTTATAAAATTATAAGGACGTACAAAAAAGGACCGGCGTCCTCGACGAGTCCCGTACAATTCATGAATGTTTTTTCTTCGTTATTCTCTTATTTGTTTTTCTGTTTATCGGTTAACCTCTCCCCAATCACGGGACTATTCGTGTTGTTTCGTTTTACAATAAAAAACCTCCGTTTTTACGGGAGGTTTTCTAAAGATTTAAACTATTTATGGTTTTATATTTTAAAGCGGAGATTTTTTAATTTGAGAATATTGTCTTGGAAATTCTTTCGGAGTTTCGGCGGATTTTTTTACTATAATTATATTACGCTTGAGCGTATCATTTGTTGTAGCATCATCTTCGGACGCCTTTTCAGATATATCTGAATTGAGAAAAAGGGAAATATTGGAAATATCTCCAACAATATCCACGACCCCGAGCTTAGCGAGCGAGGTGCTTGCAAGCGCAAGCTCGCCGTCGACTTCTTTTGATTTCATAGCTAAAAAATCACCGCCGACCTTGACGAACGGTAAACACAGCTCGGCGAGAATCGGCAAAGGAGCAACTGCGCGGGCTACCGCAACGTCAAAGCGTTCGCGAAGCTCTGAGCTGTGAGCGGCATCCTCGGCACGAAGGGAAACTCCCCTTATATTATCAAGCCCCAAGAGTTCAGCCGAAGCGTTGACAAATTTAATTTTTTTGTCGGTACTGTCGACGGACAAAATATCCAGATCCGGACGAAAAATTGCCAACGGCAGAGAAGGAAATCCCGCGCCACATCCTACGTCGATGAGCTTTGCATTTTTCGGAATGAATTTCGAAATTGTAAGCGAATCGACAAAGTGCTTTAAAATGACGTCCTTTTGCTCGACTATGGCAGTGAGGTTTATAACTCTGTTGACCTGAGTTAAATGCTGCGCGAACAAAAACATTTTTTCGGTGGTTTCGTCGGTCAAAAGCTCCGAGAGGTGATTTATTTCAAAAATTTTTTCAGCATCGTTTTTGAACGAAGAAGCGTCGCAAATCACATTTTTTTCGGATTTTGATTTAACAAAACTCGATGCGGATTTCTCATTTTCGGACGAGTCGATTTTTATCGAAAAATTCGACTTTTTTTCAAAATGGCGGCATACGTGCGAGCTTTTTTGGCTTTTGCTTGACTTTTTATGCGAACCTTTGAGCGTGTTTTTTTGATTATTCATAATATTTTACCTGGAAGGTTTCAAGTGTTCCGAGCGCTTCTTCAACGAGCGCATCGAAATCGACAAGCTTTTCCTGAGCCTCTACCTTATGGAGCTCGGGTCTGGTTTTCGGGTGTCTTGGCGTAAAGACTGTGCAACAGTCCTCGAAGGGAAGTATCGACGTTTCGAAGGTGTTTATTTTGCGCGCTATTTGAACGATCTCCTCCTTATCCATTCCTATACAGGGGCGGAAAACCGGCATTTTAGCCCTTGCGTCGGTGACGGTGAGCGCTTCGATAGTTTGGCTTGCCACCTGTCCGACGCTTTCACCTGTTATAATTGCCGAGCAATCGAATTTTTTTGCGATTTTGTTTGCTATTTCCATCATAAATCTGCGCAAAAGCAGTGTGAAATAATCCTCGTCGCAGCAACGGCGAAGCTCCTCCTGAATATGCGTCAGCGAAATCACGTGAAACCATATCGGTCCTGAATATTCCGATACGATCCTTGCAAGCTCGACAACCTTTTCCTTTGCGCGCTCGCTTGTATATGGGAAGGATTCAAAGTGCAAAGCTTCGATTTTTACGCCGCGCTTTGCGAGCATATATCCGGCGACGGGGGAGTCTATTCCGCCCGACAAGAGCAAAAGTCCTTTTCCGTTTGAGCCGATCGGCATTCCACCCGCACCGCTGAACTGACCTGCGTGTATGTACGCGCCGAATTCGCGGATCTCAACCTTTACGGTTACTTCGGGAGAACGGACGTCCACCTTCAGATGAGGGCAATTTCTGAGAATTTCGCCGCCTATTTCGGCAGAAATTCCCATTGAGTCAAGCGGAAAGGTCTTGTCTGAACGCTTTGCTTCGACCTTGAAGGTCTTTTTATCCGCTAAATATTCGGGCAGATATTCGGCGGCGCAACGCTTTACGGCGTCGATGTTTTTTTCGCAAACGGCGCAACGGGCTACTGCGGCAAAGCCGAAAATTTTGCGGGATGCCTCAAAGCAGCCGTCAATATCGGCAGAGTCGTCCTGAGGGTCGATGTATACGGTGCTTTGCGCGCGGTATACGTTAAAATTACCGAATCTTGCGGCGCGCCTGCGAACCTCCTTGCAAAGCATATCTTCGAAGGTACGGCGATTAGCGCCCTTTAATACTATCTCTCCGTATTTGCAGAGAATGATTTCTTTGTTTTTTGTGTTCATCATAAATTGACAGACGAGGAGACAACGACGTCTCCTCGAATTTCCTCCTATATAGGAATTAAGTATATTTTAGCGAAAAACTGCGCACGTATGCCGCCATTTTGCTTTTTTTAGCAAAACGAGAGCGTTATTTTTCTTCTGAACTGTCCGAGGAAGTTTCAGAGGAAGCTTCGGTTTTTTCGGTGTGTTCCGAAGCCGAGTCGCCGTCCTCTGCGGCAGATAAAAGCTCGCGGGCTATATCGAGATGCTCCTTGCGCACGAAAATATCCGAGCCGCACACAGAATATCCGCCGACGATCTTCATAAGACCGCCCGCGCCTCGTTCTTTGACGATATAGGGTATCTTTGCATCGCTCAAAACACTTTCGGTGATCATAAGCTCAACGGGTGAATAGGTTGTGGTCAACAGCTCCAAGCCCTCGAGCGGTGGATGCGGAGAATCAAAACCGAAGAACGCGTCCATAATATCAACCTCCATGCCGCTTTTGCGGATTAAAATTTTAAAATACTGCTTGTCTGATGCAAAAAACAATCATATGATTTTTATAAAAACGAATTTACTCAAGCGCAAAAATTCAGAGAAGCGTCAATTTTTATAATAATTCGGGAAAAGAGTATTCCAAACCTTTGCGCATGCATAGGTGTCTGCGATAGAGGAATGGGGAATACCGTCCCAATCGATTCCAAGACATTCCATAGCATCGGTAAGCGAAGCGTGCAGCACATCGGGACGATGCTCGTGAATGTATCTTACGAATTCGTTTGCGCAGCAACGGATCTTTTTGTGAAGCGCCTCACGCTCCTCCTCGGTTTCGTAGATATATTTTATATGACTGAAATCGGTAGAAACGCCGTATGCTATAATAGCGTCGGCATTTTCAAAGAGCTCCTTGATCTGCGGAACAAGCTCGGAGAGCTCGGGCGAGTCCTGTACCATTTCGGGAGTAATTCCGTGAATTTTTTCGGTTTTTTTCCATTTTTTTGTATGCGACGGCTTTACCAACGTGTTCATAACCAGCTCGTTTGCGGCGTTTAAAATCGAGATCGAAATAATTTCGTCGCGGTCATAAAAGCCCGTAAGCTCCAGATCGAAGAACAAGACTCGCTTTCTGTCCATTTCGTAGAACGCGTTGCGGTGAGCGTCACCCTCTGCGCGGCGAATTGCCAGATCTTCATTATAGCAATCTTCGCAAAGCTTGCGCTTAAAGCGAACGGCTTTGCCGCATTTGATGCACATAAGCGGCAGGCGCAAGGCGGTTTTCTTATCGTAGAAATAAAGAACGCTTTTATCGTTGCGATAGGTAAAGCCGACCGGCTCTTCTATGGCTTCGCAGTTCATTTGCTGAAGGCGTTCTGCGGTATAAAAGCCCAACGTGGCGGCGTGTTTAACGCTCATTTTGGAAATTACACTGCCGCTCGGGAGAATCATTTCTTCGGATTTTGAAGAAGGGTAATACCAAAGCTCGGGCGGTGCCTCTACTACGTTTTCGGAATCAAAATAGAACAGGACCGAACCGTCGGCATTGTTGGAAAACGCGATTGGCTCGCCGGTTGCTTGCAGATGAAGCTGATTTAAAATTTGGCGAGTAAGATAGTTTTTGGATTCTGCGGTGCGCGGCGAAATTGAAGCTATTGTAGCGCCGGAACGCAATTTCAGAGTGGTTCTCAAAATTTCCTCCGTAAAAGTACACAGTTTTATTATAAATTTTCGTCGGCAGGGAGCTGTCGAGCGAAAAAACAAATCAAAATATTTTGGAAATAAAACACATATCCAAATCATTATATCACAAAACTTTCATATCTTCAATAGATTTTTGATTTTAATCATATTTTTATTTTTTGCACATAATTTTACGCGATGATGTAAAAACTATCGATAAACGGAGAAATCCGCAAAAAAACAGGAGGAAAAAATATGATTGTAGACAGAATCGCCTTATTTTTAACCGTTATCGGCGCTCTCAACTGGGGAAGCATCGGACTTTTTCAATTTGACGTAGTTGCGTGGATATGCGGAGGGCAAGACTCGGTGGCAAGCAGAATAATTTATACGATTGTCGCGCTCGCGGGCGTGTGGTGTATATCGCTTATTTTCCGAGCCAGAGAAAGCTTTGAAGCACTCGACGAGGATTAATTCGCATTTTTTCGGGGGCTGTCACAAAAGCTCGTGCGCTTTGTGGCAGCCCGTCGGGTTATTTTTGCATAATTTGCACCGTGAGGGTGCTTTTTTAGTGCTTGAAAATAAAAAAGCTCTCTTTACACAAGAGAGGTATTGGTATATAAAGGATGATAAAGTCGGGTCGCCGAGTGCAAGTAATGCCTCGATAATATTTCGCGAATGTGCGTTCGGATAAAATTTGAGAAATAACTTGATTTATGCCAAAAATAAATGTATAATTATATATAATGTGGAGTTTTATGCATTTTTGAAGCTTCTACAAGTATATTATTGGATTTATGGAGGCGTTATGGAACGGGTATCAAAGGAAAATTATTATTTGGATATTGCTCAAACCGTTGCGGAAAGAAGCACTTGTCTGCGCCGTAAGTTTGGCGCTATCATCGTTAAAAACGACGTGATTATTTCAACAGGATATAACGGCGCGCCCAGAGGCAGAAAAAACTGTAACGATATTGGACGGTGTATCCGTGAAAAGCTTCAGATACCTCGCGGAGAGCGTTATGAGCTTTGCCGCTCGGTTCATTCCGAGGCGAATGCAATTATTGCGGCATCCCGAGAGCAGACGCTCGGCGCGACTCTTTATATGGCGTGTATTGAACCGGAGAACGGACTGCTCGTTTCGGGCACGAACAGCTGTATGATGTGCAAGCGTATGATCATCAACGCGGGTATATCGAAGGTGGTTATTCGTGACGACAGAACTAATTTCCGCGTGATAGACGTTGCCGATTGGATCGAAAACGACGATTCCTTGGACGGTAAGTTCGGATATTGAGATAAAATTTGAAAAGGATTTGCATATATGAAAAAAATCGCGCTGATTTCTTTTGTGCTGGTACTCGCACTGTTGATGAGCTCATGCTCGGTGTTCAGACGCACCGCGTTTAATGATGACGGCTCGCTTGAGGATTCCCGAAAGAATATTACTTATAAATTTGCGCCGGCGTGCTATGAGCCGATTGCGATAGGCGACAGATATTTTACCAATCGCACCTCGGGCGTTAAATATAAGTTTTATAAGATCGAGGGGCTTGACCCGACCGAATGGCTCAGCGACGGAAACGGAAGCGTGCTTTACGCATCCGACGTTTCGCTGCCGACGCTGAGTGAGCTTGACCCCTATAAAATTCTGCTTTGCAGAACCGAGCAGGATATTACTTTTGAAACGATAAGCGACAAAGAAGAGATAGACGAGGTATTGGACGTCTATTTGAACGGTAACGCCGTCGAATATCCCGCAATAGCTTCGCAATACAGCATGACGGTAAAATTCTGCTCGTCAAAGTATGAGGGAATATATTACAAGCTGACGTATTTTCGTCTTGCCGCCGACCGAACGGTCTATTATCCGGTCGATGATCCGCAGAGCTATACTCCCGAGCTTGAGGGTGAGGGTGTCGAATTTCTGGGATTGCTCGAGGATTCGGGTACGGAGAGCGGATACGTTGCCGCGTACAATGTCGGCAGAACGTTTATTTATAACAGCGCCGAGGGGCGGTGCGTGGTTGCGGGAGACGTGCTCTCCGAGTATGTTTCGGGCTGAGAGGATTTTTTATGAAGGATCTGCTTGAAAAAACCGAGGATTTTTCATTTGAGGCGCTGCTTTCCGAGCGCGAGGATGATATTTTGAGGGTTTGCTTCGTTTGCACGGGCAATACCTGCCGCAGTCCGATGGCGGCTGCGCTGTTGAACGATATGGTAAGGTCGGAGCAAAATGCAAATAAATATGGGCTAAAGGCGGTTTCAGCGGGACTTTTTGCAGACAGCGCTCCGATTGCCGAAAACGCGGTGGAAGCGTTGAAGCGCGAGGGTGTTTTCCCAACCGAGGATAATAATTATATTGCCCATCGCTCACAGACGATAGATGCCCGTATTTTAGACTCATGCGACAAAATAATAGGGATTTCGTCGTCGCACGCAATGCAGCTTATGCTTAATTTCCCGCAATATTCTTCTAAAATTTTTTGTATGCCGCGTGATATTTTCGACCCTTACGGAACCGATGTCGAAAGCTACGTTCGCTGCCTTAAGGAAATCAAGCAGGGAATAGTTGAGATGTTTTTTGGCGAAAACGGTGAAAAATTATGATTTTGCGGCCGATGAATGAAAATGATATTTGCGAGATTTCGCAAATTGAACGCTATTGCTTTTCCGAGCCGACGAGCGAAGAAGCGCTTCGCCTTTACATTGACAACGAAAATATGAAGGCGCTCGTACTGTCCTCCGAGCAGGGAGTTTTGGCTTATTGCAGCTTCGTTGCGGTTTGCGGCGAGATACAAATCGTAAATCTTGCAACTCATCCCGATGCAAGACGCCGCGGATATGCGAGAAAATTGCTTTGCGGATTGATCGAAGGATATAAAAAATACGGCTTTACGAGCTTCTCTCTTGAGGTGCGCGAATCAAATACCGCCGCAATTTCTTTGTATGGCTCGCTTGGATTTCGCACGGTGGGAAGCCGTGTGAATTTTTACAAAAACCCCACTGAGAACGCTCTGCTTATGGAATTAATTTTTAACGAATTTTAACGAGGTAATCTTCTGATGTATGTTTTGGGTATTGAAAGCTCTTGTGATGAAACCTCTGCCGCAGTGGTTGAAATCGATGACTTTCATAGAATAATAAGGTCGGATATCGTGGCTTCGCAAATAGATATACACCGTCTGTACGGCGGAGTAGTGCCTGAAATTGCAAGCCGCGCGCATATTGAAGCGGTGTCGGGTATTACATATCAGGCGCTGAGAGAGGCGGGAATATCGCTTTCGGAGATCGGTGCTATTGCGGTCACGACGCATCCGGGGCTTATCGGAGCGCTCCTTGTCGGAGTAAATTTTGCAAAGTCGCTTGCCTTTTCCAAGGGTATTCCGCTGGTGTCGGTAAATCATATAAACGCGCACGTTGCCGCCGCTTATCTTGCGGATGCCGAGCTCAGACCGCCTTTTTTGGCGTTGGTCGTGTCGGGAGGTCATACCTCGTTTTATAACGTGAAAAGCTATACCGATTTCGAGGAGATAGGAAGCACTCGCGATGACGCCGCAGGTGAGGCGTTTGATAAGATAGCCCGCGTTATAGGAATGGAATATCCCGGCGGAGCTGCGCTCGACAAATTGGCTTATGAGGGTGATAAAAGGGAGATTCGCCTTCCGTCACCCGCGCTCGTGGGGGATAATCTTGATTTTTCGTTTAGCGGACTTAAAACGGCGGCTTTGAATTATATTAACGAGCTTCGCCAAAAGGGAATCGAGCCGAACCGAGAAAATCTTGCGGCAAGCTATACGGCGGCGGTTACCGATGCAATCGTAAAAAAGACCCGACTTGCTGTGGGGAGAATGTCGGATACCTGGAAAAACGGCAAAAAACAGCTTGTGCTTTCGGGCGGAGTTGCGGCAAATTCGCATATTCGCTCGGCGCTTGAGGAGCTTTGCCGCGAGGAGGATATTAAATTTATAGTTCCGCCGAGAAATCTTTGCACCGACAACGGAGCAATGGTTGCGGCGGCGGGATATTTTGAGTTTAAGGAGCGAAAATTTGCCGATACCTTTTTAAACGCGTCTGCGTGCGATTGATTTTCGGTTGAAAATTATATTTAAGACGGCTTTAATTTATGCTTTAAAGGAATGAATTTTCTAAAATTTCATCAAAATTAACAAAAATAAAAAAATATTTGAAAAAATGCAAAAATCCACTTTTCCACACCACTTTTCCACAGGGTGTGGAGAATGCTCCGCAAAAGCTTTATAGGCGTATATTTCGTAAAAAATACTGTTGTGGAAAAATAAAACTTAAAAAATTCGAGCTTTTTCGAGCAATGCCGACGGAGCCGCTTCAGTGCTTTGTTTTGTGAATTTTGACAAGCACCGACTTTTTGCGGGCTTTGCTTTTTTTAAATAATCTGTTATAATAACAAAAAAGCCCCTTGAATTGCTGAAAGAGGGCTAAAATCGGACAAAAATCAAAAGGAAAGGATGCACGCCTAAATAAATGAAGTTTTTTATAAATTACGGCAACGGCGCGATTTCAATACCGTCGTCGGCGCTTGAAAAGGGCGCGGACAGGGAAGAATTACTTTTTTTGATGGCGATGGCATCATCGGAAAAGTTTCGTACCTGTTATGAGGACAGCAAGGATGAGTTGGCTTCTTTAATCGGCTGCGATAGGGCTCAGCTTGATTTGTACCTCTCTTTTTGGAGAGGCGCGGGAATTATTGAGCATAGATCCGAGTCAAAAAAATCAAAAAGACAGAAAAATTCGGACAATGCCAAACCCGTCGCAAAAGACAATAGCGTAGCCGAGGACGAAAAAAAATCGGGCGCAAAAAAGGATGCTGCCGCCGTTACATCGGATAAGGTTTCTCTTAGAAAAGAGCTGCCTTATTATTCGACCGACGAGCTTGCGTCGATATTAGAGCAGCGTCGGGGCTTAGCGTCGCTTATAAACGAAGCTCAGCAGGTGCTCGGTAAGATGTTAAACACAAAAGAGATCTCCACGCTCGTGTCGTTTGTCGAATATCTCGGCTTCGAACAGGAATATGTGCTTATTTTGCTTGCGCATTGCGCAAAGCTCGGCAAAAAGTCAATGAGATATATAGAAAAAATGGCGATAGGGCTTTTTGATGAGGGAGTTACTGATACCGATTTTCTTCAGGAAAAGCTTAAATACATAGAAAACGCAAGTGCAACAGAATCGAAGATACGCTCTATGTTTGGCATCAAGACGCGTGAATTTTCGACAAAGGAAAAGAAGTTTATCTTTTCCTGGACGCAGCAGCTCGGCTACGGCGAGGAGATCATAAGGAAAGCTTATGAGCTGACGGTCGATTCTATAAACGAGCCGTCTATGGCATATGCAAACGCTATTTTGCAAAGATGGGCAGCAGAAGGGTATAAAACTCTTGAAGAAATAGAGGAGGCGCTCGGCGCTCAAAAGGAAACGCCGCTTGAATTGGGCAAGAGCTTTAACACCGACGATTTCTTTGAAGCGGCGCTTAAGAGCAGCTACGGAAACGAATTCAAGCTCAAAAAATAACGGAGGGCGATATGGGATACAGTAAAAGCAATTATAAACGTATAAGCGAGGAATATCGTCAAAAATATAATCACGCTCTCGAATCGGAACGGGCGCGTCGCGCAGAGGTGCACGCAAAAATTCCCGAAATTCGCGAGCTTGATGCAAAGCTTGGCAGCGTCGGCTTTGAGATAATGACGGCAGTGCTGCGCTCGGACGGCACGCTTGAAGCCGTAAAGCGCAAAAATGAGGAGCTGAATGCCGAGCGCGCCGCGCTTTTGAACGCGCACGGGTATCCCTCGGACTATACCGACATAAAATACGAATGTGAAAAATGCAAGGATACGGGATATCGCGACGACCTTATGATGTGCGACTGTATGAAGCGCGCGCTTATTATGGCGGGCTACGAATCATCGGGAATTGCAAATTTACTCAACAGTCAGACGTTCGAAAATTTCGACCTTAAATATTATGCTCAAAAGCCGGAAATCCTCGCACGTATGACGAGTAATTACCAAATTATGAAGGATTTTTCCGAGGGATTTGATGATAAAACGTACGGAAATTTCATATTTATAGGAGGGACGGGGCTCGGTAAGACTCATCTGTCGAGTGCGGTGGCACGCGTTATTATCGACAAGGGATTTGACGTGCTTTATGCCAACGCGGTCAATATGATCTCGGATTTTGAGAATCAGAAATACGGTAACAGCGCATACGGCTCAAGCAACGTCGATATAGACAGATATTACAGCGCAGACCTTTTGATAATCGACGACCTTGGCACAGAGGTGGGAAATCAGTTTACGGTTTCCTGCGTTTATACTGTTATCAACACTCGAATGAATTTGAAGAAATCCACGATTATAAGCACTAATCTGCTTCAAAACGAGCTGACGCAGAAATATCCCGACAGAATAATAAGTCGGCTTTTCGGCGAATATTCGGTGCGCTTTTTCGAGGGAACCGATATACGCAGACAAAAAACGCTTCGGATAAATTAAAGGGCGTAAATGTTAACAAAAATCATACTTTTTATTACCAATTAACATAAAATATGTAAAAAATTGAGTTCAAACGGGTTTGACTTTAAAACCGGAGAGTTAAAACTTGACAAAATTGTACATTTCATATATAATGGGAAAGGTTTTTGTTAAAAAATTAAATCTGAGAAACAGGGAGAAATTGTTTAATGAAAATGATAAACAATCTTGCAGGCGCAAAGCCACCGAAGGTTATTGACGATCTTAGACATCTTGTAAAATCCGGTGCAGAGCTTTTCGGAGATAAAACACTTTATTTTTACAAGGATGCAAATGAATATAACGAATATTCTTATCAACGCCTTTGGGACGAGATGAACTATATAGGCACGGCCTTTTGCAAGCTCGGTGTAAGGACCTCTGCCGTC
>JAZNBI010000044.1:0-12520 GCA_045586995.1 Eubacteriales bacterium | reverse complement strand
CAGACATCCTGACAGATATCACAGCCCCAAGCACAACCGTATTTTTTTATTTCGGCCTCTTCGGAGCTTGACAGAACTCCTTTTTTTTGAGTAAGGGCAGAAATACATTGGCTTGCGTTTTTTTGAATAGGACAAGCGGACTTGCATTTTCCGCATTTTTCACAGGTGACAATCTCCTGCGCGTTGCAGCTTTCGCAAAAATCTGTTATTATTTCTCCGAGAAAAACAAACGATGAATATTTTTCGGTTATCAGCATACCGTTGTCACCGAGCATACCGAGTCCCGCGGCAGCTGCGGCAAGCGGTTCGTTTATGGGTGAGTGGTCTGCGAAAAAAGCAAATTTACGATTTTTATATTCTTCTTGTAAAAGAGATAAGATCTCATTCGACAGTATTTCGAAAAACAGATGATAGTCGCGCGAAACGGCATAAGCCGAAATGTTTCGCTTTTTTTCACAACTATCGGAATAGTAGGGGACGGCAATAATAAACGCAGTGCCTTGTGAAATCCCGACTCTTTCCAGCAGATAGGGACGAATTATTTCGCAGCTTTTCAACGGAATCGGCGCAAACGTATCAATTTTGTATTGTTTAAGGATATTCCTGATGAACTCGGTCATTTTTTCGTCACCCTCCTTTTAATAAGTATAACAAATTTTAAGTTTAAAAGCAATGAAAATGATAAAAAAACTCTTTTTTTGAGGATTTTCAAGGAGCTTTTTTGCTTTCTTCAAAAAATGGTCACATTTCGTATTTATAATATCTGTGAAAACAATTTAAGGAGATAGATTATTATGAACGAATTTAATAACGGCTCTTTTAATGAACAAAATAAAAAGAATCAAGAAAATACAGACAATAACGCCTCTGATAATGTTTACTCTATGAGTTATTCGAGCGGAAACGGCTACAATCCCGAATTTTCAACTTCGAAAAATAAAGGCAATCGGAGTTGTCAAAAGCGAAACCGCGGTGCGATTATCGCAATAGTTATTACAATGGCCGTTTTCTTTATGGTGACGTTTGGATTTTTTTCGACCTTGATTATTCGCGGAATAGATATGATGAGGGATATAATTACGGGCGATGAGCAGCAGGGTGTTGTGAACTCCGATATGTCTTCCGACGGCGAAAATCCAAATGTAACCTTTGACAACAGTAACTCGGCGGCAACCATTATAAACAGCGGAGTCACCGTTCAAATCGAAACTAAGGGAAGTATCGGCGAAAGTAATCTTACCTACGCCGACGTGGCTGCGCTTGTTGCCGATTCGGTGGTGGAAATACAGACCGAAATCGTATCGTACAATTCCTTTTACGGTCAATATATATCAAGCGGTGCAGGAAGCGGCGTTATCATATCCAAGGAAGGATATATTATAACAAACAATCACGTTATCGACGGAGCAAGCTCTATATCGGTACGTCTTCGCAACGGAAAGACCTATTCGGCAGAGCTTTTCGCTACCGATGTGCAGACAGATATTGCGATTATAAAAATAAATCCCACGGAGGAGCTTGTCGTCGCAACGCTTGGTTATAGCGATACTCTTGTCGTCGGCGAGGAGGTTATAGCAATAGGAAATCCGCTTGGCTCGTTGGGCGGAACGGTTACACGCGGTATTATCAGCGCGCTCGAGAGGGCGGTAATAATAGACGGTGATGACATGACGCTTTTACAGACCGATGCGGCGGTAAGCCCCGGAAACTCCGGAGGCGGGTTGTTTAATATGAGAGGGGAATTGATAGGCGTTGTAAACGCAAAGTATTCAAGCGATTCTGCCGAGGGCTTGGCTTTTGCAATACCGATAAATACGGCAAGAAACGTAGCTGTTGAACTGCTTGACCACAAATATGTCAAGGGAAGACCCGACCACGGCTTGAATTTGGAAATTAGAACAAAGCAAATAACACAGGGCTTTATAAAATATAATCTTTCTTATCTTTGTATCGTATCGTCAAAATTCAGCGATGAGCTCAAAGAAGGAGATGTTTTAAAAACAATAAACGGAGTAACGCCTACTACGGTTGACGAAGCACATGATGCCATTAAAAAATGCTCAATAGGAGATTCTGTTGATGTTGTTATTACAAGAGATGGCGAGCAGTTGACTGTAAAGCTTACTATCGGAGAGTATGAACCCTAAATACTTTTAATGCATAGGTGAGTAATGCCGCAATAAAGCTTAATATGCTTTTGCGGCATTACTGCTTGATTGATACTTGAAAAAATGATGATAATATTATATAATTATTAAAGATATTGTGCTGTAAGACAAAATATTTTGGGAGGTGGGCTATATTTATGTATAGTATACTTGTAGTTGACGATGAAATGAGAATACGCTCGCTTATCCGCAAATATGCCGAATTTGAGGGGCACAAGGTAACTGAGGTGTCTGACGGGATAGAAGCGGTACAGCTTTGCCGTACAACCGAATTTGATATAATCATAATGGATATAATGATGCCGGAGCTTGACGGCTTTTCGGCTTGCAGAGAAATAAGAAAGATATCCTCGACACCTATTATAATGCTTTCGGCGCGAGGAGAGGAATATGATAAGATAAACGGTTTTAGCTTGGGTGTGGACGATTATGTAGTAAAACCGTTTTCTCCAAAGGAATTGATGCTTCGCATTGACGCGGTTATGAAGCGAGTTAAAAATTCAGCTTCGGACGGGAGCAAGCAAAAGAATGTTATAATTGAAATAGATAACGGGGGGCTCAGAGCCGATTTCACCGCGCGTATTGTATATATAGACGGAAATCGGGTCGAAATGTCACCGAAAGAATACGACCTGTTCTTTTATATGCTTGAGAACAGAAACATTGCTTTGTCGCGCGAAAAGCTTTTGCGTGAGGTTTGGGGGTATGATTTCTACGGAGATGCCCGCACACTTGACACACATATTAAGCTTTTGAGAAAAAGTCTTGGAAAATATGCGGATTGCATTGTAACATTGAGAGGTGTGGGGTACCGATTTGAAGAAAAATGACGCCATCTTGAAAGTCGGGAGGAGTTGATTTATGTTGAACGAGTTTGATATGAATCTCAAAAAACAGAAAAAAGAAAAAAACTTTGAAGTTGAAGTAAAGTGGCGGCTTTTCGGTTATTTGGCATGGTTTGTGCTTTTTATTTTAATGGTTGTTTGGATATTTCAGGTCATATTACTCAACGTTTTCTATGAAAACGCAAAAAAAGATGAAAACGAACGAATTACAACCGCATTGTGTGAAAAAATAAGCGACGGATATTTAAATGAAATTGCATATGGATATGCAATTCAAAATAGAGTTTGTATAAGAATATTCAGAGTTGATGACAATTTGGGAATTGCTCACGAGGTGGTTTCGGCAGATGCTATGCCGGATTGTGTTATACATCATTCTACATCGGAGCAACTTTCTGGTTACTATGAGAACGCCGTGCAAAACGGTGGGGAATATATGCTAAAACGTTCAATTTTCCCCGACATACCGACTGCAAGCGAGTATTTGGATGATCACGGAAAAATTATAAGTAATATTTCGGTAAAAATAACGTACGGTGACGACGGCAGAGAATACGTCATAATGTTAAATTCCCATTTGACGCCGGTAAACGCCATAGTAGATACGCTTAATCTTCAATTTTTATGGATAGGATTCGTACTTTTTATAGGAGCATTGATTTTGGCTTCGCTTATTTCGAGAAAAATTTCAAAACCAATTGTCGAAATGAACAAGGCGGCAAAAAAGCTGGCAAAGGGAGATTATGAAGCGGATTTTAAAGGAGAAGGGTATCTCGAAGCGGTTGAATTGGCAAATTCATTGAATTATGCGTCCTCCGAGCTTTCGAAAACCGATAAGCTCCAAAAGGATCTTATTGCAAATATTTCTCACGATATACGCACTCCCTTGACGATGATAAAGGGCTATGCCGAGGTTATGCGAGATATCCCCGGAGAAAATTCCCCCGAAAACATTCAGGTTATTATAGATGAAACCTCGCGGCTCAATGACCTTGTAAGCGATATTCTTGATCTTTCGAGAACTCAGTCGGGTACAAGGAAACCGCAAAAGGAGATTATAAATCTCACCGATACTATAAGACAGGCAATGACGAGGTATGATCGTTTGATTTCCAAAGACGGCTTCGAAATTGATTTTACGACTCAAAATGGCGAGGCGTATGTCAATGCCGATAAGGGTATGATGCTGCAAGTTATTTATAACTTTATAAATAACGCTGTCAACTATTCATTAAACGATAAACGCGTCGAGGTCTTACAAACGATATCAAACGGCAAAGTGCGTATTTCGGTCAAGGATCACGGAGAGGGAATAGAGCCCGATAAATTGCCGTTTATTTGGGACAGATATTATAAGGTGGATAAGGTCCATAAACGAACCGTAGTCGGAAGCGGGCTTGGACTTGCTATAGTCAAGGGAATACTTGAGTCCCACGGAGCGACCTACGGCGTGGACTCAGCGCTTGGAAAAGGAAGCACCTTCTGGTTTGAGCTTCCCGTGCTTCGCGATGAGAATTTAGATGATTAAATTAACTGTACCGTGAAAGGCGGAATATTAATGATGACTGCTTTTAAAGATAACACTTTTAGGTGCCCTTCATGCGGCGCTCCGCTTTTTGTGTCAAATTCGGGGAAAAGCTTGACTTGCTCGGGCAAACGCACGCATTGCTTTGATATTTCCTCGACGGGATATGTAAATCTTTCACTCGGAAAAGGCGACGGAGATACGAAGGGTTCGGTTCGCTCGCGTACAGAGTTTTTGTCAAAGGGATACTATATGCCGATTTCGGACACTATATGTGAAATGCTGTCGAAGTATTCCGAAGCCGATAGAGTTATAGACGCGGGTTGCGGCGAAGGGTACTATACCAATCGCGCGGCAAAGCTTGCCACAAAAGAGATGTACGGTATAGACCTTTCAAAATCCGCCATACAATCGGCATCTAAGGCAGCAAAGCGTCTTGAAATTGGGAATGCTTTTTATGCTGTTGCCGGAATATATTCTTTGCCCTTTGCCGACAATTTTGCCGATGCGGTTATAAACGTATTTGCGCCCTGCAGCGAAAAAGAATTTGCAAGGGTCTTAAAGCCGAATGGCTTGCTGCTCGTTGCAATGGCAGGGGAAAATCATCTTTTGGGATTGAAGAGCATATTATATGATAATGTATATTTAAATGAAGAAAGAGCAGACCTGCCGTGCGGCATGGAGATGCTTGAAGAACGCGAGCTTAACTATATTATCAAAATTGATAATAATGCAGACATAATCAATCTCTTCTCTATGACGCCTTATTACTATCGAACTTCTAAGTCGGGCAAGGAAAAGCTTAGGGACCTTGAAAGCTTGGAAACTCTTGTGAACGTACGTGTTTTGGCGTATACAAATAGGAAAGGAATAACCATAAAATGAAAATATCAGTTTGTATACCGATGTATAACGAAAGCAAAATTATTGCCGAAACTGCTAATGCTCTGAGCGAATATATGGGCGCTCACTTTGATGACTATGAAATTATTTTTTCAAATGACGGAAGCGAGGACGGGTGCGAAAAAATCGTCGAGGGCTTGGGACTTAGGAACGTAAGAGTTGTGGGGTATAAGGATAACAGAGGAAAAGGATGCGCTGTGAGAACGGCGGTAATGGCGGCAAACGGAGATATTATAATGTTCACAGATGCCGATCTGGCTTACGGCACAGAGGTCATAAAAAGATTTTTCGACAGATTTTCGGATTTGCCCGACACAGATATATTAATAGGTTCGAGAAGCATCGGGGACAATGGCTACGAAGGATATACGTTTGTGCGCAAAATGGCGTCAAAGCTTTATGTGAAAATACTGTCGCTTGCGGGCGGTTTTAAGCTTTCGGATTCACAGTGCGGCTGTAAGGCGTTCAGAAAAGAAGCCGCAAAAGAAATTTTTTCGAAGTGCGAAATCGATGGCTTTTCCTTTGATTTTGAGGTTATTTTAAGAGCTCAAAAGGCGGGCAAAAAAATATCCGAGGAATATGTGAAGATCATAAATCATCGAGAATCAAAGGTACGCGTTTTTCGGGATGCATTTCATATGCTTAATGATCTTAGAAGGATCAAGAAAAAGGTTGAAAATTCATAAATACAATCGGATTGACGCATATTTTTGGTTAAGACGGTTAGTTTATATTATTTCTTTCGTTTGATATTCTTTTTAACGGTGCTTTTCAATCCCAAAATGCTGCCTGTTATCGCGCAAACGATAACAGGAATATTAAGCAAAAATTGCATACCGGAATTTGCAATATCGCCTTGATAATTACCGAAAAACAAAGCTATGATATGTATTGATATAAGCATCAATCCACCGGTACACGCTCCGCAAAGCAAAGCCGATCTTTTACATTTTTTGCTTGCCGCAAAGCCACCCAAGGCCGCCGCAATATATGCCGAGCACGGTCCTGCAATTGCAGCTGCCGTGTTTGGGTCTTGCATAGAATATGCGATTGCCGCCGAAATAAAAATTAAAACCACTCCGCAAACCACAGAAAAAGCGAAGCCGCGCAGAGAGCACTTAAGCAAAAAAACAAAGCCGCCGGTATTTTCCTGTGTATTCACCCTGTGTAACGCTGCAGGCGCTTTCTTTTGAATTTTGTGTGTATTCATAAAAATCCTCCGAAATAATCTGTTGGTAGATTATATTCGGAGGGTTGTTTATTTATGAAAAAAATTATTTTGCATCCTCTGCGTGCACGTCAACGCATCTGACAGCGCTTTTGAGAATACGTATCTTTGTACCGTCACGGCTGGTTTCAAGCACAAGAGTTTCGTCCTTTATGCTGACTATTTTGCCGATTATACCGCCTATGGTTGTGATTTCATCTCCCACAACAAGAGCATTTCTCATATTGAGTGTTTCTTTTTCCTGCTTTTTCTGAGGTCTTATCATAAAGAAGTAAAGTGCGGCAAGCATAGCAACGATAAGTATTATCGAAAACCAAGGACTGCCTTGATTCGGCGCGGGAGTTGCCGATGTAAGAAGATTGAGCATTTATAATTGCTCCTTTCGTTGATATAAATTTTTCTAATTATAGCATAAAAAAACATTTAATGCAATACCGTATTTGTAAATATTTTGAAAGGACACCGCTTAAATTTCAATAAAACTGTAAAATTCCATAAAACTCTTGTAAAAAAAAGCCGAGTATGTTATAATAATCTTTAATTAATTTATTATATATTATGCTTGTAAATTGATTACAAGCTCTAAGGGGGAAGAATTATGAACGAAAGACCCAAATATTATATAACTACTGCAATAGCATATGCTTCGCGCAAGCCGCATTTCGGAAATACGTACGAAGCTATTATGACAGATGCCATTGCTCGCTATAAGAGAGCGATGGGGTATGACGTGTTTTTCTGTACAGGCACAGATGAGCACGGACAGAAAATCGAAAATTATGCTATTGAGGCGGGAATAGAGCCCAAGGCGTACGTTGACAAGGTAGCAGGTGAAATCAAGGGAATTTGGGATAAGATGAACGTTAGCTACGATTATTTTATCCGTACTACCGACAGTTATCATGTGAAATCGGTTCAAAAGATATTCAATAAATTTCTCGAGCAGGGCGATATTTATAAGGGATATTATGAGGGTTGGTATTGCAATCCGTGCGAGTCGTTTTATACCGAAACTCAGGTGGTGGATGGAAAATGTCCCGATTGCGGAGCGCCCGTTAAAAAAGCTAAGGAAGAGGCATATTTCTTTAAAATGAGCAAATATGCAGATAAGCTTATTAAATATATCGAGGAACACCCCGATTTTATACAGCCCGAATCGCGCAAAAAGGAAATGGTCAATAATTTCCTTAAGGCGGGGCTTCAGGATCTTTGCGTTTCGAGAACCTCTTTTAAATGGGGAATTCCCGTTACGGTTGACGAAAAGCACGTTATTTACGTTTGGCTTGACGCGCTTTCAAATTATATTACAGCGCTTGGATATGATCCAGGGCTTCTCGAACAACCCGAAAAATTCAAAAAGTTCTGGCCTGCTGACGTTCATATCATAGGCAAGGATATTCTCAGATTCCATACGATATATTGGCCGATATTCCTCATGGCGCTCGATATTCCGCTTCCGAAGAAGGTTTTCGGACACCCGTGGTTCAACTTTGGCGTGGACAAGATGTCAAAGTCAAAGGGTAACGTAATATATGCCGACGAGCTTGCCGAGCATTTCGGCGTTGACGGCGTGCGTTATTATGCTTTGGTGGAAATGCCTTTCGCAAACGACGGAAGTATTACCTATTCAAGCGTTATTACGAGATATAACTCGGATCTGGTAAACAATCTCGGAAATCTTGTAAAGCGCACGTTGGATATGCAAAAGAAATATTTTGATAAAGAAATAGTTAAACCGTCAGAATCCGAACCGCTTGATGAGGAGCTCAAGGATGCATGTGTAAAGACCTATAAGGATATGATCGTATGCATGGATGAGTTCAGAATTGCCGACGCTCTTGAAGTTTTATTTAATTTGTTCAGAAGAGCGAATAAATATATTGACGAAACAGCTCCATGGGTGTTGGCAAAAGACGCTGACAAGAGGATGCGACTTGCTACCGTTCTTTATAATTTGCTTGAAACGATACGTTGGGGCGCAGTAATGTTAGCACCGTTTATTCCCGATACTTCCGAGGAAATATTCGCGGAATTGAATACCTGTGCGAAGGATTTTTCGACTATTGGAAGCAAGGAGAAATTCTGCGGAATGGTTTGCTCAGAGCTTGTCGGTGACTCAAAGGTGCTTTTTGCGAGAATAGATGAAGAAAAGAAATTTGCCGAGCTTGAAGCAAAAAGACTTGAAATGATTGCAAAGCAGGAAAAAGCAGAAGCCGTGCCGAGTAAGCCGGAAGGGATAGCCCCCATTGATATCGGACATTTTATGGAGGTTGAGCTTCGCACAGCAAAGGTTATTGCATGTGAATGTGTGCCGAAGGCCAAAAAGCTTCTCAAATTACAGCTTGACCTTGGATATGAAAAAAGGCAGGTCGTGTCGGGAATCGCAAAATTCTATAAGCCGGAAGACCTTATCGGCAAAAAATTGATAGTTGTTGCAAATCTTAAACCCGCGGTTCTTTGCGGAGTTGAGTCTAACGGTATGATCTTGGCATCGGGCGAGGAAGAGGTAAGAGTGGTATTCCTTTCGGAGGACACACCTCTCGGAGAAAGAGTGAGATGAGTTCAGAGAAGCTTCCTTACAGAATTTTCGATTCGCACGCGCATTACTATGACGAAAGATTTTCCGAAGAATATGATGGCGGCGCGTCGGCGTTGCTTGATGAGCTTTTTGAATCCGGAGTTTATCGTATAGTCAATATCGGAACGAATAATGAAAACTCGCGCTTGTGTGTTGAGCAAGCATTGAAATATGAGGGTATGTATGCCGCTTGCGGCATACATCCGGATGATTGTATGACGGCGGTAAATCTTGATGACGAGATTTCAGCGTTGGCAAGCTTCATAGGAAACAAAGAAAAGGCAAAAAAAGAAAAAAAGATAGTCGCGATAGGCGAAATTGGGCTGGATTATCATTATGATAATACAGATATAAAAAGACAGAGGGATTTTTTCAGAGCGCAGTTGGAGCTTGCGGACAAGCTTGATATTCCCGTGATAATTCACGACAGAGATGCGCACGGAGATTGCCTTGACGTTATAAAAGATTTTCCAAATGTAAGAGGTGTTTTCCATTCATACAGCGGAAGCGCGGATATGGCTCGCGAGCTTTGTAAAAAAGGCTGGTATATTTCGTTTTCGGGAGTGCTGACCTTTAAAAATGCTCGTAAAACCGTTGAGAGTGCCGCGGCTGTTCCGAAGGATAGAATTTTGCTGGAAACAGACTGCCCGTATCTTGCGCCGGTGCCGTTCCGCGGGAAGTTAAATCATTCGGGATATGTTGTATACATTATTGAAAAGCTTTCGGAAATTTTAAATATGTCACCGCAAGAGGTGGCGGAATTATCTATATGTAATAGCAATACTTTTTTTGAAATTTAGATTATTTTTGTATAAAATACACAAAAAACGCCTCTATATTTTTACGGTATGATTGCATAAAACTTAAAAATCACTATTGAAAAAAATATTTGTTTATTGTATAATGATTTGTGTGCTTGAATTTTTTGTGGATTCCGGTCATGCGAACAGAAGTTAAATTTTCTGAACATTTATAAATATAGAAAGGTATTGCACGAGGTTATTACGTGCAAGATAGTGAGCGTTATGGCAAAGATCGAAGCAAGCAAAATAAGAAATGTTGCCCTTTTGGGACACGGCGGAAGCGGTAAAACCACTCTCGCAGAAGCGATGTTGTTTTTGACCGGGGGTACAGACCGTTTCGGAAAGGTAGTCGAGGGTAATACCGTATGCGACTACGATGCAGAGGAGATCAAGAGAGGATTTTCTCTTTCTGCCTCAATTGCCCCGATTATGTGGAAAAACACAAAAATAAATTTAATCGATACCCCAGGATACCTTGACTTTGTCGGAGAGGTTATGCAGGGCTTGCGTGTTGCTGACAGCTCTCTCATTGTTGTTGACGGCAAAGCGGGCGTCGAGGTTGGAACAGAACTTGCTTGGGATAACGCGGTTGATGCAGGATTGCCAAGAGCATTCTTTATAAATAAATGTGATGATCCTGAAGCAGACTTCGATAGAGTATTTTCCGAGCTTCATGAAAAGTTTGGTACATCGGTATGTCCCGTATTCGTTCCCGTAAAGAACGGAAAAGACGTTACAATGGTCGACCTTATTGAAATGAAGGCGTTCAAATATGACTCAAAGGGAACAAGAACCGAAATTCCGATGACTGCCGAATATGAAAGTGTTGCAGGCAAATATAAGGAAGCACTCAGTGAAGCGGTTGCAGAAACAAGCGAAGAGCTTATGACGAAATACTTCGACGGCGAAGAAATCACCAGACAAGAAGCATCCGAGGCACTTCATCACGGAATTATTTCGAATTCTATAGTTCCTGTTTACTGTGGCTCTGCTACAAATATGTGGGGAATCGTAGCGCTTCTTGACGCGATTCAGGATTCTTTCCCGCTCCCTACATCAAAGGGTAACGAAAAGAGTGTTGACGGCGATTCTGTTAAGGATATTGCCATTGAAGAAAACGGCAGCACAAGCGTGTTCGTTTTCAAGACAGTTGCCGACCCGTTTGTTGGAAAGATGTCCTTCTTTAAGGTTATGAACGGTACACTTAAACGCGATGCGCTTCTTAAAAATCTCACATCGGGCAATACCGAAAAGATGTCGCACATCTATACAATTAAGGGTAAAAAGCAGACAGAGGTTGACGAGCTTGCATGCGGAGATATCGGTATGACCGCAAAGCTTGCAAACACCAATACAAACGATACACTCAGCGCCGGTTCGGAAGTAAAATATAAATCGGTTTCTTATCCGAAGCCGTTTATGGCACAGGCAATCACACCGCTTGCAAAGGGTGATGAAGATAAGATTTCTCAAGGAATTACAAAGCTTCTTGAAGAAGATCTTACTCTCAAATATGAGAATGATGCAGAAACCAAGCAAATGATTATATACGGTCTTGGAGATATGCACCTTGCAGTGCTTGTTGCAAAGCTCAAGAGCCGATTCGGAACTTCCGTTAAGCTCGAAGAGCCGAGAATTGCATATCGTGAAAAGATCACAAAGACTGTTGAAGTAGAAGGAAAGCACAAGAAGCAGTCGGGCGGACACGGTCAGTACGGACACGTAAAAATTAAGTTTTCTCCCGGACAAGAAGAAGGCCTTACCTTTACCGAATCTATATTCGGCGGGTCTGTTCCGAAGAACTTCCACCCTGCAGTTGAAAAGGGACTTATTGAAGCAATGCAAAAAGGTGTTGCCGGCTTCCCGATGGTTCAATTAGCAGCAAATCTTTATGACGGTTCTTATCATGACGTTGACTCTAACGAGCTTTCGTTTAAGATGGCGGCGTCACTCGCATATAAGGAATGTTTGCGTCTTGCAGCACCCGTTATTCTCGAGCCGGTTGGTGAGCTTGCTGTAACCGTGCCCGAAAACCTTGTCGGTGACGTTATGGGTGACCTTAATAAGCGTCGCGGAAGCGTTGTTGGAATGGATCCTGCTAATAAAAAGAGCTATACAACGGTAAAAGCAACTGTTCCGAAGGCGGAGATGAGCGATTATACGATAGCGCTTCGCGCAATGACACAGGGAAGAGGATTCTTTGAATTTACGTTGACCGGTTATGAAACCGTTCCGGGAAACATTGCCGCAAAGATTGTTGAAGAGTACAAGAAATCTCAAGAACAATAATTACAATATAAATACAAAAACACAAGAGAGAATCCTGAAGTGCACAAGTCCGTAAAAAACGGACAATTGAAAAAAAGAGCCTCCTATGGTAGAATAAAAGTACTACCATAGGAGGTTTTGTTATGCCTAGAGGATATCGACACATACAAGAATATGAAAAAGAAATCTTAGAGCTGAGATC
>JAZNBI010000043.1:0-11038 GCA_045586995.1 Eubacteriales bacterium | reverse complement strand
GGAGGGTGACGAAAAAATGACCGAGTTCATCAGGAATATCCTTAAACAATACAAAATTGATACGTTTGCGCCGATTCCGTTGAAAAGCTGCGAAATAATTCGTCCCTATCTGCTGGAAAAGGTCGGGATTTCACAAGGCACTGCGTTTATTATTGCCGTCCCCTACTATTCCGATAGTTGTGAAGAAAAGCGAAACATTTCAGCTTATGCCGTTTCGCGCGACTACCATATATTTTTTAAAATATTATCAAGTGAAATTTTACCCATTTTACAGAAAGAATATAAAAATAACAAATTTGCTTTTTTTGCAGACCACTCACCCATAAACGAACCGCTTGCCGCCGCTGCCGCGGGACTCGGTATGCTCGGCGACAACGGTATGCTGATAACCGAAAAATATTCATCGTTTGTTTTTCTCGGAGAAATAATAACAGATTTTTGCGAAAGCTGCAACGCGCAGGAGATTGTCACCTGTGAAAAATGCGGAAGGTGCAAATCCGCTTGTCCTATTCAAAAAAACGCAAGCCAATGTATTTCTGCCCTTACTCAAAAAAAAGGAGTTCTGTCAAGCTCCGAAGAGGCCGAAATAAAAAAATACGGTTGTGCTTGGGGCTGTGATATCTGTCAGGATGTCTGCCCGTACACAATTAGGGCAAAGGAGCAAAAAACAATATATTCGGAAATCGAGTTTTTCAAAGAATACACAAAACCTTTTCTAAAAAAATCCGACGTAGAGAATATGAGCGACCGAGAATTCAACGAACGGGCATATTCTTGGCGCGGACGAAAAACGATTATAAGAAATCTTGAACTGCTGGAAGCAAGCTCGGAGCATCTTTCCGGCGAAAAGGAGTAATTGTAATGATAAATTTCATCTATGGAATTTCAGGCACCGGAAAAACAACGAGGATCGCCGAAATGATAAGGGCGGATATTGAAAATAATATCCGTTGCTTTATAATCGTTCCGGAACAGCAATCGGTGGAAACCGAACGTCAAATGCTGTCGTTGCTTCCCTTCGGCGACCAAACAGATATTGAAGTGCTGAATTTTTCGCGGCTTGCCAATCGCGTTTTCCGTACATACGGCGGACTTTCATATAACTACATAGATGACAGCGTTCGCTCTATGCTTATGTGGAAAGCGATTTCTTCAGTAGCGCCCGGTCTTTGCGAATATAAGGGCAAATCTTTAAAGGACCCCGCCTTTATAGAGCTTATGCTTTCTTCGGTTAATGAATTCAAAAGGAATTGCATATTACCAGAGCAGCTTGATACAGTCATAAATTCGGTAGACAAAAGCAGTTCTCTTAAAAACAAGCTTCAAGATGTTGCGACAATATATGCCTGCTATGATGATATTGTGGGAAATACTTATGATGATAGCAGCGATGACCTTACAAAGCTTGCAAAATTGCTCGGAGAACACAACTTTTTTAAAGGCAGCAACGTATACATAGACTCATTCAGCAGCTTTACTGCTCAAGAATATAAAATCATAGAAAAAATCATCTCGGATGCCGAAAACTTTACGATTTCTTTGGCTTGTGATGCGCCGTTTTCCAGACGTATTCAATTTGAAAGTATCGTTAACACTTCAAAAAAGCTTAAACACTTGGCACAAGGAAAAAAGATTAATGACATTTTTTTAAATACCGTACACAGAATCAGATCCTACGAAATAAAACGCCTGGCAGAAAATCTTTGGACGCCAAAATCGTCGGTGCCTGCACTTCCCGACAGCTATACCGGCGAAAGTGTCAAAATAATTTCCTGCCTCAATAAGTACAGCGAAGCCGAAGCCGCTGTAAACTTTATAAAAAGGACGGTTATGTCGGGGGCAAGATACAGTGATATTGCAATTATCGCCCGCGATATTTCGGATTATAACGGGATTTTGGAAAGTGCGCTTGAAAAGTGTCAGATACCCTTTTATCTTTCAAAAAAGAACAGTATCGGCTCTATGCCGCTCGCGCGTGCCTTGCTTTGCGTTCTCAAAATCAAGAACAATAAGTGGCGGCGTTCCGACGTAATTACCTTTTTAAAGGCGGGCTTTTGCCCACTTTCGGATAAGGAAATCGATATGTTCGCAGAGTATTGCGACGTTTGGAATATCAACGGCTCAAAATTCACCCAAAAGCCCTGGAATATGAACCCCGACGGGCTTTCAAGTGAAATTTCGGAACGCGGAAAGGAAATACTCGAAGCGGCAAATCACGTTAAATCTACAATTTTGCCGCTATTAAAGGACTTCTTTAAAAAGCTCGATTCTGCCGAAAACGTTACCGAAATGTGCCGTGCAATATATACGTTTATGATTGACTTAAAGGTCAAAGAAACACTTTCGGAAGCCGCAAAGGCAGAGCTTGCCGCAGGCAACAAGCGCGACGCAGACGAAACCGTTCGTACATTTAACATCACAGTAGATATACTTTCAAAACTTTCAGATACTTTAGGTGATGAAAAGCTTTCCTGTGACGAGCTTTTGTCGGCGCTAAAGATATTATTCGAAAAAACCGATATCGGAACCATTCCGACCACTATTGATGAAATTACTATCGGCTCTGCGAACATAATGCGTGTCGGAAATATTAAGCATCTTATTATAATCGGTGCAAATGACGGAGTTTTTCCGCGACCTGTTCAAAATTCAGGAATATTTACTTCTTCCGAAAAGGATATTCTTCGCGGCCTTAATGTTACTCTGTCAAAAGATTCGGAGCTCGAATTTTCAGAGGAGCTTTTGTATTTTTATCGCGCAATATGCTGTGCATCCGAAAGTATTTTGTTAACCTACGCTTCAAATTCGGAGGACGGCGGCGAAAGAAAGAAATCTCACGTACTTGATTTAATAACCGAGCTGCTTCCCCATGTCAAAATTATAAATTACGAAAATCTCGAAATTTACGATAAGCTTTGGAATGAAGAGCTCGCCTTGGATTATATACGCTCGCTTCAAAGCACGCCGGAAGGATACGCGCTTGAAGAATATATGCTTAAAGCCAAAGAGTTCGGAAGAATCACGGCGTCGGCTAAGGTTCCCGTCTACGATGCCGACGCATCGGTTTCTCCGTCATTCTTGCAAAAAGCTTCAAAAGGGGTTATCTCGGTTTCTCAGAACAAGCTTGAAACGCTCGACTCCTGTACTTTTAAATATTATTGCCGATATTTTCTCAATTTGCGCAATCAAAAATCAGGCGACCTGCGACAAGCCGACATCGGCACTTTAATACATTCGGTACTCGAAAATTTTATAAAATCAATTATATCAGACGGAAAGCTTCGCCTTCCCGTGTCCGAAGAAGAAATATGCGTTCGCTTGGATACGGCAATAGAACAATATATTAAGGATATTTCCTTCGGTAAAGAAAGTGTTTTCCCAAACCGCATAAAAGATCAAATTTCAAAAGCACGAAATCATTTATTGCTCATTCTCGACGATATGATGTCAAAAATGTCGGACTCGCAGTTTACACCGTCGTTTTTTGAGTTGTTCGTCGGCGGCAAGGATTCTTCCATGCCATCGGTAAAACTTACTCTCAAGGACGGCACTCCGATTTCGCTCGTAGGAAAAATCGACCGAATAGATGCATGTCATCAAAACAACGACTGTTATATAAAAATAATAGACTACAAAACAGGCAAAAAGCATTTTTCAAAGGATACCGATTTTCAGCTTTTGCTCTATCTGTTTTCAATCTGTCGCAACACTCCCGACAATATTAAAAAGCTTTTCGGCTGCGGCGACGGCGGGAATATAATACCCTCGGAAATCGCATATATATCAATAGATCTTTCGGATTGGAAAATCATCACGTCGGATATCGATACCGAGAGCATTCGCAAGGCGGCGCTTGAAAGCAAGCTTAAAACAAGCGGGATGTCATTCGAAAACGATTGCGATATAGATAACACCTTTGACTCGCTTTATGAGGATATAATAAAAAAAATAGAGGATTATGCAACTCTTCTGAAGTCGGGATATGTAAGCTCTGAGGAGGTCAATCCGTCTGCAAAGGACTCACCTTGCAGAAACTGTGAAATGAAGCCGATTTGCAGAAACATTCAAAAATCAAATTCAACGGAGGAGGAAAGCGAATACGATGACTGACTGGACACCGACACAAGCTGCGGCTATTAATACGAGCGGTAAAACGCTACTGCTTTCGGCAGGCGCCGGCTCTGGAAAAACCGCCGTGCTTACCGAACGCATTATACGCTCCTTAACAAGCACTGACTCCCCCATCGATATTTCACGATTGCTCATAGTCACGTATACCCGAGCCGCTGCGGCAGAACTGCGCGCGCGTATATCGAAAGCGCTTTCCGATGCGCTCGACAAAAATCCCGAAAATGAGCATTTAGCGCATCAAATGATGTCGCTCGGAAGCGCAAAAATTTCCACCATAGACTCCTTTTATCTTGATATCGTTCACGCGAATTTTGAAAAGCTTTCTCTTCCGCCGAAAATCAGAATAGGCGAAAGCTCTGAAATGCTTTTAACCAAAAAAAACATTATGGACGACTTGATCGATGATTGCTATGACGGTAAATTTGAATTTGACATTCGTTCAATTTCCGATATATTCATAAATATACGCGACTGCAAGGAGTTTAGCAAAAATCTGCTTGACGTGTACGAAAAGCTAAAAAAAAGTCCTCGCTCCCTGTCGTTTTTAAATGATTTTTCGAATGTATTGACAGCCGATAAAGACAAGCCGTTTTTCGCCTCATATATCGGGGCCCCAATAAAGACACGGCTTCTTGACATGATAAATTATCACCGTTCACGAATCGAGCAAGCATTTTCAGCGGGATGTGACAGCCAAAAATTCTTTTCGGCATACTCTCCTTCTTACAACCAAAATAAAAGCTTTTTTGACGAGCTTTCGAGCACCGTTGAACAGAATGATTACGAAAAAGCTAAAACCATTGCCGAAAATTATGAATATATCGGCGTTAAAAAATGCAGTGAATTACCGGAAGAATCCGAAAAATTCAAGTTTGCAAATACAAAAGCGCGCGATTTCGCAAGGTCGCTCGTAAAAAGCTATTTTACATACAGTCAAGAGCTTATATCTGACCTTTTGACCAAATCGGCTGACATTTATAACAATCTCTCAATTTTTCTTAACGAATTTGACCGAAGGTTAAACGACGAAAAAATGTCGCGAAATATTTTTGAATTTTCGGATATAAGCTATTACGCCCACAAGCTGCTTGTCAAGGATAAAAAGCCGACAGAGCTTGCCGAGCAATACCGCCGCAATTTCGATTGCATTTATATAGACGAGTTTCAGGACGTTGATGCTATGCAATCCGAAATCTTCTCCGCAATTTCAAATTCTACCAATCTGTTTATGGTCGGAGATATCAAGCAGAGCATATATGCCTTCAGAGGCGCGGATTCGACTATATTCGCAAATATAAAAAAAAGCTTCCCCGACGTTAAATCCTCCGAAAATTCCAAATGCGCATCGATTACCATGTCTAATAATTTCAGATGCGATAAAAATATAATCGATTTTTCAAATCTTGTATTTTCATATATTTTCGGAATTTTCAAGGATTCTGTAGGATACACCGAAAAGGACAACCTTATTTTTTCAAAAGCATTGCCTCGCGAGGACTACGTTTCGCCTAAAGTAAATATCACCTTGATAGACCAGACGAAGAACAAATACTCCGTAGGGCTTGACATTTCTCCTGAGCTTATTTATATCATAAATGAAATTTCTGCACTTGTAAAGGAAGGAAAAAATGCCGACGGTTCTTCTATTAACTTTGGTGATATAGCGATACTTACGTTCAAAAATGAACAAAGCTTGCAGGTTGAAAAGGCACTTTCCGAATTTGGAATACCCTGTATCAACACGACCGACAGCATACTTTTCGAAAATCCCGAGGTGCTGCTCATATTTTCATTTTTATGTATGATAGACAATCCTCGACGCGACATATATACGACCGCGACTTTACGCTCGCCGTTTTTCGATTTTTCAATGCAAGAGCTCATGGAAATAAAAAGCTTTTCAGAAAAATCCTGCTCGGTTTACGATGCGCTGTTGTTGCAATCCCAAGCGGATGATTCCTCTGATCTAAAGAAAAAATCGACTTTTGTCATAAGTAAAGTCGAAGAATATCGAAAGCTGTCGCAAAAAATGCCTGTTTACGACTTTGTGCGATACTTATGGCGCGATATGGCGGTAGGTTCGCTTGTAAAAAAAGAGGATGACCAAAACATCACCTCTTTTTATGAATATGCTCGCAAATTTGAAAACGGTGGATTTAAGGGACTTCATAATTTTATAAAATACCTAAACGATATTTTGGAATCCGGACACGAGCTCACCGTACCCTCGGGCAATCAAAGCGAAAATGCGGTTAAAATTATGACCGTACACAAGTCAAAAGGACTTGAATTCAAGGTGTGCTTCGTATCTCACACACATTATAAAATTTACAACCGCAGCAATCAGGAAAAATTTGCTTTCAATTCAAAATTCGGATTGGCATTTGATATTCCTCACAGCTCCGGCTTCGCCAAATACGGTTCGCCTATCGATTTGCCCATTGACATTATCAATGAACAGGAAAAGACCGAAGAAGCAATGCGCCTGCTTTACGTAGCTTGTACCAGAGCAAAAGAGCGGCTTTATATTACAGCAAAGGATAGATTTGAGAAAATATTAAGCGAGGCGCGTTTTGAGTGCAATATCGCATCAAAGGAAAGCTTCCTTAAGAAAAAATATTACTATCCCTTCCTTCTTCCGCTTTCTTTCCCGAATCTTTTTGATGATAAATGCTATGAGCTTTCAATTATAGATCCAACAGAATTAAAAAAGCCACAGGTGTTTAAAAACCAAATTGCTTCTGCAGGCGTTATGACTTCGCTTTCCGATGAAGAAAGATTTGACAAAATGAAAAGCATCATATCCGAAAGATTTTTGTTTAAATATCCGTATTCAGCGCTCTCGCGCGTTCCCGCAAAGCTTTCGGTTTCCAGACTTTATCCCGAGGTTTTGGACGAAAATACCGTAGACCTCGAAACGCTTGAAAACACAAACTCTTTGCCTGACTTTGTTGATGCTCCGACATTTATGGACGCTTCCCGTCGGGCGCTGCCGACTGCAGCCGAAAAAGGTACTGCCACGCACGTATTCCTTCAATTTTGTGATTTTTCGCTTGTGGAAAAATTCGGAGTCCGGGCAGAGCTTGACCGTTTGACGGAAAATAAATTCATTCCCAAAGAAACCGCGTCCAAAATAAATATCGCCCAAATCGAAAAATTCTTCAAGAGTCGGTTTTACTCTATGCTGAAAAGCGCAAAAAACATTCGACGGGAGCAAAGATTTAATATTTTTCTGCCCGCAAAAAGCTTCACAGCCGACAAAGAGCTTGCCGCCTCGCTTGAAAACGAAAATCTGCTCGTTCAGGGTATTATAGACCTTTTGTTTGAGGATAAGGACGGTAATCTGATCCTTTGTGATTACAAGACCGACCATCTCAACGAGTATGAAATTTCCAATCCCGAGGCAGCCAAAGAAAAGCTCGAGCAACGCCACAAGCGGCAATTGTCTTATTATCGCACGGCTGTAATTCGTCTTTACGGAAAAAGTCCCTCTGCCGTAATGATATATTCATTGCCTCTCGGAGAAGCGTTTGAGATCGAAGTGCCAAAAATATAGCCTTGAACAGCAAGACATATACAAAAAATGCTTATCATACTCTCGTGTATGATAAGCATTTTTTAGTAACTCGGTCGGATATGATCCCCTTTTCCGAAATTACATATCGTTTGCAATAACATCCTCAAAGGTTTCACGCTTTACAGCGATATAATCCTTGTCGCCGTTGAGCATAATAACAGGCGGTCTGGGTATGCGATTGTAATTTGATGACATCGAATAATTGTATGCTCCCGTTGTAAGCACGGCAAGTATATCCCCTCGGCAGATCTCCTTCGGCAATATAACGTTTTCCTGAATAATATCACCGCTTTCACAACAACGCCCCACTACCGAACAGCAAATTTCCCCGTTTTTAAAGATTCGGTTTGCCGCAAGCACGGTGTAAGGAGATTTATAAAGCGCAAAGCGCGGATTGTCAGTCATTCCTCCGTCGACCGATACGTAGGTCTTATAACCGGGAATGGTTTTCACCGTTCCTACCGTATAAAGCGTTACCCCTGCATCTCCGACGATGCTTCTTCCCGGCTCCATAAGTATTTTGGGAACCTTAACAGAAAGCTCGGCTGCTTTATTGTAAATAAAGGCGGCAACCTCTTTAATGCTTTTATCTATGTCCAGCGGTTTATGCTCATGGATATAACGGACTCCGTAACCGCCGCCAAGGTCAAGCTGCTCTGTTTCATAGCCAAAGCGCTCTTTCATTTTTGCTACAAACTCAAGCATTATATTTGACGTGCTCAGATAAACACTCGAATCCAAAACCTGCGAGCCGACGTGGCAGTGAAAGCCCCTTAAGCAAACATTGCTGAGCGAAAGTGCATATTCGGTGATTTTTTCGGCTTGACCGGTTTCTATTGCGGAGCCGAATTTTGAATCCACCTTTCCGGTTGCAACTGCGTCGTATGTATGCGGATCTATACCGGGTGTTATCCTGATAAGTATATCCTGAACGATTCCGCGCGCCTTGCAAATAGAATTGATTGCATCAAGCTCCTCAAAATTATCCGCCACAAAATATCCGACTCCGCAATCAATTGCGTAATTTATATCCTCGTCTGTTTTATTGTTACCGTGAAAGTATGCGTTTTCGAGAGGATATCCCGCGGCATTTGCCGTGTATATCTCTCCCGAAGAAACCACGTCAATACCCATACCTTCTTCTTTCATGATCCCATATATTTTTTTAAATGCCGCCGCCTTGCCTGCGTATAACGGCATAGCGTTGTCACCGAAATATTTACGCATTGCGTTTATATATTTTCTGCAATTTGAACGAATAATATCCTCGCTCATAACATATAACGGTGTTCCGTATTTTTTAGCAAGCTTAACCAAATCATGTTCGCAAAAACAAAGAGATTCGTTTCTGTAAGATATTGATTGATTTATAAGTGTGTTATTCATATAATATATTTCCAATTCAAACGTATTATTTTATCATATCGTGCATATTATAAAGTCCGCTCGGCATCTTATACAAGAAAAGCGCGGCTGTTATAGCACCCTCAGCAAACAAAGCTCTGCTGTGCGCCTCATGCTTTAATGTAATAGTCTGGGTATCTGTACCCACAATAATCTCATGCTCTCCGACAATATTTCCGATTCTTACGGCGTGAATCCCGATTTCTTCGGTTTCTCGCTTACCCTGACCGCCTCTGCCAAAAACATATTTTGAATTCTCTCGAACCGTCTTTATCTCGTCTGCCAAAAGCAATGCCGTTCCGCTCGGGGCATCAAGCTTGCGATTATGATGCTTCTCTATAATTTCAATATCTGCCTCGGGAAGCGTTTTCGCTGCAATTTTCGCAAGCTCGCAAAGCAAAGCAACACCCACCGACATATTAGCCGAAATAAAAATCGGGATCTGCTTTGACGCTTCTTTAATGATTTCAAGCTCCTCGGCACTGTGCCCCGTTGTTGCTATCATCAATGGCATTTTTTTACGAATGGCAAAATCAACCAATTCTCTTGTGCACGAATGATGCGAGAAATCAATAATGCAATCTGCATCTTCGCTTACCTCATCGAGAGCGCGGTATATGTGATAGGGTGCACTTTCGGGCGGATTTACATCAACACCTGCGACAAGCTCTGCGCCCTTGTATCCGTTAATAGCCAAAGCAACGATCTCTTTTCCCATTCTGCCGTTGGCGCCGTTAATTATAAGTCTCATTTTTATCTCCGTTCAAAATTTTATACTTTTTGAGCTTAGTCCTTCAACAGTCCGTTTGATTTCATAATAGCGAGCAATTTTTCCTCGTTTTTGATTTCCATCGTGGTCAACGGAAGCTTAAGGTAATTGTCACAAAAGCCCATTGCCGCCATTGCCGCCTTTACCGGAATCGGATTGACCTCCGAGAAAAGCGCATTGATAAGCGGAAGAAGATCAAGCTGAATTTTTGCGCTTCCCGCAACATCACCGTTAAAGAATCTATCGCATATTTCAACGGTTTTTCTCGGCATTACGTTCGAAAGAACCGAAATAACACCAATACCTCCCAAGGACATGATAGGAACTATCTGGTCATCGTTACCCGAATATATATCCAATTTACCTTTAGTTAACGCGGCGATTTCCGCAATCTGTGAAATGTTACCGCACGCCTCTTTAACCGCGCAAATATTCGGATGCTCTGCAAGCTCAGCGCAAGTAGCGGCACTCATATTTACACCCGTTCTCGAAGGAACGTTATACAAAATAATCGGCTTCGTGCTCTTATCCGCAATAAGAGAAAAACTTTTGACAAGACCTTTTTGAGTTGCCTTATTGTAATAAGGTGTAACGAGCAGCATTGCGTCTGCTCCCACTTCGCACGCGTATTCAGTCAACGAAATAGCATAATCGGTATCATTGCTTCCCGTTCCGGCAATAACCGGAATTCTGCCTGCAACCTGTTCTACGGTGAATTTTATAACGTCTTTATGTTCTTCATCGGTAAGAGTTGAACTCTCGCCTGTTGTTCCGCAGGAAACAACGGCATTTACCCCTTCGGCGATCTGCCATTCAATAAGTTTTGCCAGAGCTTTATAATCTATTCCGTTCTCGTTCATCGGAGTAATCAACGCAGTAGCCACGCCTTTAAATACAGTGTTTTTCATAACATTTCCCTCTTTCATTTTTAATATAAAAAAACAGCCGTTCAGAACGGCTATCGTTATACCGACGAAAAGCGACACAAGTAAACATATTATGCATATATCCACATATCGCAATATCACAAAAATTTCAAGTATAAATCGGATAGCGCTCCGCAAAAAAATGCGACAACACAACAAGTATTATCCTATTGTGCCAGAACGGTCTTTCGCCTCAACCGCCTTCGGCACTCACACCTTTTATCTTCCCGA
>JAZNBI010000042.1:0-4593 GCA_045586995.1 Eubacteriales bacterium | reverse complement strand
ACTTTAAAGGTTAATTATTTGGATTTAATGTCGTTTTCGTATTTCTCAATCATCTTCTTGACCATCTGGCCACCGATTGAGCCTGCCTGACGAGAAGTGAGGTCACCGTTATAACCTTGATTAAGATTAACTCCTACTTCGCTGGCTGCTTCCATCTTAAACTTTTCAAGAGCCGCCTTTGCCTCAGGAACAAGTGTCTTATTGCTTGCCATAATTTCTCCTGTTCTGAATCACACGACACACCCCCTTGGGTTGTGTTCAAGTTCAATGATTCAATATAATCTATAATAAATCGAGCCACGGAAAGCATCGAATCCGTGACTCGTTGCTTTTTCCGGACAAAGTATATCGAGATTTTTATCAACTTAAATACTCGCTGAACTCTTGTCTTCGTTCCGCGCCTCTGTTATTATTATGGAGTTTAATTCGATTTTTATTTACGGAAATATTTAGAAATCATCTATTCATTTTTTAGCATATTTGGTATATTTCGATTGACAAAAATATGGCAATGTAATATAATTATTATAACAACTTTTTAATATGCGTCACGTGGGCGCGCGGAAGGTGTTTACAATAATGAAGTATAAGCTGAAAAGTTTTTTTGATAAAGACAAGCTCCCATTTACAATACCAATTCTTATTTTATCAATTCTCTTAATAATCGTAATTTGCGGAATTTTCAAAACCATTATAAAGCCCGCTTCGGTTCCGGCTATTAACGATGATCAAGACATCGAGGATTTCCCCGACATTGAGAATCCCGAGCAAAAAATATATGACTATTCAAATCCGATGCCGTCGTCTTATGCCGTAGATAAAAATTATTTTGACGACGCCATATTTATCGGGAATTCACAAACAGACGGCTTTGTTATGTTTTCCGGGCTCTACAACACAACCTCTTACGCCTCTACAGGTCTTACCGTGAGTAAAGTACTCACTGAAAAAACCGTAGATGACGGCGACGAAAAAATGACGGTTGTCGAAGCGTTCACAAAAAACAACACCTGGAAAAAAGCATATATTTTATTGGGTACGAATGAGCTGGGGTGGGTCAACACAGCTCTTTTCAAAGAAAAATACGGTGACATAATAGATAAGCTCAAGGCAGTAAATCCAAATGCCGAAATATACATACAAAGCATTCTGCCTACAAGCAAAGAGCTTAATAAAAGCAATGATATTTTTAATAATAAAAATATCGACGCCTTCAACAAGATGCTAAAGGAGCTTGCATACGAAAAATCGGTTTATTACCTTAACGTTGCCGAGGTTCTGACCGATACCGAAGGATATCTTTTTGCCGATGCATCGAGCGACGGAATACATCTCTCAAAAAAATATTGCTTAATATGGCTCGAATATTTGTCAACACATACAGCATACGGTTTTTATAACAACGATTAAAAAGGAAAGTTTGAAAATGAAAAAATTCATTATATGTTTTTTAATTATAATACTTATTATACCCACTGTTTCGGCGTGCGCTTCAAATAATATAGATATAACCGAAGCAACCTCAACAATTTTAGAAAATGTGGTTTTTGAAGAAGATCTTGAAGCGCTTGAACGCCCAATGGCAGACAAGCTTTTGGGAACCGAGGATTTTGAGAACGTATATATGTACACCGGCTCTCGCGCCGTTGCGGATTTGTTGGTAATAATTGAAGCCGACGCTTCGATGGCTTCGGGCGCAAAGGAAATTGCTCAAAAATACGTTGAAAAGCAAAAAGCTTCATATAAGGACTATAAGCCCGCAGAGCTTGACAAAATCGAAAATGCGGTGATTTGCGCAAAAGCAAACTGTGTAATACTTTGCATTACAAACGATTATGACAATGCTCTTGAGGTTATAAATAATATAGGAAAATAAAATCGTACACAATAAAAACAGGACGGTTTCTCAACAGAGTGGTTTTTCACAAAATTGAGCAAACGTCCTGATTTTTGTATATTTATTTGTTTTAAAGATTTTTCAAAAGCTCTGTGATTACCTGCCAAAAGCTTTGCATTGATGAAAGCGAAAGAGCTTCGTCGGGAGAGTGAAGATTTAATATATCAGGACCTACCGATATGATTTCCATATCGGGTATCCTTCCCTTTATAAGCCCCACTTCAAGCCCTGCGTGCAAGGTAATGACCTTCGGTTCATATCCCAAAACATTTTTAAATGCCTCAATATATTTTTCTCTCAGCATTGATTGACTGTCAAAATTCCATCCGGGGTATCTGCTTGGATGCTTGATGCTGCCGCCGAACGTCTTTGCCAAGCGTTCAAGCTCATTTTCCGAATCGTCAAGACGCGACGAAACAGATGACCTCGTTAAAAAAGAAAAATTCGCTTCACTTTCGTCAACCATAGCAATACCCAGATTTCTTGAATATTCTACAGCGCCCTCGATATGAGCATTCATTTCGAAAATACCGTTGCGCGCCAATGAAAGAAAGGATATTATCCGTTCGGTGTCATACTTGTTCAACATTCTGTTAAATCCGTCGCACAAGCAGCATTCCAATTTAAACGCGCAATCGTCATCGACCAAGGTTTTTGAAATTTTCTCCTCGGCTTTTTTTGCAAAATCAAAAACACATTCGGTTTTTTCAACCGAAATAACCGCATTACATTCTCTTGGAATCGCATTGTCTGCAGTACCTCCGCAAAAGGATACAAGATTAAAATCAACGATTTTTGCAAGTGAAGAAAGCACGTCAGCCATAATCTTATTCGCATTTGCGCGTCCGCAATTAATATTTTCCCCCGAATGACCGCCCGAAAGCCCCGAGATCTTCAAGCGAACCGCATTTCCCGACAGCTCTACACTATCAAGAGGTAGGGTTATATCCGAACGAAGCCCGCCCGCTGAGCCGGCGACGACATAATCAAGCTCTGCCGAATCTATATTGAGCATTCGGCGCGATTGAATCTTAGCGCAATCAAAAGCGTCCGCACCAAGCAAGCCAACCTCCTCCTGAACAGTAAACAAGCACTCGCACATAGGATGATTTTCAAGCTTTGAGTCCATAATTTCAAGCATTACCATCAGCGCAACCCCATCGTCGGCGCCGAGTGTAGTGCCTTTTGCTCGAAGCCAACCCTTTTCGTCGACATATAAATCAAGACCGCTCGTTGAAAAATCATGTTGACAATCGGCATTTTTCTCACACACCATATCCATATGTCCTTGAATTAAAATCGGTGCGCGATCTTCAAAGCCCGAAGTTGCCGGAACGGTAACTAAAATATTATTAAACGAATCACGGGAGCATTTAAGCTTACGTGAACGAGCAAAATTTTCAATATAATCGGCAATTTTTCCCTCATTGAACGAGCCGCGAGGAATAGCCGAAATGTCCTCAAACTTTTTAAAAAGAGAGTCGGGGTGAAAATTTTTTATAATATAATCTTCCATAAAAATCTCCGATCTGACCGTGATACGACAAGGCAATATTTTTATGAAGCCCTCGTATTTTATTGTTTATTAATAGATTTGAATAAATTCAATACAGCATTGTTACCGGTGTTAAATTGCTCCAGCGATTTTCCCGTGCCGAGTACGACACAAGAAACCGCATTTTTAGCGACGCGTGCGCGAATACCCGTAACGTTAGAAACCAAAACGTCAAGACCGCCAAGCAAGCTTCCTCCACCTGTCATAACGATACCGTTTCTCAGAATATCGCCTACAAGCTCAGGCGGGGTGCGCTCTATAACAGAGCATATTGCATCAAGCACCGCATACACCGGCTCCATAAGCGCTTCAAGCATTTCAAGCGAGCTCAAAGAAATTATTTTAGGCAAGCCCTGCAATAAGCATCTGCCCTTTACATTTATCGTTTTGGGGTCTTTATGATCGCATACCGCGCCGATACGTATCTTAATTTCCTCGGCGGTACGCTCACCTATCAAAACATTATATTTTCTGCGGACGTATCTCATTATCGCCTCGTCAAATTTGTCGCCTGCAATCTTTATCGATTCGGAAACCACAACTCCGCCTAAAGATATTACCGCGATATCCGTCGTTCCGCCGCCAATGTCGACTATCATATTTCCCACGGGAGCCATAATATCAAGTCCTGAGCCGATAGCCGCCGCAACAGGTTCTTCTATCAGGTGGGTTTGACGTGCACCCGCTTGTGTAGCGGCGTCCACAACAGCCCTCTCCTCAACCTCGGAAATTCCCGTTGGCACACATATCATAACGCGCGGTTTTATGATAGTGTTTCCGCACGCCCTTCTGATAAAATATTGTATCATTTTCAACGTGATATCATACTGAGTTATGACTCCGTCACGCAACGGTCTGACCGCAACAATATTGCCCGGCGTTCTGCCCAGCATTTGCTGCGCTCCGCGCCCGACTTTGAGTATTCGGTCGGTATCTCGGTCAACTGCTACCACAGACGGTTCCATAAGGACGATTCCCTTACCCTTTACATAGACAAGCACGGTAGAAGTGCCGAGGTCGATACCTATATCACTGCTCAAAAATTTTTCGGCAAACATACGGTTCAAATCCTCATCTTATTTTTAAATACATACAAATATATTATACAATAGCCATTATTAAAAATCAATGCCTTTTTGAT
>JAZNBI010000041.1:0-40468 GCA_045586995.1 Eubacteriales bacterium | reverse complement strand
AGGCGATATGTTCAAGCTAAATGAAGCATCGCCTTGCGGCGATATGAAGCGCTCGCTTATGCTCGCATGAAGCGACGGCTTTGCCTCCGTGAAGCGAAACGCACAGTAACTTTTCCGTGTGCCGAAGGCACGCTTCATAGGGCGAAGCCCTGCTTCATTTTTCATGCACCGCAGGTGCGCTTCATTGAAAAAAGCCATCCGCATACGCGAATGGCTTTTTTCTTGGCAGGGGCAGAAGGACTTGAACCCACGACACCCAGTTTTGGAGACTGGTGTTCTACCGACTGAACTATACCCCTTTAAAGCAACGCGTTCATTATATCACATCATTTGACTTTTTGCAATAGTATTTTTCAACTTTTTTTATTTTTTATTTATAAGTTTTTATTAAATCAAACGTATATTGACTTTTTCAAGAATTTATATTATAATAATAAATAATTTTATTGGAATAAAGTGCTGTATAGCGGCACAAACTCGAAAATCATTTTTCAAAATACATTTTTAAGAAAAGATATTATAATGAGAATTTTAACTATTGGTGATATCGTCGGTGTTAAGACCATCGAATATTTAAAAAACAATTTATGGAAAACACGTTCATATATTAATGCAGACTTCGTAGTCGCAAACGCAGAAAACGCAACCAATATCAAGGGGCTCTCTTCTGCCGATGCAAAAACTTTGTTGGATTGCGGTATAGATTTTATTACAACCGGAAATCACGTTTTTGGAAAACGCGATCTTTATGATTTTCTTGACAGTAGCGACAGTATAATACGCCCTGCAAATTATCCTTCAAGTACCCCCGGCAACGGCTATGCAATCAAAAATGTAAACGGTTGGAAAATTCTTTGTATAAATATTATGGGAAACATTTTTATGTCTGACAATCTTTCCTGCCCTTTTGATACAATAGAGCGTATTTTATCACGCGAAAACGGCAATTATGATATTGCTTTGTTGGATATCCACGCCGAGGCAACCTCAGAGAAGCTTGCACTCGCAATGCACTTTGACGGCAGAATTCATATAATTTTCGGAACGCACACACACGTCCCGACAGCAGACGAAAAAATCCTTACTTTTGGAACCGGATATATTACAGATCTTGGAATGTCCGGCCCTGAAAACAGTATCCTCGGTGTATCTCCCGACGAAGTTATCAGAAAATTAAAAACACAAATGCCGCAGTACTACACTGTACCCGAAGGAAAAATTTCTGTGCACGGTGCAATTTTTGATATCGATGCTTTTTCAAAACGTGTTACAAGTGTCGAACGAATTGTGTTTTAAAAATTTTAAAAAGCAGAGCAGACCTATCAAGTCTGCTCTGCTTTTTAAGCAATAAGCAACAAACAAATTATTTGCTCGATTGCAATCTCTTTTTGAATTTATCAACTCTACCGCCGGCATCAACGAATTTCTGCTTACCGGTAAAGAAAGGATGGCACTTAGAACAAATTTCAACCTTTATCTCGCCGCCTTTTGTGGATCTTGTGGTTACAACTTCACCGCAAGCGCACTTTATAACTGCTTCTTCGTATTTAGGATGGATTCCTTCCTTCATTTATTTACACCTCACTTTGTACTTTATCCATAATTGCATTTGATTATATCACATTTACAACACAATTGCAAGTCCTTTTTGAAAAATTATGTCAAAAAATTTGTTCAATCGATAAAAAATTTAAATTTTATCGCATATTTCGTTTTTTAATTTAGAAATAATTTTCTTTTCAAGCCGTGATATGTATGATTGTGAAATCCCGAGCAGATCTGCAACCTCTTTTTGAGTGAGTTCGCTTCCACCTTTAAGACCGAAACGCAATTCGATTATAATTCGTTCCCTTTCATCCAATGCTTCCACCGCATCCTTAATTACCTTTTTTTCCTCATTTCGTTCAAGCTCGTATGATACGCTGTTTTCATCGCTTCCGAGCACATCGGAAAGTAAAAGCTCGTTGCCGTCCCAATCGGTATTTAACGGCTCGTCAATTGAAACTTCACAATGCGTAACGGAATGCTTGCGTATATACATTAAAATTTCGTTTTCTATACACCTCGAAGCGTATGTAGCCAGTTTTATGTTTTTATCTGTCTTAAATGTATTTATGGCTTTAATAAGTCCTATCGTTCCTATTGATATTAAATCCTCTATACCGATTCCCGTATTGTCAAATTTTTTTGCAATATAAACCACTAATCGAAGATTGTGTTCAATCAGAATTCCCCGTGCCCGCTCATCATTGTCTATTCGTTCGATAATCTCCGCTTCTTCTTCTCTGCTCAATGGCGGCGGAAGCATATCCGGCCCGTTAATATAATATATACCTTTTTTACCAAAAAATCGAATGACCTTTTTGCGATAATAAAAAAATTTATCAAAAAGACGCTTTATTTTTTTTAATAATCTCATTATATGTACTGTACTCCTTATATTATAGTAACAATTCATTCGGAACTAACGCGTTAAATTCCCCCCCTGCTCCCGAGATGGAGGCAGGTGCGAATAACGCATCAACCTCGTGACTTTTATCTTCAAATTCAATAATAATTTTATCGGGTATAATTCCGTACAACACCTTTTCACCTGCGGCTGTTGTGGAAGGAATCAGTCGTATCCTTTTAGCCGCATCTGTGGAAAGCTTGCTTAAAGCCGAAATATCATTTTTTCCTATTGCAACCGATACCGCACGCGGCAATATCCCCAATACCGCACATGTATCGGCAACTATTACCCTCTTTCCGCTTATGGGGTCTTTCAGTAGATTTCCACTATCGCTTATACCGTTCAACTCAACGGTTTTTCCGTTATATGTAATATTTAACTTAACGCATTTATCCACACTGCTTTTTCGAATATAACGTCCCCCGATCAAAAGAGATGCGCCGCTTATCGCGGATAAAACAATAAATATCAAAATCGTCATCGATCCTGAATGTTCTGTTTCGCCAAACGGTATATCCGAACGGTTTAACATATTAAACAATGCCGTCATAATACCGCCGAGAAACATCGATACAACCATATAAATTCCGACAAGCAACGCCATAGACCTTATTTTTATATTTTTATCGGCAAAAGCAATTGAACAAATAATAACGCAAACTCCGATGTCTATCATCAAAGACGGAATCCATAAAAAATTTATAAAAAGCGAAAGCACCGCATATACACCTCCGATTGCAGCGGCTGCGAGTGTTCTGACAAGCTTAAGTTTTCTATGCATTAATTTTGTTGTAAGAAAAAAGCATAGGAAATCCATACTGAAATTTATAAAAAAAAGCAGGTCGCCGTATACTTCCCATTCCATTGTTTTCACCATCTCCTGATTCGTTTCTGAATTTATTATAATGCTATCCAAATGAAAATTCTGTCGCATTATGATAGGCAAATTATTTTTATTTATAAAAAGCTCCGCATTTTTACAATGCGGAGCTTAATTTATTTATTAATTATTCTTTTTTTCAAAGCCAAGGCGCACCAACCGTTATCATCTAAACGCTCAACCGTATATAATCCGTTTTCTTCAAGCGATTTAATAACATCCGCAGCGCGTTCGGCAATAATACCCGATGCAAGTAAAACGCCGTTATCATTAAGATAACCACTCACATTGGGAGCCATTCGAATAATTATATCTGCAACAATATTTGCTGTTATAATATCGTATTTACCGTCTGAAATATCTACATGCTTAAGAAGATCTGATTCTGCAGCAAAAACATTTGTGCAGTTATTGTCTTTGATGTTCTGTTCGGCAACCTTGACAGCAACCGGGTCAATGTCATAAGCTCTGCACAACGAAGCACCAAGCTTAGATGCACAAATCGCGAGGATACCACTGCCGCTTCCAACATCCAGCATTCTGCTTCCCTTTTCAAGATACCTTTCAAGCAATTCCAACACAAGTCGAGTAGTTTCATGAGTTCCGGTTCCAAACGCCATTCCGGGATCCATTTTAACAACTATATCATCTGCTGTAGGATTATATTTCTCCCACATCGGAACGATTACCACTCTGTTTCCGACGCGCAGGGTTTTATAATAATCCCTCCAAGAGTTTGCCCAATCTTCTTCTTTTATACCCACAACCTCAACTTTTATATCTATGTTTTCGACAGCACACCGTTCTTTTATAAACGCAACCGTTTCCGAAAAGTTTTTATCGGATGCCACAAACAAAGAAACAAAAGCTATACTTTTATCCGCATTTAAAATTTTTTCATCTATCAAATCTCCATAGCAGGTTTTAAGGTCTATATCGCTGTAATCCTCTATCATCAAGTTGTTATCTATCATACTCATAATAGCAACCAGCGTATCGAGATCTTTAATATTTACAGAAACCTTGATTTGATTCCAGCTATCTATTTCTCCAAAATCAGAGCACACATAATCCTTATCCATCAATATCCTCTTTATTTCTTATCGAAAAATTTCTTGAAAAATTTAGATTTTTTAGCATAGTTGCTCTCGCCGCAGCTATCTGCAAAAGCACGCATGTTTTCTTTTTGTTTTGAATTGAGAGATTTTGGAATTTCTACATTTACAGTAAATATCAAATCCCCTCTTCTTCCGGGAGTGTTCAAATAGGGGATCCCTTTACCTCGAAGTGTAAATTCGGTTCCCGGCTGAGTTCCTTCTGGGATTATATACTTTTCATCTCCTTCAAGTGTAGGAATACGAATTTCCGCGCCTAAAGTGGCTTCTGCAACCGTAACGGGAACCTCACAATAAATATTATATCCCTCACGCTCAAAAATGCTGTGTGGCATAACCGTAATCGACAATATAAGGTCACCTGAGCCACCGCCGTTTTTACCGTCGTTGCCTTGACCGCGAAGGATGACATTTCCACCCGTATTAATACCTGCAGGTATAGATACACTGAGCTTTTTGGATATGCGAATCGATCCGCTTCCGCGACAATTTTGACAAGGGGTTTTAATAATTTTTCCCGTGCCGTGACATTGGTCACAGGTTACAACGCTTTGAAATTGCATACCTGCCATTCTTTGATAAACTCTCTTTTGACCACTGCCTCCGCAAGCCGAGCATTTTTCGGGTGTTGTGCCTTTTGCAGCACCGCTTCCGGAACAATCAGGACATTTTTGTATTTTGTTATACGATATATCTCGCTTTACTCCAAACGCCGCATCTTCAAAGGAGATTGAAACTCTTAAGATGATGTCATCTCCTCTTAACGGACGATTTCTGCTTTCTTGACGTTGAGAACCGAATCCACCGCCAAAAAACGTGCTGAATATATCGCCAAATCCGCCGAAGCCGCCCATATCGGCATCGAATCCGCCTCCCGGTGAAAATGCATCGTGACCGAACTGGTCATATTTTGCCTTTTTATCCGGATCGGAAAGCACACCGTATGCTTCATTGACTTCTTTGAATTTTTCTTCTGCATCTTTGCTACCCGGATTCATATCGGGATGATATTTTTTTGCAAGCGTTCGATACGCTTTTTTTATTTCATCGTCCCCGGCACCTTTTTTTATCCCGAGCACCTCATAATAATCACGTTTATCTGCCATCGTATTGCCTCTCAAATCCGAGTATAATGCGGATTTTATATGTTTTATTATCGGTTTGCGGGAAAGAGCATTCACCCTTCCCCGCTTGTATCATAATTGTATATACGAATTATTTACCTTCGCTCTTATCTTCGTAATCGGCATTGTAATAATTATCATTTTGCTGATTATCGCTTCCATCAGCTCCGCCTTGTGCATTTGCTTGCTGCTGTTTATAAAGCTTTTCGGAAATAGCATAGAATGCTTTTTCCAGCGCTTCTATATCGCTCTTAATAGCCTCCGTGTTGTCGGTTTTTACAGTTTCGCGCAAGCGATCAATTGCAGCGCGTACATCTGCTTTTTCGCTATCAGAAACCTTATCGCCAAGCTCTCCCAAAGTTTTTTCACATTGGAAAATAAGCGATTCAGCGCGATTCTTGGTATCAACCGCTTCTTTTTGCTTTTTATCCTCATCTGCAAATCTTTCAGCATCTTTAATTGCACGGTCAATATCCTCTTGACTCATATTGGTTGAAGATGTGATAGTAATATGCTGTTCTTTTCCCGTGCCTTTATCGGTTGCCGTAACATTAACGATACCGTTAGCGTCAATGTCAAATGTAACCTCGATTTGCGGAACTCCTCTGGGGGCTGCAGGAATTCCATCAAGATTAAAGCGTCCGAGAGTTGTATTATTGGCTGCCATTTCACGTTCTCCCTGCAAAACGTGAATTTCAACAGATGTCTGACCATCTGCGGCGGTAGAATAAATCTGGCTCTTCTTTACAGGAATTGTTGTGTTTCTTTCGATAATGCGATTAAATATTCCGCCGAGAGTTTCAATTCCCAAGGACAGAGGGGTAACGTCCAACAGAAGCAAATCCTTAACATCGCCTCCAAGAACGCCGGCTTGGATAGCCGCGCCGATTGCAACACATTCGTCGGGGTTGATACCTTTAAATGGGTCTTTACCGATAAATTTCTTTACCGCTTCTTGAACCGCGGGAATTCTGGAAGAACCTCCTACAAGAAGAACCTTATCAATCTGAGATACGCTGAGTCCTGCGTCGTTTATAACCTGCTTTGTCGGCTTCATAGTAGCTTCAACAAGGTCTGCGGTAAGCTCATCAAATTTAGCTCTGGTGAGGGTGGTGTCAAAATGGAGCGGGCCATTTGCCGTTGCCGTTATAAACGGAAGATTAATATTAGAGCTGGTCATTCCGGAAAGCTCTATTTTTGCTTTTTCGGCAGCTTCTTTAAGACGTTGCATAACCATTTTGTCATTTCTTAAATCAACGCCGTTTTCTCTCTTGAAATCATCTACCATCCAGTCAATAATACGCTTGTCAAAGTCATCTCCTCCAAGACGATTATTTCCCGCAGTGGCAAGAACCTCAAAAACGCCATCGCTGATTTCGAGCAACGATACGTCAAAAGTTCCTCCTCCAAGGTCAAATACCATTATTTTTTGGTCTTTTTCTTTATCCATACCATAAGCCAAAGCAGCAGCTGTCGGCTCGTTAATGATTCTCTTTACATCAAGTCCTGCAATCTTTCCCGCATCCTTTGTTGCCTGTCTTTGGGCATCCGAAAAATATGCAGGTACAGTAATAACAGCTTCGGTAACGCTCGTTCCGAGATATGCTTCTGCATCTGCCTTCAATTTTTGAAGAATCATAGCAGAAATTTCTTGAGGCGTATAGTTTTTATCTTCTATTGACACTTTATATGAGCTTCCCATTTCGCGTTTTATACTTGATATGGTTCTTTCGGGATTAGTGATAGATTGACGTTTTGCAATCTGTCCTACCATCCGTTCGCCGGTTTTTGAAAATGCAACTACCGAAGGGGTTGTGCGCGCGCCTTCCGGATTAGGAATAACGATAGGTTCTCCTCCCTCAAAAACTGCTACACAAGAGTTTGTAGTACCAAGGTCTATACCAATAATTTTTCCCATAATAAATTTCCTCCAATATAATATTTTTTAATTTGCAACTTTTACAACAGAAAAACGAATGACTTTATCGCCTTTTATATAGCCCTTTTGAAGCACTTCGATAATTTCGTTTTCTCCGTATTGTTCATCTTCAATATGCATAACAGCGTTGTGAAGATTGGGATCAAAGGTTTTTCCCAATGATTCTATTTCGTGGACCCCGAGTTTTTCAAGGATCTCGATAAAGCTTCGGAGAATCATTTCAACCCCCTTTGATACAGATTGAGCATCATTAAAAGTAACCGCTCTCTCAACGTTATCAATAACCGGTAATATGCTTGAAATAACATCCGTACAAGCATCGGTATAAATTCCTTCGCGTTCTTTTTGCGTGCGTTTACGGAAATTATCATACTCCGCCATAAGTCTTAGATATTTGTCGTTAAGAGCTTCTAACTCAGCTTGCTTTTCTTCAAGAACTTTTTTAAGCTCCTTTATTTCTCCGTCCTGCTTTTTTTGCTTTTTCTTTTCGCTTTTTACGGAATCTTCGGAATTTTCAATTATTTCTTCCGATTCATTTTTTATTTCTTCATCCATCATCATTTTCCTTTTCTCTTTCTTTAAGAAGTTTTACGTTATCCTCGATCAACCCCGAAATATTCCCTGCAAGTCCTTCTATCGTTGCCAACACTTTGGCGTAGTCCATACGTCTGGGTCCGATAACACCTACCGCTCCAACGGTTTTTCCATCCTTTTTAATCGGCTTGAAAACTATTGCGGAGTTGTTCATAACCTCAACCGAACTTTCCGAACCGATAAAGACATTTATATCGTCCTTGCCCTCTTCGATAAGGTCAATTATTTCATCCTTTTGCTCAAGTGCGGTGATAAGCTCACCTAATTGTGCTTTATCAGAATATTCGGGATACTGAAGCAATCGGTTTAAACCGCTAAGGCGAAGTTCTCCGTTGTCGAATTCCTCCATTGTTTGATAGATGGCTTTTATAATAGGAGTTATTAATGAAGCGTTTGCTCCGGCTTCTTGTTCAAGCTTCATAAGCATTGGAAGCGTAATTTCTTTTACGCACATTCCCGAAATGTTTTTATTGAGCATATCGGAAATAGAGTTAACGTCTTCCACAGAAATTTTCTGCAGCATTTTAACATGCTTGGTTTTAACCGCTCCGGTAGATGTAATCATAACAAGTATGAAATTATAGTCATCAATCGGAATAGTGTTAAACTTTGTTATAGTAACCGCAGATGCGCGCGGCTTGACTGCAATACCGGTATAATTTGTTAGCGCGGATGCCAATTTTGAAGCCGTTTCAAGGATATTATCCAGCTCCATTGCCTTGACCTTCATAAGATGATTTATTTCTTCGATTTCTTTGGCGGTAATTGCATAGCTCTTAATTAAGGAGTCTACATAGAAACGATATCCAAGCTCGCTCGGGACACGCCCTGCCGAGGTGTGGGGCTGTTCGAGATATCCCATTTCCTCAAGCTCAGCCATTTCATTTCTGATAGTTGCCGCAGAACAGGTCATTGAATTGCTTTGAAGAAGATATTTAGATCCGACCGGCTCTCCGCCGGAAATATATTCATCAACAATCGCCTTTAATATTTGCTTTTTTCGTTCGCTTAATTCGTGATTTTGGAGCAAAGAAGAAGCTTCTTCTTCAAATCCCATTATATCACCTCCATAAAAAGCAGCTTGAAAATGACTCATTTATGTTTTAGCACTCTTTTTGTCTAAGTGCTAATTACGGTACATAATTTATCATTTTTCAAGCTGTTTGTCAAGTGTTTTTATGAATTTGTTTGTAAATATTTTGTAAACTATTGGTTCGAGTGCTAAATATATCAAATTATTCTGTAATCAGAGTGTACTCCAAATAATATATTTCGCCTTCTCTCATAAACATCCTTATTTTTGAGTCGCCTTTTTCATAGTTTATATTTTCGTAGCCCTCGGCACCTAAAAAAATCAAATTATCTTTGCCGTATGCTTTTATTATATCCTGAGTCGATGACCCAATCGTAATTTTTTCTCCTGTTTCTACCGTATCATTTAAAAAAACTACCGAAAGAATATAATCCACGTTATTTTTAGGATAAGTGTATATATCTATATCGGGATATTGATATATTTTATCTTTTCCCTGATATGCGCAGCTCTCAGTCTCCGAATAACTATAATCGTTTCCGAGCTTTTCGATAACCGCATCCGCCTTAGCTCCGATTTGAATATTAACATCACGATATAGCATCGAAAGATTGTTCTCCGCAACATTATTTTCACAAGAGCACAAAATAAATATCAAAATAACAATAAAAAAGCATAAAATTTTTTTCATTTGTTTTCCTCCATACTGTAAAGAAATGCTTTCTCTTCGTAATATGCTTCGGATTTTTTCAACCATATTGACACAAGCTGAGCATCCGTTCGTCTGTCCTCAAAATTAAAATCTTCAAGCAGCAATTTGCCGAAAAATTTCGAAAGCTTTTCGGCTCCTTTAACATTCAAATGAATGCCTCCGTCATAAGAATCTGTATTCCAATCGATTCCGATTTCATCAATATGGGCTAAAAAATTATAATAGGTCAAATTATATTTTTCTGAATATTCAACAATTTGTTTATCCCACTCATCATACCAATAGTACTTCCAAGAATTCGTGGGGGCCTTTATAAGAATCAATTCGATATCATTATCTTCGCAAAGCTTTCGCATATCATCAAGATATTTGTATGAAACTTCCGAAAATTCATAATTATCAAGCGGCTTTCCTTCTCTGTCGGACGTCTTGGGCACTTCCCCAACCTGCATCAAATATCCGTTATGACTTACTTTATCTCGCGAAAAAAGATATTTAAAATCATCCTTTTCAAGCTGATTCCAACGAGAGTGATAGCGAAAAATCGGGAATATATATGAAATCAAATTCTCATCTTCTGTCATAGACGCTTTTATTGCCTTGATCTTTGAATCAGACCATTTCATTTGGTCAAGCGTCATACGGTTATACGCTTCATTTTGAGGAGTTCCGTATTTCATAGACAAAACATTAAAGACAACCGCCTTCGGTTTTTCGTATTTCAACGTTTCTTCCAATATATAATAAGACTGCCAGATTAATTGCTGAGCACTTCCTCTTATATACGAGGTTATACCGTATTCTTCCCACATAACAACAGGTACAAAGCTCTCATATACTTCGCAATCGCCTATAAAAATAACATCGTTGTTCCCGACATTGTTATAGTATTCCGAAATAAGCGCCCCCTCTTTTATATCAGACATATATTTCGGCACAAAAAGGAGTTGCAAAAATCCAAGTATAAATATCAAAATTATGAGCACAAGCAGAGCTGAAATAATTCTTTTTCGCATAGCACCCATCCTTCTCAAAATTGATTGTAAATAAACTGTGCCTCTTCATAACCAATACCGTATGCTCCAAGCACAATTATACATAAAATTAAACTTCCAAACAACACGTTTGAAAATATCGGTCTTTCCCACAATCTTTCACGTACACTTTTACGCAATCCCAGAAAACTGACAACAAACATTATAATACAGCCGATAAAAATTACGAGCCAATCTCCTGCATTAAGTCCAAGCACAGAAAGCGCGCCGTGAAAAAGGTCCCCGTAATTGAATCTGTAAAAAATTGTAGACAGCATCTTAAAAGTTAACGGAACGTTTCGATAGCAATCAAGCACTCTTATCGTTCCCATTAACAAGAATGTTCTCAACATCATAAACACACCGTATTTACCCTCCGGAGATAACCCGGGGAATTTTTTATGAAATTTATCATACACCGGAGATAGTTCCTGAGAAACAAGTATAATTACACTGTTTAAAAGTCCCCAAACAATGAAATTCCATCCCGCGCCATGCCATAATCCCGTAAGAAACCATGTTGTTAACGTGGCAAGATATACAGGTATACGCTTGCCGATTTTTGGACCAAAAACCTCTCTGGATTTTTTTGATATCTTAAGCATCGGTCGGCAAACCGAAAGAGGATAAAAAACATAATCGGTAAACCATGTTCCCATAGTAATGTGCCAACGACGCCAATATTCTTTGGTGGATTTTGAAAAGAACGGATGGTCAAAGTTCTCTGCCATCTGTATTCCCATTGCTTCTGCAATACCTATCGTAATGTCAATGCCGCCCGTAAAATCGGCATATATTTCAACCGAGTAAAGCACTATCATAAGTACCACATATACACCTTGGAACGCCTCGGGGTCTTCCAGCATAGCAGAAATGGCAATAAGTATACGGTCGGCAATGACCAATTTTTTGAAATATCCCCATACAACACGTTGCAAACCGAATGTGAACTTTTTAATATCAAATTTATGCTCGGCAAAAAGCGACGGAGCAAGCTCGTCAAATCTGCTGATAGGCCCTTGAATCAATTGCGGAAAAAAGGACACAAAAAGAGCAAACTTACCGAGATTTGTTTCCGGTTGTGCTTTTCCTCTGTAAACATCAATCAAATAGCTCATAGTTTTAAAAATATAAAACGATATTCCGAGTGGCATGATAAGCGACGGAACATCTATTTCGGCTGATGAACCGAAAAAATGGAGCAATGAATTTAAATTTGTAAATGCAAACGCTGTATACTTTATAACGCCCAACATTCCAAAATTCAAACATAGCCCAAGACAAAGCCATTTAAACGAGCCGGATTTCGATTTTGCACGAAGTGCTTTCCGTTCTTCCTTTGACAAAAATTCTCCGCGCGATGCAATCACTTCCGAAATATTTCTATGACGTTTTGATATAATTAAAGCAAAAAAATATGTGGATATAGTGGTTGCAAGTATAAAAGCTACGGATTCTATTCCATTGAAGCAGTAAAACAGATAGCTTGATACCAGCAAAACTCCCCACTGCATCCGCTTGGGAAGAATGTAATATAATATGAGAACCGCGCAAAGAAAAATCAAAAATTCATATGATGTAAAGAGCACGTTTTATTCCTCGTCAATACGTTTTATAAGCTCAAAGAGCGCCTCTGCACAATTGAAATTTTCGGGAATAATTTCTTCAGGCGGAATTACTACATCAAATTCCGTACTGATTTCCGTAACCAAGGTAACAATGTCCAAAGAATCAATTATTCCGTCGTCTACAAGTGAATTTTCTTTTGTAAAATCAACATCCGGGTGAAGTCCTGACAAAATAGCTATAAGTTTATCCATAACAATCTCCGTTCTCAATTTTTATAAAGATTATTTGCCTTTATATATGCTTCAATTTCTTTGGGAACAAATTCGGAAATGTCGTCACCGTTTTTAATCGCATCTCTTATTTTACTTGAGGAAATTTCAAGTGCTTCGCATGGGATTCTTCGAACGATCTTTCCGAATTTTTCTAAATATAAATTATTCTTTTCGATAATGAGAGCGCTGTTTTTACAATCGCCTTCTCTCCTTATATAAACGGGATAACAAAGCTCGAATATCTCATTTGAGCAAAACCATTTGTCTAATGTAAGCATTTTATCTGTTCCCAAAAGCAAAAAAAGTTTTCTATGCTCTGCAGAAAGCTCTCTAAGCGTTTCAACAGTATAACTCTTACTATTGCGTTTGATTTCGGTGTCTGATACAATAACTCCTTCAATACCGCCAAAAGCCAATTCACACATATGAATCCGCTGTGATGCACACACTTCTCCATCCAATGGCTTATTAGGAGATTGAAATGCAGGAACGATATACAGCAAATCCAGTCGCATATATTCCATAAAAGCTTTAGCTGCTTTTATATGTCCATTGTGCGGTGGCGAAAAAGTACCTCCGTATATCCCGACTCTAAGAATGTTTTCCATTATAGTTCAATAGTTTTATGATTTTCGGATTCGCGATAAAACACCGCTTTTTTGCCAATAACCGAAACCACTTCGGCACTGACCTGTTCTGCAATCAAATCTGCGATCTCACGCGGTGTGAACGCACAGTTTTCAAGAATTGTTATTTTAATAAGCTCCCTTGCCTCTAACGCATCGGAAACCGTTTTTATTAAATTTTCGCTTAATCCGCCCTTGCCGACTTGTATAATGCTGTCAATGCCGCTTGCGAGCGAGCGTAAATAAGCTCTTTGTTTTGATGTTATCATAAATTTATACCTTTCGGATTTAGTTTTTATATTTGCGGATTTCACGCATAAAAAGCTGTGCAAATTTCTGAATTGCTATGCCGCGATGACTGATAGAATTTTTCTCATCGCTCGAAAGCTCTGAAAATGTTTTGCCGAATTCCTTGCACAAGAACAGCGGGTCGTATCCAAAGCCGCCGTTTCCGCGTTCTTCACGAAGAATTTCTCCGCGGCACACCCCTGTTGCCGTTATAAAATTTGAAGTATCATTAGGAAAAACACAAGAAATCGCACAAATAAATTCTGCGTCTCTGTCATTTATATTCTCCATTTCGCGAAGCAACTTTCGGTTGTTGGCTTTATCATCGCCGTGTACACCCGAAAATCTTGCGGACATAACGCCCGGCGCGCCGCCAAGCGCATCAACCGACAATCCGGAATCATCTCCTATTCCGATATATCCCGATGTTGCCGCCGCTTTTGCTTTAATCAAGGAATTTTCAGCGAACGTCGCGCCATCTTCAATAATTTCATAATCTATTCCGACATCATCAAGCGAAAGCAATTCAATATCTTCGATATAATCCAATAAAAGCTTTTGAAGCTCGGCTATTTTATTTTTATTTCGTGAAGCAAGTACGACTTTCATATTTTTCACTCACATAATGCTGTTATAAATTCGTCTGCATCAAAGGGTTGCATATCGTCAATTCGTTCACCCACACCGATAAATTTAACGGGTATGTCAAGCTCTTTCTTAATTGAAATAATTATTCCGCCCTTTGCAGTACCGTCCAACTTATTAAGAATAAGCCCCGTGATTTTAGCCGCATTTTTAAATTCTTTGGCTTGAATGATAGCATTCTGACCTGTTGTAGCATCAAGCACAAGCAAATTTTCTCTTGACACCCCGGGCAATTCACGATCAATAATACGATTGATTTTTTCAAGCTCGTTCATAAGATTTTTTTTGTTATGCAATCTTCCCGCCGTGTCAATTATAAGAACGTCCGACTTGTGATTTTTAACATAATTTGCAGCATCAAAAACAACCGATGCAGGATCTGACCCCTCCGATTGCTTTATCAATTCCGCGCCCGATCTTTCGCACCAAACCGCAAGCTGGTCAATTGCGGCGGCGCGGAAGGTATCGGCAGCAGCAACAACAACGCGCTTTCCGCTTTTTACCAGACGGTTGGAAATCTTACCGATAGATGTGGTTTTGCCGGCTCCGTTAACACCTATTATAAGTATAACCGACGGGGAATTATCAAGATCTAAATCTTCGCTTTCACCTATCATATTTTTAAGTATACCCTTAAGAGCACTGGTAACCTCCTCATGTTCCTTAAGGCGACCGTCCTTTATCTGCTCGCGCAGTTCATCGATAATCTCCTCAGTAGCACCGACACCCACATCTGCAGAAACAAGTAATTCTTCGAGCTCGTCCAAAAAATCCTCGTCTATATGAACAAAATTTTTAAGTATTTTTGAGACTCCGCCGAAAATAGCGTCTTTTGTTCCTTTTAGCCCATCCTTTAGCTTATTCAAAAAACTCATTAAATCCTTCTCCGTTTCCTTTGGAAATGTTATTGACATCTAATGTCAACACTTTTGAAATACCTCTCTCGGGCATAGTAACACCGTATAGCCGATTTGCCGCCTCCATTGTACCACGACGGTGTGTAATAAGTACAAATTGTGTATCATCCGAATAACGCTTGATGTAGTCCGCGAACCTTGCGACATTAACTTCATCAAGCGCCGCCTCTATTTCATCCAATATACAGAAAGGCGTCGGGTTAACCTGCAAAATTGCAAAGAACAACGCTATTGCGACAAACGCTTGCTCTCCGCCCGAAAGCTGCATAAGACTTTTTATAATTTTTCCGGGAGGCGCCGCTTTTATTTCAATACCGCTATTAAGAACGTCATCCGGATTCGCGAGTGAAATTTCAGCAGAACCGCCTCCAAACAGCTCCGCAAAAACACGATTGAAGTTTTCATTTATCTTATTAAACGATTCAACAAACGCCGTTTTCATTTCGCTTTCGAGTCCGTTAATAATTTTTAAAAGATCATTTTTTGCAAGAGTAAGGTCTTTTATCTGCGCATCCATATAATCATAACGCTCTTTAATTTCCTTGTATTTGCTTACAGCGTCAAGATCGACATTTCCGATTGCCCTGAGCTTATTCTTACATTCGGTCTGCTTTTCTGCCGCTTCAGCCCTCGTTGAAGCATCAAGTGCGGGATAATTAAATTCAAGTGCCTGCGTTCTGGTAAGCTCATACTCATCCCAAAGACGAGTTGAAAGCTTTTCTTGGTCAATTTTAAGCTGTGAAAGCTTTGCTTCGCACTTTGTATATTCTCTGAAAATAACATCTCTTTGCGCATTTTTTTCGCGTATTTTAAGATTTATAGCATTTAATTTCCGTTCGAATTCAAAGTTATCCGATTCTGTTTTTGCCCTGGTTTTATTAAGCTCGTCAAGCTTTTTCTCGCCCAACGAAAACTCCACTCGATTTTTTTCTTGAGAATTTTTATATTCGGCTATAACACTTTCAAAATCCAAGATTTTTTGAGTTTGAGAATCCACTTCGGCAAGCAATTCTGCAATATGTGTCTTTGTAGAATCAAGCAACGTTTCCTCAAATTCAATATCCTTTTGAGCCTCGCTCAGTCTTATATAAAGCCGGGTAATAAGCTCTGAATTTTCATTTTTTCTGTCCTCAAGTTCATTCTTCTCGATGTCTTTTTGAGCCCTAAACTCGCTAATTTCTGAAATTCTTACAGAAAGCTCCTTCTCTTTTGCACGAAGAAGCTCTATATCCTCATCATAACGGGCGCTCATTTGACGCAGAGCATCATAATCCTCACGCAGTTTTATAAGCAAAGTATTATTTGCCTCAAGCTTGGCTTTGAATTGCTCGTAACGAGCGTTTTCGGTGCTGTGCATCATTGCAACGAGGCGGTGCTTGTCCTCGTTTCTGTTTTTTTCTTCGTCTATATGCTCTATTTTATCGCACAATGCCTTAAACTCATCTGTATGCTCCGAAAGTATCTCATCTGCGCGTACCAATTCGGTTTGAAGACGTTTAATTTCTCTCGCGCGTCCCAAAATACCGTTTTCTTGTTTTATTGAACCACCTGTAAACGAGCCCCCTGCATTAATTTGTTGACCGTCAAGAGTTACTGCTCTGATTTTGAACTTTAAAGCGCGTGCCATCGCGGTAGCATTGTCAATATTGTCAAATACCACAGTACGTCCAAGCAACGAAGAAAGAATGTTGCTGAACTTTTTCTCACAATTTACCAGCTTGTCGGCTACGGAAATAAAACCTTTAAATTTTTCAGCTTCCCTTATTTCCGGAATTTGATAAGATTCTCTCATAGAAGAAATCGGGAAAAACGTTGCTCTGCCCGCGCCTGCGTTTTTAAGTGCATACATAGCGGCTTTTGCAACTGTTTCATCCTCAACCACAATATTTTGAAGATTTATTCCAAGTGCCGTTTCTACCGCCACAACATATTTATCGTCAACTGCTATCACTTTTGATAACGGTCCGTAAATCTTATCGCACCGCACCCCATTAGAATCGATTATCTTGCCTTCGGAATACATTTTCATAACAAATCTAACGCTACTGTTATATCCCTCAAACTGTTCGTCCATTGCTTTAAATGTTTCGATTCTCTGTGCAATCGAGTCGCGGAGAAGGCGTTTTTTTGTAATTTCTTTTTCTTTATTTTCTTTTGACATCGAAAGCGCGGTCAGCTCATCTGCAAGCTTTTTAACCGTGTCATTTATTGTTTCGAGCGATTCGGCATAACTATCGATCGTTGTCTGTGCTGTAATACACTGGTTGTTTAAATCCTTGGAAACGTTTTCATAGGATTCAATATCTTTAAGAATGGAAATGTTTTTGTCTGAATCGGTGTTGCGCGCGTTTTCCGCAACAGAAATTCTCACTTTTACATCGACCGCATCCGCTTCAAAAGCTTTTAAATCATTAAAAGCCGTAGATATTTCATTATCAAATTTGATAATAGTATCTTCAAGCATTTTTTGATTGTCTTGAGCGCTATCATACTCGGTTTTAATTTTTTCGGCATCTGCTCGCAGCTCGCTGATTTTTACTTCTCGAGCATCTCTGAGTGAGGTTTCGGAATCTATATTTTTATTAATATTAACCAGGTGCTCTTGCGCGGCATCTCTAAGTTCTTTAGTATGCTCAATATTGTTTTCGGTGATTCTGTATTCACTTTCGAGCGAGTGATTGATCTCGGTCTGCTCTTTAATTTGTTCAAGAAGCTTTTCCGATTCCATTTTACTGCTTTGAGAGCATTCGAAAATCCGCGTATTCTGTTGGTCAAATGATTCCAACGCTTCGTCTGCGGTTTGCAGGTCAAAGGTAGCTCTTTTAAACAATTCTTCGGCGTTATCCACTTCTTTTTTAAGCTTGTCTGTATCGTAAAGCCAAAGCTGAATATCCACCTTCTTTTTATTTTCAAGCAAAGCAATTGCGCGCGACGCTTTTTCGGCCTCTTTTTCAAGCGGTCCAACCTGTGCAGAAACCTCAGCGAAAACATCATTGATTCTCGTCATATTTTCTTCGGTGGCGGAGAGTTTTCTTTCTGCATCGGTCTTTTTATGTCTGTATTTTGCAATTCCCGAAGCATCCTCGAAGATACTTCTTCGTTCGTCGCTCTTTTGAGAAATAATCTCAGCGATTTTGCCTTGCCCAATAATAGAATATCCATCTCGTCCGATACCCGTGTTCATAAACAACTCATAAATATCTTTAAGACGCACCGGTTGACGGTTTATATAGTACTCGCTTTCTCCCGCGCGATAATATCTTCTTGTGACTACGACCTCATCATATTGATAATCAAGACGGTTTTCCTTATCGGAATTATCAAAGGTGACCGACACCTCTGCATACCCCATCGGTTTTCGACTATCGGCGCCACCAAAAATAATGTCTTCCATTTTAGTTCCGCGTATACTTTTGGTGGAAATTTCGCCAAGGACCCATCTCATAGCGTCAGAAATATTCGATTTGCCGCTTCCGTTAGGTCCAACAATAATTGTGGTTCCTTTTTCAAATACCAATTTTGTTTTATCCGGGAAAGATTTGAATCCCTGTAGTTCAAGAGATTTTAAATACAAAAGAATACCCCCCTTCGAATTAGATAAAAAGTCGGCTCTTTACCATTTATTGACCGTTGTTATAATTAACTTGGGTGCGAGAAAGTATATCATTTCCGCTTCATATATTAACTATACTCTCAAACACAAAAAATTCCTCTAAGTTTCTATCACTATATTATATCCTAAAAGCGATTCTTTTTCAATAACTTTTATATTTTTAACGCAATATTTTTCTTTTAATTTAGATATATTTTTCTTGTGTTGCCCAATCGCCTTCGAAATTGCCCCCTTCGGTACATATATTAAAATATTATCTCCCGAAAATTTTTCAGGATCACCCAGCTTGTCAACAATTCTGTCATAGAACAATTCGCTCATCGCAAGCTCTCCTATTGCACTGTGATTAGGGCCTGCGAATACGGCTTCCGTCGAAGAAAGATTTTCCGACGCGCAAAGACCAACTCTTATGCACGGTACATCTTTGCTATCAAAAATATCGAGAACCTGTTTAGTTCTGTAAACCGCCTCATCTACAGAAAGCGGAGTATATGCCCCCTCTTTTGACATTTGGCAGAGCTCTGTATCATAAAACACAACTGTTGGGTATACACGAGCCGCCGCAGCACCAAAGTCACAAATACAATTTGCGGTATGTATTTCGCTTTTCGATGTGGAAGACGGCAGTCCAATCATCATTTGTCCTACAAGCTCAAATCCGGCATTAACGATCGCTTTACATGCGTTTTCAGATGTTTTTGCGTTATGCCCCCGTTTAGATGCCAAAAGCACCTCGTCATCCATACTTTGAATCCCAAGCTCAATCTTCCTGACCGAAAATTTTGAAAGAATTTTCAAAATTTCATTGTCTATATAATCCGGACGTGTAGATAAACGAACCGATGAAACAAGATTTTTTCTTATATATTCTTCTGCAGCTGAGAGCAGATATATCATTAAATCTCTATCTATTCCGGTAAATGAACCTCCAAAAAAAGCGATTTCAACATCATAATCGTTTCCGAGGGTGGAAAGCGCTTTTTCTATCTCATATCTAACCTTCTCTTTTTCAAAGCTTATATGTCCGGAAATAGAGCGTTGATTGCAAAATACACACTGATTCGGACAGCCTAAATGAGGAATAAATATAGGTATATTAGCGTGCTTCTTCATATATGGCAGATTTTTGCTTTGGAAAGCTTCCTTTCTAAAAAGTAAGAGGCGAACGGACGATTTTAGGTCCTTTCGCCTCTGCATTGATTGCCTTATCAAGCTCAAATTTCACCGAACAGCATAAGAGCTTGTTCAGCTGCTTTTTGTTCTGCCGCTCGCTTTGTGTTTCCGATGCCACGGCCGATAATATTTGAATTAAGGCGTGCTTCAACTTCAAAAGTTTTCATGTGGTCAGGACCACTTTCATTCACAGTAAAATATTCCAAAAAATCACCCTCGGATTGCTGAATAAATTGCTGAAGTAAGGTTTTAAAATCTCTTGTGGTTGCATTGTTCTTAAGATTACTGAGTTCTTTTTTTATAAAAGGAATAAGAAACTCTATAACGTTTTTTTTTCCGTTATCTCCCGCATCAAGATAAATTGCGGCCAAAAGCGCTTCCCAAGCATCAGCCAGAATAGACTTGCGCTCTCTTCCGTTATTTTTATCTTCACCGTGCCCCAAAAGCAAATAATCCCCTAAGCCGATTTGTGCGGCATAAGATGAAAGCGCTCTTTCGCAAACAACCTCCGCTCTCATACAAGTGAGCTCCCCCTCTGGGCAATCAGAATAATTTTCAAAAAGATATTCGCTGACTATAATAGACAAAACAGAGTCGCCCAAAAACTCAAGACGTTCGTTACATTTTACATCTTTTTGTTTAAATTTATATTCATTGGAATACGATGAATGCGTAAGTGCAGTGAGAATTAAATTTTTATCTTTAAATGTATATTGAATTTTATTTTCAAGTTCTTCAATACTTAACGGTAGCATTTTATTTTCCTTTCCGCACTTAAAAATTATTGTTCGAGTACATTATCCGAATCCTTACTTTTAATTTCTTTTTTCTTTTGTTCAATATCAGCAATTTCGGAAGAAATATTATTTATTACATCATTTTCAACATATAAAACGGCTTGACGTATAGCATTTTTAAAGGCATTTGCATTAGAAGACCCGTGTGCCTTTATTACGGGCTTTGAAATTCCCAAAATAGGCGCTCCACCGTGCTCGGTTGCATCGAATTTTTTCTTAGCTTTTAAAATATTTTTCTTCATCATAAGCGCAGAGAGCTTCGTAAATATATTCTCGCTTAAAACTTCTTTGAAGGTTGAAAGCATCAATTTTCCCATACCCTCTATCGTTTTCAAAAGAATATTTCCAGAAAAGCCATCTGTTACAATAATATCGCAAGCTCCCCCGGGGATAGCATTTCCCTCGATATTTCCGACAAAATTTATATATTCACAAGCGCAAAGCTTTTTATATGATTCTACCTGCAACGGTGTTCCTTTGCATTTTTCCGTACCGTTATTCAAAAGACCCACTCTGGGAGAATCAATTTTGTATATGTTCTTCATATAAGCGGTGCCCATAATGGCGAATTGCTCTATATATTCGTCTGTAACAATTACATTGGCACCCGAATCAAGCAATAAAACGGGAATGCTCATAGGCAAAACGGTTGCTATGGCGGCGCGCTGCACACCTTTTATTTTTCTGACTATCAAGGATGCTCCTGCAAAAAGCGCACCCGTATTACCTGCACTGACAAAAGCATCGCCGTTTCCTTCAGACAGCAATCTGAGCCCGACAGACATAGAGGAATTGCTTTTTGTTCTTACAACGGAAATTGCATCGTCTTCCATTCCGATAACCTCATCGGCGTTAATCACCTCGATATTTTGAATATCAAGCTTGTTTTTTTCTGCGATATTCTCAATTTCGCTTTTTTTTCCTACAACGGTAACATCTATTCCGTATTCATTAACCGCTTGGCATACGCCCTTAAGCAACTCAAACGGTGCGTTATCACCGCTCATAACATCTGCAATAATTCTCATATTAAATCACCCATCATTTTGACAAAGCACTATGCCATTGAATTAATCTTTTTTATGATTTCTAAGGAACGCGCGGACAGCATTTCGTTTCTTGCGCTTTTTCCACCCTTGACACGAACACCAATAGGTTCTATGATTCCGAAATTTGCATTCATAGGCACAAATTCTCCAACACCTCCTGTACTTACGTAAGAAGCCATTGCACCAAGCATGGTAGAACGCGGGTAAACCAATTCTTCTTGACCTAAAACTCGCCTTGCGGAATTTACCCCTGCAATAAAACCGGAGCCGGCAGATTCGATATACCCCTCAACACCTGTAATCTGACCTGCGAAAAACACATTCGGTCGTTTTATCATTGAATATGTAGGTGACAACAATTTAGGAGAGTTTAAATATGTGTTTCTATGCATAATACCATATCTCAAAAATTCTGCGTTTTCAAGCCCGGGTATCATCCCAAACACTCTCTTTTGTTCCGAGAAAGCAAGATGTGTTTGAAAGCCTACGATATTATACATAGTTCCTTCTCTGTTTTCTTTTCTTAACTGAACCACAGCATAAGCTTCTTTCCCTGTACGCTTATCTATAAGTCCAACTGGCTTAAGAGGTCCGTAACGCAACGTATCATATCCGCGGCGAGCCATAACCTCAACAGGCATACATCCCTCAAAAACCTTTAAAGCTTTTTTCTGTTCTTCTGCATCAAATTCTTTTAAGGGTGCTTCCCTCGCAGAAATCAACTCTTTATAAAAAGCGTCGTATTGCTCTTTATTCATCGGGCAATTGATATAATCCGCATCTCCTTTATCGTATCTTGATGCAAAAAAAGCAACATCCATATTTATTGAAGAAAAATCAACGATAGGCGCAGCGGCATCAAAAAAATGAAGTGACCCGCAACCAAGTTCATTTTGTATAAAGCTCGACATTTTTTCAGATGTCAAAGGGCCCGTAGCGATAACCGTAACCGCATCGTCATCTATATTACACACTTCTTCCGAAATCACATCAATCTTCTCGTTGTTAACAACCGCATCGGTTATATATTTCGAAAAAGCTTCTCGGTCAACAGCAAGAGCGGAGCCGGCGGGAACTCTTGAAGCGTATGCCGCAGCCATAATAAGCGATTCGGAATTTAAAAGCTCGGCTTTCAAGAGTCCCACGGCATTTGATAATGCATCAGAACGCAAAGAATTCGAACAAACCAGCTCTGCAAAATTTGGAGAATGATGCGCGGGCGTATATTTTTTGGGCTTCATTTCAAACAATTTTACATTAACGCCGCGCTTTGCAATCTGATGTGCCGCTTCGCATCCGGCAAGTCCCGCTCCATAAACATTTACAGTTTTATTATTCATAAATAAACACTCCGATTATTGCTCATCAGACTTAATTTCCTTCTTATATCCGCAATCCTTATCTGCGCAAGCAAGAACGGATTTTCCCTTTTTCTTAAAAAGAATTTTTCCGCACTGCGGACATTTTTCGACGGTAGGAAGATCCCACGATGAAAAATCACACTCCGGATATTTTTCACAACTGTAAAATACGGTCTTATTTCTGCCGTGCTTTGTAATAATTTTAGAACCGCATTTGGGGCACTTAACATCAAGCTCTTTCGTCTTTTGCTTGATAAATTTACATTCCGGATACTTAGAGCAAGCATAAAAAGAGCCGTATTTACTGGTTCTCAAGACCATATCAGAACCGCATTTTTCACATTTAAAATCAGCTTTAACTGCTTTTTTATCCTCTTTTGCTGAAGCTTCCTTCTTTGTATCTTCAAGTGGCTTTGTGTTTTTACATTTGGGATAGTTAGGACAAGCTGCAAACTTACCGTATCTGCCGTTTTTGACAATCATTTTGCTTCCGCAAAATTCGCAAACAATATCGGTTTCTTCCGCAGGGATTTTAACAATGTTGCTTCCCAGATTTTCCGATGCCTTATCAAGTTCTTCCTTTATATCATTCCAAAAGTTTTCCAAAACCTCTTTCATGGTACGACTTCCCTTTTCAATCAGGTCAAGGTCATCTTCCATAGTTGCTGTAAATTTATAATCTACAATATCTGCAAAATTCTCCTTCATCAGCTTGGTTGTAACTTCGCCAAGATAGGTAGGCAAAAGCATTTTACCATCTCTGGAAACATAGTTTCGCGCTAAAATAGTAGTTATAATGGGAGTGTATGTGCTGGGACGACCTATGCCCATTTCTTCCAAGGTTTTAATCAAAGATGCCTCGGTATAGCGAGGGGGCGGCTCTGTAAAATGACGCGCCGGATCTATTTTAAGCGTGTTAAGCATATTTCCAACCTTCAATTCGGGAATTTTAATATTTTTCAATTCCCCCGGTTCATCTGCATTAACAGGTGTGTCATCCTCCGATTCCTCATACAAAGCCATATATCCTTGAAATGCAACCGTATATCCACTCGTACGGAAAACATATCCGGCACAACCGAAGTCTGCAGTAACGGTATTAAGAACTGCCGATTGCATTTGGCTTGCAATAAAGCGTTCCCAAATAAGCTTATATAATTTGTATTGGTCGAGTGTCAAATATGCACGCACTATAGACGGCTCAAGTTCAATTCTTGCAGGTCTGATAGCTTCATGTGCATCCTGCGCACTCGCTTTGGTTTTATAAACGCGGGGAGTTTCGGGGTAATAATCCTTTCCGTATTTTTCGGTTATAAAATCTCGCGCGGCGTTTCTCGCATCATCCGAAACGCGAAGCGAGTCGGTTCTCATATAAGTAATAAGACCTTGTGCGCCACCCAAAGATGGGCCGAGATTTATACCTTCATAAAGTTCTTGAGCAATCTTCATTATTTTAGCAGACTGGAAGCCCAATTTTTTGGATGCCTCCTGTTGCATTGTAGAAGTTGTAAACGGCGGCGACGGCATTTTTTTTCGAACTGCATTTTTCACTGAAAGCACATTAAAGGTTTTGCCATCAATGGCATTGACAACCTTATCCACCTCTGTCTGATTGTGCAGTTTTATCTTACCGTTTTTATCGCCATAAAAATGCGCGACAAAGCTTTTTTTATCGTCTGATGACAATAAGGCATCGATTGTCCAATATTCAGACGGTACAAATGCTTTAATAGCATCCTCGCGCTCGACAATTATTCTTGTGGCAACCGATTGAACGCGTCCTGCAGAAAGACCGCTTTTAACCGTTTTCCAAAGAAACGGGGATATTTTATATCCCACGATACGGTCAAGCATTCTTCTTGTTTGTTGAGCATTTACAAGATTCATATCCATAGGACGCGGAGATTTAATTGCACTTTTAACCGCGCTTTTTGTAATTTCATTGAATGTTACGCGAAGCGCCTTATCCATCGGGATATCAAGTGCCATTGCAAGATGCCAGGAAATCGCTTCTCCTTCTCGGTCGGGGTCGGTCGCAAGAAAAATTTTATTTGCCTTTTTTGCTTCGCTTTTAATTTCCTTGATAACATCCCCTTTTCCCCTTATATTTATATAATGGGGTTCAAAACCGTTATCAATATCTATACCCAAGGTGCTTTTCGGAAGGTCACGTACATGTCCGACCGACGCAACTACCTTATAATTCGAACCTAAATAGCTTTTTATAGTGTTTATTTTAAACGGTGATTCCACTATAACCAGATTTGCCATGCTTAATTCCTTTCTGTTTGAATAAATATATCATTGTCTGACATACATTCCGCCCGGAAGCGACAGTATCAGACCCTTTAATTCAAGATTAATCAACGATTCCATTACCTTTCCGTATTCAAGCCCACAATTAAGAATTACGTCTATCGTGGTGGCTCTGTCAACAGGAATCATCTCAAACACCGATTTTTCTTCGCTTGAAAGTGTTGCGATTTTTTTATCTTGCAACGGATCCGAAAGATTATTTTTCGGTGCAGATTTTGTCGGCGCCTTTGAATTTTGATTTGTTGCACAAGATTTATAACTTTTAGCCACTTGTGCGGAAGGGCTTCTCTTGTTGTTTGGAGAAACGCCGAATGACTCCAAAACCCATTCTTGATAGTCTGAGGTGTTTTTTGCTTTTCGATATGCGGCAAAATTGATCCGTTTTACATAAATAGACTTATAATAATCTATTATGTCATCAGAGCTGAGCACAACATTAGCGCCATCTTGTATGAGCATATTCGTGCCGCCGGAATTCTTTGCCCCCAGATTAGCGGGAATGGCAAAAATATCTCTCCCTTGAATAATTGCCTCCTTAGCAGTTATGAGTGCTCCGCTTCCTTCTTCCGCATCGGCTATAAGAGTTCCTTGACACAGACCGCTTATTATTCGATTTCTCATAGGGAAATTATATTTTGCAGGGGGTGTTGACGGCGAATATTCACTTATAACCGCACCGTATTTAGCGATGCTTTTCATTAATTTGGCGTGAGCATATGGGTATACCACATCAAGTCCGCAACCAAGTACAGCCACGGTCTTTCCGCCCGCCTCAAGTGCGGCGCATGCTGCTGTGGAATCAATACCAAGAGCCATTCCGCTAACAACAACAGCGCCTGCGGCAGATAATTCGTAAGCAATTTTATATGTCGTGTTCCTTCCGTACTCCGTCATATCTCGAGCTCCGACAATTGCAATACACATCTCCTTATCAAATTCCGGCATATTACCTATGCAATAAAGTAAAATCGGAGGGTTTTGAATAAGACGAAGTCTTTCGGGATATCTTTTATCCTTGTATGATATTATTGTTATTCCTTTTACCGAGCAATAATTCAAAATATTGCTGACATCATCAAGATTTTTATTCGAAAGCAGTGAAATTGTTTTTTCGTTTATACCTTTAATTCCATGAAGCTCTTCTTCATCAGCGTTATAAATATCGAAAGGCGAACCGAATTTTTCCAACAAATTAATAAAATATGGAGAACCGGCTTCCAACCGTTGCGAAAGCCACACCCAATATAAAATATCAGCCATTTTATCCTCCAAAAAACTTATTTTTTACCAAACTGCTCCCACATACATACTGTGGCGGCAGCCGCAGCGTTAAGAGATTCGCTACCTATTGTCATAGGTATATAAATCGATTCGTTGCAAAGCTCTATAATTTCGTGAGAAATACCGTGTCCTTCGTTACCAATGATAAAGCAATCGGTATCGATAAGGTCGACATTTCCCAGAACATACGATTTATCGTTTACAACAGTAGCAAAAATCCGTCTTTCGTTTCGTCTTAATTCGCGAACAAAAGCAGATAGATCTTCAACTCTTATAATCTTCTGCCTAAAAATACTTCCCATAGACGCGCGCACCGTTTTAGCATTATAAATATCAGCACAGTCCGAGCTAATAACAAGGCACTCCACGCCAAACGCTGCAGCACTTCGAATAATCGTTCCGAGATTTCCGGGGTCCCGTATTCCTTCAAGCATAAAAATACGCTCCGACGGTGAAAAGAAAGTGCCCGGATTTTCGCATATATTATTAATTGTAGCGATTTTATGCAATTTGTCAATATATTTTATTGCACATATTATGCCTTCGGGAGATTTTTCTTCTGAAATTTTCGAAAAAACCGACTCTGACAGCAGAAGTATGCGCTTAACACTGTTTAAAGTATTTGTGCTTTTCAAAACAAACTCAGCGCGCTCAATAATATTTTTGCTTCCGTCTTTTAAAAAAACATATTCTATTTCAGCGCCGCAATTCACAGCTTCCTCAAAAAGCTTTATTCCATCTATAAGAAAGCTTTTTGCTTGAGAGGAATATTTTTTATCGCGCAGTTTCGAAATTTCCGATATAAATTGATTTTGCCTTGACGTTATCACTTCAAAATTCATTTGAATTCTCCGAAATTTATAAAAATAAACGTATTGTATCTACAACAAAAACCCGGCAAACCATACCGGGTTTTTGTAAAAACCGCTTAAAGCGCAGCTTTTGCTTTTTCTGCAAGTGAAGCGAAAGCTTCCTTGTCGGATATTGCTATTTCAGAAAGCATCTTACGATTGAGATTGATTCCGGCGAGCTTAAGACCGTGCATAAATGTGGAATAATTCATTCCGTTTACTTTTGCTTGTGCAGATATACGAGCAATCCACAAACGACGGAAATCTCTCTTTTTGAGTTTACGACCTGCAAACGCATAGTTACCGCTCTTCATAACGGCCTGTTTAGCCATCTTAAAGTGTTTAGATTTAGCTCCCCAGTAACCTTTAGCTGCTTTTAAAACTTTATTTCTTCTTTTACGCGTCATTATCGCGCCTTTTACTCTTGCCATTTTAAATTATCCTCCCTACTAAACTCTTTTTCATCGACTTACTGCTGAATCAAATTTTTAATGTTTGCAGCCATTGCACCGTTTACATATGAAGCGGAACGAAGATGTCTTTTTCTCTTGGAATCTTTGAGTCCGAGTTTGTGACGATGATGACAGTGATTCATTTTTACTTTTCCGTTGGCTGTAACGGAAAATCTCTTGGCAGAAGCTCTGTGTGTCTTAATTTTTCCCATTGTTTTTACTCCTTTTTTTCAGTTAAATAACACAATTATTGACAAAAAAATATATTATAAATATCCAAAGCTTTAAGAACGCAATTCTCAAGTAATCATTTTGCCGCTTTGACAGGAGCAATGACCATACTCAAAAATTTACCGTCAAGATTAGGACGTTTATCTACCGCACCGTATTCCGCACACGCTTGTTCAAACTTGGAAATGAGCTCATTTCCGAGAGAAATGTGCGTTACTTCTCTACCCTTAAATCTTAGAACAACTCTTACCTTGTTTCCCGCAGAAAGGAATTTGATTGCTTGCTTGACCTTTGTTTCAAAATCATGCGTATCAATGCGGCAGGAAAGCTGAATTTCTTTCAGTTCTATAACCTGCTGTTTCTTGCGCGCTTCTTTTTCTTTCTTCTCGCGTTCAAACTTAAACTTTCCGTAATCCATAATACGACACACAGGAGGAACTGCCTGCGGAGCAATCATAACAAGGTCAAAACCTGCGTCGTATGCAAGTTTAAGAGCAGAATCACTATTCATAACACCAAGCTGCTCGCCTTGAACTCCAACGACCCTGACCTCTTTCTCGCGGATATCTTCATTGACCTGCATTTCTTTTGTATTACTGATAAAAAACACCTCCGTTTATCAAAACAAAAAAATGTGCGCAAAGTAAATCCCTCCGCACACAAATCACCCAAAAGGATGATATAATATCAAACCATACTCGCGGTGCGGTATGGTGAGAACGGAGCGTTCTACTTCATTTACCGTGTAATTATACCACACCGCGATATATATGTCAATACTTTTTTTATATTTTTTTAAATTTATGAAGTTGCCTCTGAACTTCCGAGAATAACATTTACAGAAATCAATTCCCCATCTCTGTATAACTTTATATTCAAGCTGTCGCCTACGTTTTTGTTAAAAGTAATTGCTCTGATTTCTTCAACGATTGTAATCTTTTCTCCGTCGACTTCAACAATTATATCTCCTAAAGCAAGCTTTTCATACGCATCGAATCCTTCTGTAACACCGGAAACAATAACGCCGTCGTGCTCGGAGATAGTTCTTCTATAATCGTCTAACATTTCGTCGGTAACATAGACAACCGCATAGTTTTCTAAAACAATATATTCTTTTCCGTCCTCGTCTTCGCCTACTAAATAGAGATTACCGTTGTTATCGCGTAAGAAGCTTCTTCCTTTTGAAATAGTGCTTCCGCTGATTCCCAAAGCCGCGCCTTGTGTCGCATTGCCGTCCGTTCCGTCTTGAATTTCACCGTGCTCTATTATATCGTTTATAATCTCAAGTGCCCCGTTCATCGGCAGCGCAAATCCGAGATTGGCATAATTGCCCGCTAATTTCATTGAAATAACACCAATAACCTTGCCGTATGAATCTATAAGCGGTCCGCCCGAATTACCTGGATTTACGGTTGCGTCAAATTGGATAACATTAAGCTTCTTTCCAAGTGTACCGTTATCATTATATATACTGACCACACGGTTCACATAAGAAACAACGCCTTTTGTAACAGTACCTTTATATTCTATGGATGCGGGGGTTCCTATTGCCACAACATCTTCACCGATGACGACCGCGTCGGAATCTCCAAAGGTTGCCGGTTTTAAATTTTTAGCTGAAATTTTGATAACCGCAAGGTCATTAAGCTTGTTGCCGCCAATAAGCGTGGCTTCGTATTCTTCCCCATTCTGATGGATAGCAGTTATTGTTTCTGCGCCCTCGATAACATGATAATTTGTAGATATATAGCCATCTTCCGATAAAATTATTCCGCTTCCGATGCCCTGGCCCGTTTCGGTTGTCACAAAAATACTCACCACCGAGGGCGAAACCTTTTCCGCAATTTCGGCAGTAGTAAGATATCCGCTTTCGGAATCATATTCACGTATAAAAATTGTCTTGTTAATGCTTGCAAACGCATTGTCAAGTATCATAGTCGCGCACAACAGTATAATTGCCACGGCAAACGCGCAAGTCATTATAACAGCGTAAATTTTTGTTCCGTTTATTTTTGATTTTTTAGCAGCTTCCTCGTCATATTTTTTTTGATACGAATAATCCCATTTATAGATATATTCGTCGTTAGCCGCCGGCATTTCGGAGGTTTTTTCATCAGAAGTCGTTTCTTTTAAATTGTCGGTATCCGGTTCAGCAACATCACCATTATCATTATTAATAACAGTGCCGTTCTCTGGTTTCTCCGGCGTTTCTTTGATTTCTTCTGATTTTTCTTCCGGTTTGTTATCGTAATACTCATTCATATAACACTATCTCCGTAAAATTTATAAAGTATTTATGTTTAACGAGCTGTTGTAAGTGTAAATGCAAATTCGCAATATTCACCATACTTGCTATCTACCCATATTTCCTCTGAATGCGCATCAATAATAGTTTTGGAAATATACATACCAAGTCCAACACCCGTTTTATCAAGTCCGCGGCTCTTATCCCCTTTATAAAATCTTTCAAATATAAAAGGAATATCTTCCTCGGCAATTCCGACACCTTCATTATATGTTTTTACAACAATTTTTTTCTTCTTTTCGTCGACAAAGTTGATACTGATCTTTAATTTGCCCAATTCTCTGGAAAATTTTATAGCGTTGTCACAAATATTGTAAAGAATTTGATGAATCGCATCTTTGTCTGCAAGCGCTATTATATTATCGTTATCGCAGTAAAATTCAACGTCAAGTTTTTTTGCGCTGATTTTCTGCTCAAAAGATATTAAGATCTGCCGAGCCATCTCACACACATCAAACGCAACCATAGTAAACTTACGGTCGCCCGCCTGTATACGCGAGATATCAAGTAACGAATGAACAAGTCGTGACAATCTTTTAATTTCGGATTTTATAATTTCAAGATAGTAGCTTTGCTTTTCATAAGGAATTGCGCCAACCAAAATATTATCAATAAATCCTGCTATCGTGGTCATCGGAGTTTTCAAGTCATGCGAAATATTCGCAACAAAGCTGTTTCGCATTTTCTCAAGATTTTCAAGCGATGCAGCCATATGGTTAAACGCTTCTGCCAGTTCGGCCACCTCGTCATTTCCCACCACGGGAACTTTAACATCAAATTTTCCAACCGCAAAGCGTTTTGAAGCTTTACTCATTTCTCTTAACGGGTCAATTACTCTCTCGGTTATAAAATAAAACACAATCAACGCAGCAAACAAAATGCAAATTATTGCAATCATAATCATTTTAACCATATTTTGTAGCAATTCCGCATTGGAATCCGATGTGGAACAAACAACAACAGTGCCGCAAAGAGTGCCCTCGCATCTTATCGGAGAAATATAAATAAATTGTTCCTCAGAAAAAGTTCCGTCGAGTGTACTAAGTCCGGACACCCCGCTTTTTTCCTCATTTATGTTATTCATCATACTATCCGGAAGACCGCTTCCGTCTTGAATGTTAGCAGGATATTGAGCCGCACCGGTAGTAGCAGTGAGTATTATTCCTTCGCTATCTGTTAAGAATACAGCCAAATTATCATACGTCTGAACAATTGATGCTAACATAGGAGATATCTCATCGCCGTTTTCAATCAAAAAGCCATCAAAATCTTCAATCTCATAAAGCTCGTATGTATTGACAATATATGATGAAATAGAATTTGCCGGGCGCGACAAAGTATCAATATTCAAAGATGTTGTATAGTTGTTTACCATCGATATAATAATTGTGAGAATAAGAACAAAACTCAAAACTATTATTGTCATAAAAGCAAAAATATATTTTGCAAACAAACTGGTTTTTATTGCTTTCATAGTCAACTCCCGAATTCAATTCTGTTTAATTTAAACCGGTGCTTTTTTTGAGCACCGGTTCAATATTATGAAACTAATATCTCAACTAAGCAATTCAAACTTATATCCTACGCCCCAAACAGTTTTAAGAACCCATTTATCCGAAACGCCTTCCAACTTTTCACGAAGTCGTTTTACATGAACATCAACCGTTCTGGAATCTCCGAGATAATCAAATCCCCACACCTTGTCCAAAAGCTGGTCGCGCGTAAAAACCCTGTTATAATTTGAAGCAAGGAAATAAAGCAACTCTAATTCCTTTGGAGGCACGTCAACGGATTTTCCGTTTAACTTAAGTTCATATTTTTGAATGCTTATTTCAATATTGTCAAATTTTATAACTTCTTCATTATTATTACTTGTGTGTGTTTGATATCTTCTGAGAACCGCCTTGATTCTTGCAGACAATTCTTTCATATCGAATGGCTTTACAACGAAATCGTCTGCGCCGAGTTCAAGTCCCAACACCTTATCAAACACTTCGCCCTTCGCGGTAAGCATTATAACGGGCTTTTGAGATATTTCGCGAATTTCTCTGCAAACCTGTAACCCATCTTTTTGAGGCATCATAATATCAAGCAAAACCAAATCCGGCTCGTACATTTTAAAGTAGTTAATTCCTTCGACACCGTCATTCGCTGTTTTTACTTCATATCCTTCATTATCAAAATAAATTTTCAACATATCGCAAATATTTTGGTCATCGTCAACAACAAGAATTTTAGTATCAATCATAGTGTTACCCCTCCATATAACAAATGTCCGAAATCCAAACAGATTTTAATATCTATTTAAGTATTCCACGTGAACATTCTATGAATTTTAAAAGAAAATCCCAAAATATTCATAAAATATCCGTAGTTTCAATTAATTATAACATTTTTTTTGCAATTTGAAAAGAGTTTTTTAAAATATTTTGATTTTTTTGTTATTTTTTCACTTTTGAGTCAAAAAAGATTTTTATATTACAAATAATTCAAGCTTAGGTATAATTTATTTCAGAACTATTGAAAAAATCCTTTCCGTATGATATAATGTAACACATTGTATTTAATTTTTTACGTAGGAGATTTGAAATAAAATGAAACTTGGTATTGTCGGTCTTCCCAATGTGGGAAAAAGCACCCTTTTCAATGCCCTCACAAACGCAGGTGCAGAATCCGCAAACTATCCTTTTTGCACAATAGAACCAAATGTAGGCGTTGTAGCAGTCCCCGATACGCGTATGGATGTATTAGCTAAAATGCACAACCCTGAAAAATACACCCCCGCAGTAATCGAATTTGTTGACATTGCAGGACTTGTTAAAGGTGCTTCAAAAGGAGAGGGGCTTGGAAACAAGTTTCTTTCTCACATAAGAGAGGTCGATGCCATAGTTCATGTAGTTCGCTGTTTCAAAGATGATAATATTATTCACGTTGACGGAACTATTGATGCTATGCGCGACCTTGATACTATAAATCTTGAGCTTATATTTTCGGACATTGAAATGCTCGAGCGTCGAATAGACCGCACAAAAAAGGCAATGAAGGGGGATAAAACTCTATCTACTGAGCTTGCGCTTTTCGAACGAATCCTTGCTGTTTTGGAATCGGGAAAATCGGCACGCACCATAGATTTATCCGACGATGATAAGGCGTTGCTTTTCGACACTCCGCTGCTTTCATTGAAACCGGTTATTTATGTGGCAAACGTTAGCGAATCAGAAGCTTCGAATGAGCCTCTTGACAATCCTATGTATGCCGCATTAAAAGAATACGCCACCAACGAGCATTCGGAAATTCTCCCCATTTGTGCGGAAATCGAAGCGGAAATTGCAGAACTTGATGCCGATGAAAAGAAAATGTTCCTCGAAGAACTCGGAATTGCCGAAAGCGGACTCGACCGACTCATTAAAGCAGGTTATTCCCTTCTCGGACTTATCAGTTACCTCACCGCAGGTCCTAAAGAAGTTCGAGCTTGGACAATCACTAAGGGTACAAAGGCGCCCGCGGCAGCAGGAAAAATTCACAGCGACTTTGAACGTGGATTTATCAGGGCAGAAATTGTTGGATTTGACGACCTTATAAAAGTCGGAACTATGGCTGCCGCTAAAGAAGCAGGGCTCCTCAGAAGCGAAGGCAAAGAATATGTTATGCGCGATGGCGACATAGTTCTATTTAGATTTAACGTTTAATAAACAGGAGGCACTATGCGTGTAAGAAAAAAGAAGCACGGCGCTGAACGCCTTGAAGCTCATTCGAATTTACTCATAAATATTTCCGAAAATCTTTTGCGTGATCCTCAGGATTTTTTTGAAGAAAAACGTTCTCTTTGGCTTGAAATCGGATGCGGCAAAGGTAATTTTGCCTGCGGAACTTCGACAGCGAACCATAGCATAAATTTAATTGCAATGGAAAAGATTTCGGACGTTGTATGTATTGCGGTGGAAAAGGCAGACAAAACAAAAGAAACTCGTCCAAACAATCTGAAATTTCTTATAGGAGATGCAAAGAATCTAAAAGAATTTTTCCCCGTCGCATCCTTTGAATGTATTTGTATAAATTTCTGCGATCCGTGGCCAAAAAGCCGTCACGCTAAACGACGTCTTACATCCAAGGCATTTCTTGAGCTTTACAAAAGCATGCTAATTCCAAACGGAATCTTAAAATTTAAAACCGACAACAAAGCTCTTTTCGATTTCAGCTTGGAAGAATTCAAAAATTTTGGACTCACTTTTGAGGCGGTATCCTACAATCTGCACGAATCCGAATACGCAGAAGGAAATGTTATGACAGAATATGAAAAGAATTTTTCATCTCAAGGCATGCCCATTTATTATGCCGTCGTAAGATTTTAAATCATTGATTTCTCTAAGAAAGGTTGTAATTCTTAAATGAGTAATAACGATTCTATTGTTCAAGACGGCGTATTAGTGCTGCACAAGCAATCGGGTTGCACCTCTCACGATATGGTAAATATGATTCGCAAAATTTACAAAACCAGGCAGGTTGGACACACCGGAACCCTTGACCCACTAGCTACCGGAGTTTTGCCTATACTTATCGGGCGCGCGACAAAAGCATCTGAATATCTCGTGTGTAACTCAAAAAAATATCGCGCTCTGATGCGGCTTGGAATAACGACCGACACGGAGGATATTACGGGAAATATACTTACAAAAACAAGTGATATTCCCTGCAGCAACGATGTAATCCGTGCATGTACGTCCTTTGTTGGTACGGTAATGCAAATCCCCCCTATGTACAGCGCTATCAAGATAAACGGCAAAAAGCTCGTCGACCTCGCTCGTGCAGGAGAAACAATCGAACGCAAAGAACGTCAAATTGAAATTTTCTCAATTCAATGTACCCCGACCGACAATGCGAGGGACTATATTATCGAGGTTCACTGCTCTGCGGGCACATATATCAGAACACTTTGCGCCGATATCGGCCGAGCACTTGGCTGCGGCGCAGTTATGGCAGAGCTTGTCCGAACTGAATCCGGTAATTTTAAACTTGATGATGCTTTAACAATAGAACATGTAGCCGATTTTTCTGATGAAGAACGAGCATCGGTCTTAAAGCCCATCGAAACACTTTTCTTATCTTTGAGAGAGGTTAAGCTTCACCCCTTCTATGAAAAACTGTTTAGAAACGGTTGTGAGATCTACCAAAATAAAATCAAAACATTTTTTAATCCCGAAGAATTATTGCGTGTTTATGACTCAACAGGAGCATTTTTCGCTTTGGGGAAGGTGCTGGAATACCCACAAGGAAGTGCCATTAAATCTCAAAAATTATTTTTTATATGATTAAAAGAGCTGTTAAAAAACAACAGCTCTTTTAATTTGCCATTTCCGAACGCAAAAATTCAATGATCTTGTGTTCCTCGCGAGAGATCTTAACCTGTGAAAGCCCCATAATATCCGCTGTCTGTTGTTGAGTTAGGTTTCGATAATAGCGAAGCAAGACTATTTTTCTCCACATTGGTTGCATTTTTAATATTGATTGAGCCAATGAAATTCGATCATCCAATATATCTATTTCGTTATCATCCGATGCAAGACGGCTTTCTAAGGTTATATTTTCATCTCCAAAACTGCTTTCCGACAGAGATGATACGGGAGAAATTGCCTCCAGAGCCATTGCCGCTTCCTGAACGCTCACTCGGCATCCCGCCGCAAGTGCTTCTATATGTGGTTCTTCACCCGATTCCGCCACCATGCGGTTTTTCAAATTTGTAAGTTCCATTCCCAATTTTTTTTGATATCTACTTACCTTTATAAGCCCTTCATCCCGAATATGACGCTTTATTTCACCGATGATAAGCGGAACAGCATATGTCGAAAAGCTGTTAGCTTTTTCAATATCAAATGTTCTTATCGCCTTTATCATTCCAATGGTTCCGATTTGTATCAAATCATCAAATTCAGTTCCTCTGTCGCGGAATTTAAACGCTATGCTTCTCACAAGCCCCATATTAAGCTTTATTATTTCTTCAACAGCGGCATTGCTTTCTGCATCGTCGTTTGCTTGTGCCTTACAAATCAATTCAATATTTTTTTTGTATTTATTCTGACCTACATCCATTGGGCAACCTCGCTTTAAAAGCTATGTAATTAAAGTGCCTTGAATTTTTTATACATTGTAACAGTTGTTCCGCGTCCGATTTTTGAAGCAACTTTTACTTTGTCGGTAAAGCTTTCCATAACTGTAAATCCCATACCGCTCCGTTCATTTTCGGCATCGGTTGTATATAATGGCTGCCGAGCAAGCTTTATGTCGCTTATTCCGCACCCCCTGTCTCTTATTTCTATCTTTGCTATACCGCCTTCGCAAAGATATACTTTTATGTATATAATTCCCTGAGTGTTTTTATATGCGTGGACAATACAGTTTGTAACCGCCTCTGATACCGCACATTTAATATCCGCGAGTTCTGTCGCGCATGGATTAAGCTGAGCGCAAAAAGCAGAAACAGCCGCTCGAGCCATATATTCATTGACAGAAAATGATGGAATTTGCATTTTCATTTCGTTTATAATATTTGTTTCAAATTCATTTCGTTTCATTTTTATCATCCTTTCTTTTTACATTTTCAATTTTAATAATTCTTCCTATTCCGGATAGCTTAAATATTTTTTCGGTGCTTTCGGATGGATTTATAATCTTCAATTCTCCCCCCAGAGAATGCTGTAATGAATATCTCCCCATAATTAGGCCAAGCCCCGAGCTGTCCATAAAACCTATTTTACTCATATCTATACTGACAACTTTAGGACGTTTTTCGCAAATTTGCTTATCTATCGCACCTCTGAGAATCGCCGCGCCGTGATGATCTATTTCACCCGAAAGCATTATGGTTAATTCACCGTTTTCAAAGCTATATTGAAACGAATTGTCGCTTTTTATCATTATTTCACTTCCTTTTTGCAGAGTTTTATTTATTTTATCATAAGCACTGCGTAAAAAATTGTCGCAATACGGCAATATTTAAAAGATTTAAAAATCGCTCGGATTTTTTTAAATTTTATATTTTTTCTTGCCTATAGAAAATATTTTACGCAACCATTCTTGATCGTTCTTATCAACAGCCGATGTCAAAAACAGCAATATAATATAAAAGACTGCACACAACGTTATTTTAATTACGGTCAAAAAAATCAGGGTACAGCAGCTGTCAATCCCCATACTTTTTATAACTATACTTGCAAAGCTCGCCGCACCTATGATGCACAATAACGGCTTAAAAATCCATTTATATATATTTACTTTCATATTTGTGATATTCAACAATCTTGTTATACTTAAAGCCGAATTCATAATTTCACACACATAAATTGTAACAACGTATCCCACTATACCAATTTGAGGAACCAAAAGCCACACAAGCACTACCGACACCAGTGCATCGGCAATATTAACATTCATTGAATAAACCTGCTCTCCCAGACCCTTTAGCATTGCATCTGTGGCGGTATCCATGTACATTATAGGAATAAGCGGTGCTAAAATACCGATATATTTTGCAGCATCAATGTTCGAATAAATAGCCGTCCCCAATTCGTTTGCAAAGCATAGCATTATTCCCGCTACGCCGATTGAAAATGCAGAAGATACCTGAAATCCGCGCTCACATATATATCTTATTTCTCTTTTTTGCCCCATAACATTGCATTCCGACAATTCAGGAATAAGTAACGCTGAAAAAGCCGAAAGCATTGCAGCCGGAAATAAAACCACCGGAAGCGCCATACTCCCGAGAACACCGTATATTGCAAGCGAATATTCCTTTGATGCACCGTTTTTTCTAAGCCCAATGGGAATGAGTATATGTTCAATACTAACAAGTCCGGAACGCATATATGCGCTAAAAGCCACCGGCAATGATATATGCAGAACACGCCGAGTTATTTTTTTTGCTTCGTTTTTATCTAATGATTTTGCCTTTGATACTTTCTTTGAAGTTTTGTCAAAGAGATAAAATAATAACATCAGCAAGAATGAGCACACCTCAGAAACTACTCCGCTTAAAGCAAGCGCCAAGCACGCATATTCTGTACCTTTAGGCAATAAAAACATAAACAAATATACGCACGCCGTAATTTTTGCGCCCTGCTCTAAAAATTGCGATATTGCATTTTTATATACGTGCCGTACCGCAGTAAAATACCCGTTCCCTACAGATGCAAGAGAAATAAACGGAAGTGTAATTGCCATAACACGAAGCGAGCGAACTGTTCTGGCATCGCCAAGCAAATTCAAGCCGATATTCTTCGCAAATCCGAAAAGGAGCAAAAAAGCGGTGACACCAAAGCAAATACTGTATGCCACACATTTTTTTAACGCCGAATTAATTGCCGAATAATTTTCTTTACCTAAATTTTCGGATACCAATCGGGTTACCGAAAGATTTATTCCCGATGTGGCAAACGTTATTGCAAATGTATATACGCTTGTGAGCAACCCGTAAAGCCCCATAACCTCTGCGCCGACTTTATTTGAAACATATACGTTAAAGCAAACACCGACAGTTCTCATAAGAATGGCAGACAACGCCATCATAATACCGTTTAAAAAGAACCGCTCAACCCTTTTCATTAGATCTTCCCCTTATCAATATATCTCATAACAGAAACAAACAATACAGTAATATAGTTATGCCTGTTTTCCAATATATAGAAGCAATAAAAAGGAAAATATAAAGAAATACAATCCTTGCAGATTGGACAAGTTAGGCGTCGATAATATCAAACTAAAAAACAATAAACCGAATACAGGGTTCGGTTTATTGTTTTTTGATTTCAGATATTCATAGCGTAGTTAATTTTATATTATTTATTAATATTTAAATGGTTTGTATATGCCATTTCCTGAAGCCATTTATAGATACCTTGAATTTGATATTTTTTAGGAAATTCAAATTTTCTTGAAGAAACAGATATTCCGCCATTAGCACGAAAATATGGCGAAGAAATAAACTCAATATTAATCTCACTATCATCCAAACCAAATCCTGCTGTTTCCGCTGATACATTTATGATAGAGTCGAGATATATTGAACTTACGCGCGCCTTTTGACCGGTTGCTCCTTGTTTATCCAAATCAATAATTCTCTTGTCAGTAAATATGACAATGTCTCTTACCAGTACAAAACCTGTATGAATAGTTTCGCCGTCCATCAAGTACATACCATAATCTTGTGTTAATTTTTCAGGTGTTACTTCTGAAAGATTTCCCATTAATCCTTGCATAATGTTACCACCAATTTTATCCATGAATCCCATGCGCTTTTCTCCTTTCACACCCCGCTATGAAACAAAAAAAGGTGCGCAACCGAAGCCACGCACCGAAAAACACATAACTCCGATTGCTGCGACACAACTTCTGACAAACCACAAGAGAAAGCCAAAATACAGAATGCGTTTTTACCGAAATAAAAAACACTTCTCCTATAGTTTGCCCAAATATTAAGTTGTGTCGCAAGATTATTTTATCATAAAACAAAAAAATATGCGATACTTTTCGGCAAATATTTATTGTCCATAAAAATAGTGTGCATCGAATCTTGTCACCGCATGCCAAAATAAGTCAACCGATCATTCAAAGCGGATCGTTTAAACACATGCAATTCCATACCAAAAAAACAATAAACCGAACACAAGGTTCGGTTTATTGTTTTTTTGGTGCGGGTAAAAGGACTTGAACCTTCACCGAGGAACCCCGACTAGAACCTGAATCTTACGTGCCAACCGCACACCGCTTTTCTGCTGAGAATGCCAGTCTTTTCGGGATATTTCGGCGGTTCGGGAACTCGTCAAAAATGGTGTAAAAACCTGAAT
>JAZNBI010000040.1:0-3166 GCA_045586995.1 Eubacteriales bacterium | reverse complement strand
ATTCGAAAATTGGACAAGAAACAGAGATAAAAAGTAAAAATCAGAGTAATTCACTATTGAAATCCAATTATTGATTTATGACCAAGGAGCAATTTATGCAAGTTACAGTATGCATTAGCGAAAAAAAAGTGAATAAAAAAGGCTTTACTCTTGTTGAGCTTCTTGTATGTATCGCAATTTTGGCTGTAATTGCCTTAACGCTTGCGGAATTTGTTGCATCCTCATCAAAGGCGTATCGCAGAGCGTCCGGAATTACAAAAATTCAAGAATCATGCCAGGACACTTTGAATCAGGTATCCAATATTGTCAGAAACTCCACAAGTCTCACAATAACCAAGGAAGCATACGCTGATACGGGAAAAAACAAGATTACTATGGTTTCCAAAGGTTATAAAATTGATGGAGTTAGCAAAACAATACTTCTTGTTTACGTCCCAAGCAATAATAAGGATGATGACTACGGCAAGATATACGTTGATTACGATTATGTAGTTCCTGAGGTAAAGGAGGGGGAAGAAAAGGTATATCCCGATATAACTGTTAAAGCGAAAGATGAGCGTTATAATACCTACCTTCTTACTGATATGGTAAAGGAATTCAAAGTCGATTTAGCAACTTACACCGCAACCAATGATAAAGGAAATACGTATACAAAAGTTCAGGAAAGAACGGTTGATATTTCGATTACTCTTGAAAGAAATGAGAAAATATACACTCAGACTTACAAAGCATCGTTGCGTAATTCAAGTCCCGAAGGTCAGACAACGGAATTAACGATTCAAGTGAATGATAAAAATCAAGTGAATCCAACCCCCGATGCGGAACCAAATGATGGTACGGGTGAAAACAACGATCCTGATTTAGACGATGAGCAGGACGGAAATGATGAATAAAACAAAGGCGCTGCCTTGAATTATAAACCGATGAATGATAAACGGGGCGATTACGCCCCGTTTATTTTATGCAATAAGTACAGTCGCATATGTTTTTTATTTACGACTTTAATTATTTAAAGTGGTTTATGTAGGATGAAATATAAATAAGGATAATAATATATAAATATAGATAATCGAATATTTAATAGAGAACGTTCAGTTGAAAATTCGGTTAACTGCAATAAGTTTTATGAAAGGAGGTGTGATGTATGGGAATTATAGAGTTGTTTCAAAATAATAAAAATTCAAAAACGGATGAGAACGATTCAGGCTTACCCCGTGCGGTGGCGTTTGTTGATTATGAGCATTGGTATATATCATTAAAGAACAATTTTGGTATGAAGCCAAATATAAAGGGCTGGTTTGAAGATTTAAAGTCCCGTGTGACTTTGACTGAAGCCGTGTTTTTCGCGGACTTTTCGCATAAAAGTCTTGCTGATGAAATCAAAAGAATAAGATTGTATTCAAACACAATAATTGATACGAGAAATGTGGGAACTAACGTGAAAAAGGATTTTACCGATTTTATTATTCTTGACCACATTTACCAGAAAGCTCTTTCCGCAAACGATATTGACGTATTTATCTTATTTTCGGGCGACGGGCATTTCAGTTCTGTTGTTTCGTTCCTTAAAAATTTTCGTGGCAAAGAAGTTGGAATTTACGGGATTAAGGATTCTTTTTCAAGACAACTTAAAGAAACTGCAAACTGGTTTGTTTCTTTGCCAACGGAGAGCGACCAATACGGTATGTGTGCAAGCTTGATTTTTGATGCGTTGAAGGAAGCTCAAATTTCAAAATCCAAAATTTTACCTACGTATAAAAACATTACGGAAAAAATTCTTTCAACAAAGCGTGTGAACCCGCAACGCCTTGAAAGCGTTTTAAAAAAACTTATTTCAGACGGAGTTATCACAGAGCGAAAAATTAACCTTACAAAGAAAGACAACGGAAAACCTTGCTTGTTCGTCGATTGGGAAAAAGCAGAACAGTTTATGAACTTCGATGATTGAAATTTTAAAAATCACTTGCAATTTGATATGCGCCTCCAAAAGTGTCTAACTTTGCGAGACTTCCTTATGGGAAGTCTCGCAGTTTTATTCATCGCACTGTGTTCGACGAGTTATATTGCGTCGCAGTGTTATTTGTCTAACGATAAGTAATATTACCTTCGGCAGTTTGACGGCGAATAAAATAATACTGAAGCCGTAAGGTTTCAATAAGTTAGTGTAAAATAATTCTGGGAGAAATAAAAAAAATAAACGAGGATGCCACCAAACGTGATATAATTTAATAGTCACAAAAAACCATAAGAAGAAAGGTGAATCCTCGTGGAAAGAATTATAACACAAATAACAGTAAAAGTGGTAGACAAAATTTTAAAAAATATCGAAAAAAACGGAATAAGCGAAATTGGAAAAACAGCAGAGTCCTTTTTATCGATATTAAAAGAAGGTGCGTTGGAAATGCTGACAGCGGTGATTGAGAATGTAGACTCAGCCACTCTGAGCGCAAAGAAAGAGAGAGGAAAAGATGGAATAACCGTTAAGCAAAGAAATGTACCAAGAACAGTTATTACATCAATAGGAGAACTCACGTACAAACGCACGTATTACAAACAAAATAATGGTTCAATGATATATTTAACAGACCATATTATCGGTGTTGAACCGTTTGAGAGAGTATCCAAGGAACTTTGCGCAGAGCTTGTACAAAAAGCAGCGATCATGTCGATGCAAAAGGTGGTAAACGTTTCAAACGTATCAGTAAGTCGCCAGACGGTAAATAACAAAGTGTTGTCTATGCATAATGCCGTAACCGAGATTAACAAAGCAAAATATACGCCAAAAGAAATTCACATTTTTGCTGACGAAGATCATGCACATTTACGTCCTAAGAAAAGTGCAATTGTGCCAATTGTAACTGTAACTGAAGGTATTGATACTTCTAACTCCAAACGGCATAAAACCATAGCACCTATTCATTTTCAAGGGTATGGAATGAACGTCAGTGCATTCGTGGAAAACGTTATTGCCGCAATATACGAAAAGTATGATATGAACAAAGTCGAGAGAGTAATTATCCACGCTGACGGTGGACAGTGGATAAAAAATCTTGGTGAAATGCTTCCCAATGCTGTTTTCGTTATGGACGGATTTCATTTAGAAAAGTATTTTAAAAAATTATTCAGACTAAACGGAGCGGCTTCGTATGGTGGGGTTATACGAAAA
>JAZNBI010000039.1:0-4514 GCA_045586995.1 Eubacteriales bacterium | reverse complement strand
ATACATATCGAAGTACCTCTTGAATATGAGGAAAAAGTCTATTACGATAAGACATATTTCCGAAAAATTTTAAAATTTTTCGGAAATATGTCTTATCGTAATAGACTTTTTCCTCATATTCAAGAGGTACTTCGATATGTATACTGCGCTGTGTCCTTCCCCACACCTTTCCGTTGGCGCGCGTATAGCGATAATTTTCCGTATCGCTCCCGTATATTCCGCCGACAAGCAGCTGCCCCTTTGAAACCGGATCGCCGACCGCAACGCAAATATTACCCGAATAAACCTCTAACATCTCTATCTGTGCATCCGTTGATGCAATTAAATTCGCGGGTTTTATAAAAACCTTTGAATTTTCCGATTCATCGGCTTTGGACGTTTCGCGAATTTCCACATCCGCCACCGTACCGAAAATATTTATGGATATCCAGGAAATGTCATCCGAATTCATAAGCAAACGGTTTTCGGTCTTTGACACATCCAAAGAGGAAATACGCGCCCCGACCGAAAGTCCGCACGCCTCAAGCTCTTTAAAAATATCCTCGTCCCGCAAAATTTCATTTCCCGTAATACGTATTTCCCAAATGAAATTTTGAGAAAGCAAAAGGATAAAAACTCCTAAAATCGCGCCGATCAAAAGTCCCTTTCTCCGCATAAAGCGATAAATAAAAAAAGGAGCTCCTCCTGTTCGGGTTATCGAAACGGGAATTTTGTTAAGACGGCACACAGCAACAAGCTTGCGAGCAGTAAGTATAGTACAGGTCAACGATATCTTTTTGTCCTCGCTTACGCTCAGATCCGAATAAACAAATTGATATTTCATACAAATATTAAGGATCGTTTCGGCAAAAGCAGAATCCGCCTCAATTCTGCAATATCCGAAAGCGACATGAAACACATTCATTAAAAGCCCTCCTCTAAAAATTCCATCCTGTCTATACGCCCCTTTATGCCGACCGCGCCGACATAATAGGACATACACACAAGACGCTCACCGCAAATGGAAAACGCGGAGCTTTTCATCTGAAGAATTATGTTTGTCGAGGTATATTTCAGGATTTTCCGACATCCGCGCACCATAATGTCATTTCTTCCGCGAAGCTCAAAATAACACCCCCCATCAAAAATATCCGAAGGTATGTCCAGCGTTGCACTAAGCTTTTCGGAAAAGGTTTTTTTACTCGTTTTTGGTTTTTTTGCTCGGCTCATATTTTAGGTTTCTCCTTCGTTCTCGAATATGCCCTACGCATAATGAATAAAATTTACTGTGTTTAAATTTTATGCAAAAGGGGTGATATGCATAACCAAAAATTCAAAATTAAGCCGCCTCATCCAATCAAAAAAAATAAACAACGGAACTATTCTGTTTTGCTTTATGAGTATTCTTTCGTTTGCGGTAATATTGAAAAATTCCGATATAGCCGTAGAATATGTCCGAAAAGGTATGACGATATGCGCAAAATCCATAATCCCATCGCTTTTTCCCTTTATGGTAATATCCGAGCTGATAGTAAACGGATGCGGAGAATTGCTCGGCAGGATTTTCAAAAAACCGATGAAACTGCTTTTCGGCATATCCGGATCGAGTGGATGTGCGGTCATTCTTGGATTTTTATGCGGATATCCCATCGGCGCCCGTGTAGCCGCATCGCTTTATGAGTCCGACGTAATCGAACGCGAAGAATTCGAACGCCTTTTGACGTTTACAAATAATGCAAGCTCCGCTTTTGTAATCAACGCCATCGGAATTTCGCTTTATTCAAACCGAAAAATAGGAGTTCTTATATGGGTGTGCTCTGTAATTGCCGCCGTTATTATCGGTATTTTTCAAAACATTATATCACGAAAAAGCAACCAGCAAAACGAAAAACAAATATATATCATCAAAAAGCCGCTGAACATCAACATATTTACCGACGCCATAAGCCAATCCGCTTTTTCGATGCTTATAGTTTGCGCTTATATAATATTTTTTTCATCTGTTATAGGATGCCTGTCCCAAACGCTTGACTATTTTTATATTCCCGATGAGGTGCGCGCATTTATTTTGGGATTTCTTGAAATTTCAAGCGGCACCTGCGAAGCGGCGTTGTTAAAAAACAAATTTGCGAGCATTTTACTCTCCGCTTTCATCGTTGGGTGGTCGGGCTTGTCTGTTCATTTTCAAATTATGTCGATTTGCGATTCAAAGCGTCAAAATCCCAAAAAAAGCATCTCCTTTGTACCATATTTCATCGCAAAATTCTTTCACGGTATTCTTACCTCTTTAATGACATTCTGCGGAATTTTAATCTTTCCCGATGCATTAAATTCTATCGAAAGCGTTAATGCATATATTGGCGTCCCTGGGATAGCTTTGGCTGTCGTTTTTTGCAATCTCTTATTTATTATATGTACCGTTGTCGCTCTCTATCGTTTTTTATCTCATCACATTACTTCAAAATCCGACATATATTGACAATGAAGGAAACTGCCGACCAAACACGGTCTGCCGGTTATGATATGGGATATCTTATTCATTCCTTAACGGCCTTTTTCCGCCGAAAACGGTCGTTTCCCAATTTTTTTAATATTGGCGGAGAAATGAGGCATTTTATGAAACAATGTACCGCGTCTACAACGTCGTTGACATACGCTATGAAAGCGCACAATGAGCTTTTGGCAAACGGTATTGATTCTGTTGTGGTAAAGCTTGATTCGTCGTTTGCGCGCAGAGGTTGTACCTATGGAATAGAATTTTCCTGCAACCGCTTGCGTCAAATACGTCATCTGCTTAATGCTTCTAATATCCCCGTCAGTCGGTATGTAAACGGCAGCGGCGGCGAGATCATATAAAAACACGCAACACCTAAAAATTTATTAATGCCGCAAATGCGGTATGGAGCATAATATGATTTATCTTGATAACGCTGCTACGACTTTTCCAAAACCGCGCGAGGTTATAAACGAAGTAACACAATGTATAAAATACTATTGCGGAAACCCCGGCAGAAGCTCTCATTCTCTTTCGATGCGCGCCGCACAGAAAATATATGAATGTCGTACTCTTGCCTCCGAGTTCTTCGGCTCGCCCTTTCCCGAAAAGGTTTTCTTTACCCTTAATACCACCTACGCTCTTAATACAGTAATAAAAGGCATACTGAAAAAGGGCGATCACGTTATAATAAGCGATTTTGAGCATAATTCCGTATACCGTCCAATATACAAAATGACATCGGACGGAATTATAACCTATAATATTTTTCACACCGTAAAAAAACAAAACGGAAGGGATTATATTTTTTTATCGGACGAGGAGATCTGCAATGATATTCTTCGGCTTATACAACCGAACACCAAGCTGCTGATATGCACTCATGTTCCGAATATCTGTTCAAAGGTCTTGCCGATTAAAAAAATCGGTGAGATATGCCGCCAAAAAGGAGTTTTTTTCGCTATTGATGCGGCTCAGTCAGCAGGTCATATACCCATAAACGTCAGCAATATGAATATAGATTTTTTGTGTGCACCGAGCCATAAGGGATTATACGGTATTCAGGGTGGTGGACTTATCGTTATGAACGGGGACGTGCAGCTTGACACCTTGGTTGAGGGCGGAAACGGTATAAGCTCACTTGAAAGTCAAATGCCTAAAATAACTCCCGAGCGTTATGAATCGGGCACTCTGCCGACTCCTGCATTGGCAGGACTTTGTGAGGGCATAAAAAAACTGAATGAAATCGGAATACAGAACATTTCGGAGCACGAAAAAATGCTTTTTATGCGCGCTCGCGAGATGCTGGAGAACACTTCGGGTATAACGACATACGCAAAAGATTTTTGCGGCTCGGTCATACTCTTTAATCTTAACGGCGTATCTCCCGATACTGTTTCCCGAGAGCTGAATGATGCGGGTATCTGCGTGCGTTCGGGATTTCATTGCTCTGCACTCGGGCACAGAACACTCGGAACCGTCGAACAGGGTGCCGTTCGTGCAAGCTTTAGTATTTTTAACACAATAAACGACATTGAGGCAATGTATCGTGTCCTAAAGGATATATTAAAGAGCAAAATTTCACAATAAAAAGGGACTATTGCAATGTACCAAAGGCACTTTTGCAATAGTCCTGATTTTATTTAAGAATTATTCGCGGCAGCCGCTTATGCCTCTGCTTCGGACTTCTTTGTGTCCTTCTTCGCGTCCTTCTTTTCGGTCGTCTTATAATCTATAAGACGAATCAAAGCCATCTCAGAGGCATCTCCTCTGCGCGGGCCAAGCTTGAAAATCTGTGTGTATCCGCCATTACGGTCTTCATATTGGGGTGCCAATACGTTGAACACCTTTGTAACCACGTCTTCTTTGGTTATATATGCAAGTGCCGCACGACGAGAAGCAAGAGTGTTCTTCTTGCCGAGTGTAATCATTTTTTCTGCTATGGACCTGATTTCCTTTGCTCTTGTAAGAGTTGTTTCAACAGAGCCATTTTCAAGCAGATAAGTGACAAGACCGCGAAGCATCGCATCTCTGTGCGCTG
>JAZNBI010000038.1:0-17263 GCA_045586995.1 Eubacteriales bacterium | reverse complement strand
GTCCTCGACGGTCCGTTATATAGATATAATGCGTAGTTGCAGACCGTCGAGGACGCCGGTCCCTACAATATTATGTTCAAAATCAAAATCACCTCGTTTTTGAGGTGAAACGAATAATGATTCCCAGCAAAACTCAAAAGTTCGTTTTACAGCAGTACGGTATAACATATCGAAGAAATTGAGGAAGGATATGAGTAAAAGTAAAACAATTATTACCGAAATAGAAAAAATGCTTCACGAAAAACAGATAACTTTCGATTCTTTAACCCATCTATCTTGGATCGAGGAGCGGACAAGCGGTAAGTATTTTTCTATGAGTGAGCATATCCGTGGACTTATCTACTCTCTGTTGAGCAACAATCGTCCGTGGCAGCAAATTGAAGCCAATATCGATAAGATTGACGAGATATTTTTTAAATATGACAAGGATAAAATTTTAGCAACTAATGCTGTTGTGTTTATCGATAGACTTCAAGCCATAAAATGCGGCAATCGAAATATAAAAAATCAGATGAATTCGCTCCATGCGAACATTCGTAAATTAGAACGCATAGAAAAAGAATTCGGAACTCTTGATAATTTTGTTACAAGCGGCTCACCTCTTGAAATCGCAGACCTGCTTGCAAATAGCGTAAAATATAAGCTTAATACACTTGGGCTTGCGCTTGCAATGGAATATTTGAGAAACGTCGGCGTTGATGCTACAAAGCCCGATACCCACATTCGAAGAATTTTGGGCAAAAATCGCTTGGGATATTCCCGACAAGAGATGGCAGGCGAGATAGAGGCTATTGAAATTATTGATGCCATATCATCACAAACCGGTTATTCCGCAAGCAAGATAGATGCTATCCTATGGTTATTCTGTTCAGATGACAACGGAATGATCTGCACCGAGAAACCGCATTGCGATCAATGCACGTTGCGCGGTAAGTATTGTAACTATCTCGCATATAGCTTAAGCAATTCGATGACGGACGAGGAAAAGAAAAACGCACGATTTGGAGTTGTCCTTCCCGACATTATTGTAAAAGAATCACAGTGTGCAATTTGCTTACATAACAAAGGAAAATACTGTGCTGTGTTTGGCGAAAAGCCAAGACAGTATGCGAGTGCTAGCATTAATGAAAAATGTCCGAAGCGCAAACTCGAATTTTTAGAAGGTTGAAATATACCTTTTGGCTTTACAACCCCCGTTTTTGGCATTAAAATATACCTTTTGGAGTCTTGAACCATGTTGAGTGTGTTGTACTACTATTTCGATAAAATTAAGAGAGGTGCTAAAAATGCAAGTTAAGAATAACATATTTATAATGGGTGACAGTTATTCAACCTACAAGGGATATATCCCGAAAGGATATTACTTTTATTATAGCGACGAAAGAAAAGAGAACCCTATTGTCAAGGGTGTAGAAAAAACCTGGTGGAATATGTTGGCAAATGAAAACGACTTTAATATAATACTTAACGACAGTTTTTCGGGGTCAACAATTTGTAATACGGTAAGAGAAAATCTTAATGTTTCATCGTCGTTTGTTAACAGAATCGACAAATACATAGAGGCAAAGCTTTTTATCGAAAACAAAGTAGACACAATGTTTATATTTGGCGGAACAAACGATTCGTGGATAGGTGCTCCTGTCGGAAATCTAAAGTATTCGGATTGGACTGCCGAGGAGTTAAAGTGCGTGTTGCCTGCATTTTGTTATCTAATCAACAGTGCAAAAAAATTTGTTGAAGATATAATTGTTATTATAAATACTGATTTGAAACCAGAAATTACCAATGGCTTTATAGAGACCTGCCAAAAAAATGAAGTCAAATATTTATGTCTTAAAGGAATAGACAAGGAAAACGGTCATCCCACCGAGCTGGGAATGAAGCAAATTTTCGAACAAGTTATGGAGTTGCTTAGATAAAAAAATATATAATTAAAAGTTTGAAAGGAACGGAAAAATGTATAGTATTGGTGTTGATTTAGGCGGAACTAATATCGCCGCAGGTATAGTTGATGAAAACTATAAAATCTTATTAAAGAAAAGCGTACCCACACGGCTTGACGGCCCATCGGAAATCGTTGCTGACGATATTTCCGATTTAGTCAAGACGCTTTGCAAGGAATACGGTATTTCTATTGATGAGATTATCTCGATAGGAATTGCGGCTCCCGGAAGCGTTGATCCCGACGCAGGCGTTGTAAAATATGCCAACAATCTCGGATTTGTAAACTTCCCGATTTGCGCTCTCGTTTGCGAAAAGACCGGAGCGAAGAACGTTTATCTTGAAAACGATGCGAATGCTGCGGGCTGGGGTGAAGCGGTTGCAGGCGCGGCTCGCGGCACACGAAATTCTGTGACTATTACACTCGGAACGGGAGTCGGCAGCGGAGTCGTTATTGACGGAAAGGTATATTCGGGAACTAATTTTGCTGCAGGAGAGCTTGGACACACCGTTATAGAGAACAGCGGCCGTCAGTGCACCTGCGGACGCAAGGGCTGCTGGGAAGCATACAGCTCTGCAACGGCGCTTATAAATATGACAAATGAAAAACTTGCAGAATGCGCGGCATCAGGTCGGGGAACCAAAATGACCGAGCTTGTAAAAGCCAAAGGACGCACAACGGGACGCACCGCATTTGATGCTTTCAGAATGGGCGACGCAGCCGCAAAAGAAGTCGTTGATATGTACATAGAATATCTTGCTTGCGGATTAGTCAATACTATCAACATTTTCCAACCCGACGTTTTATGTATTGGCGGAGGTGTTTCGGGCGAAGGTCAATTCTTGATGGATTTATTGATGCCTCAAATTGAAAAATTCAGTTACGGCGGAAAAGAAAACGGCAGTGTTAAGGTTTGTATTGCCGAGCTGGGAAACGACGCAGGTATAATCGGCGGAGCGCTTCTCGGGCTGAAAAAATAATTTTTTAAAATATAAATAATCCGAGGTCGTTTGACCTCGGATTATTTATATATCAAGTTCTTCATAAATTTCGAGCAAACGTTCTTCGCACTCCTGCAAGCGTTTGTCAAGCTCGGCAATTAACAAATAGTTTGACGCTTCTTCGCCCGACATTCGATGGTTTATAATTTCGATTTCTTCTTCCAATCGTGTCATTTCTTCCTTGAGACGCTTTTGGCGCGTCTGCTCGCGGCGCTCATCGGCAAGCTGTTTTTTCTTTATAAGATACTGCTCCTTATTTGATGAGGGAGCGTTTTGCGTATTTTCGATTTTCGGCGAAATTTGCGAATGTGCGTTTTTAGCTTCGGTAAACTCGTCATAGGCGTTGCCTGTGTTTGATACTCTATAATCTATTATACCGCCCTTTGCGGTGATTTCAATAATGCGTGTGGCGAGCTTTGATATAAAATATCTGTCATGGGAAACAACAAGCGCAGTGCCCATAAATCCGTCAAGCGCTTTTTCAAGCGCCTCACGAGAGTCAATATCAAGGTGATTTGTCGGCTCGTCCAATACAAGCAGATTCATCTTTGAAAGAATCAGCTTTGCCAAAGTAAGACGTGCTCTTTCGCCTCCGCTGAGCACGGAAACCGTTTTAAAGACATTATCCGAACGAAAGCCGAATGATGCAAGTGTGTTTCTTATATCAACCTCGTTGTGATTTGGATATGCATTCCATAATTCATCCAATACGGTATTTTCGGGTGTGAGATGCTGGTTTTGTTGGTCATAGTAACCTATCTCAATGTTATATCCCGATTCGATACTACCCTCGGTGGCTTCCATAAGCCCCAATATCAGCTTGATTAACGTGGATTTTCCGCATCCGTTCGGTCCGACGATAAAAACGCGTTCCTTTCGCTTGATTGAAAAATTGATGTTTGAGAAAAGCGTGTTTGTGCCGAAGCGCATGGTCAAATTTTTTACATTTAAAACATCATTTCCGCTGTTTATGGATTGCTCAAATTTCAATTTTATAGGCCGTGGCGCTTCTTTCGGGCGCTCTAATTTAATCATTTTATCAAGCATTTTTTGGCGGCTTTCGGCGGCAATAATATTACGCTCGCGGTTCCACTGACGTTGTTGCTTAATATATGCTTCTTGGCGCGCAATTTCTTTTTGTTGGTCTTTATAATTTTTTTCGGCAATTAAACGGTCTGCTTCACGTTGCTTTAAGGTCTTTGTGTATGCACCGTTGTACAGACGGGCGCGGGTATATTCGATTACCAGCGTTTTGTTGGTTACACGGTCGAGAAAATATCTGTCGTGAGATATTACTATGACGCATTTTTTATAAGCGGCAAGAAAGCTTTCGAGCGCGCCGAGCGTTTCTATATCCAAATGGTTTGTGGGCTCGTCGAGCAGCAATATGTCGGGCTCTCGGCACAGCTGATGGCATAGTGCGAGTCGAGTGCGCTGACCTCCGCTCAGGGTTTCGACGTTTTGATTCATTGTATTTTCATCAAATCCCATTTTCATAAGGATCGATGCGCATCTGCTTCTGTATTCCAGCCCTCCGTTCCTTTTGTACTTATCATAAAGCTCTGAGTATTCGGTGGCGTATGAGTTATAGAGTTGATTGTGAGAAAGATTTTCGAATTGCTTTAATAAATATTCAAGCTCTGTAATTCTTTTTTCTGCCGCCAAAAGTGCAGGGAAGGCAGAATACATCAGCTCAAGGGGAGTGTTTCCCGCAGAAACGTCAAATGCTCCGTCTTGAGTGAGAATTCCAATGGTTTTATCCTTGGCAATAAATATATTTCCACTGTCGGGCTCATATTCACCCGTGATGATTTTAAAAAGTGTGGATTTACCACATCCGTTGACACCTACAACGCCGAGCTTATCATTTTCTTCAAGCGAAAACGAGATTTTGTCGAGTAATGTAGAATTGCCAAAGCTTATGTCGAGGTTGTTTATGCTAATTGCAATCATTTTATTTCCTTAAATTGGATATTTTTAACAAAAATGTAAAAAAAAGAAGAACGCTATTGACAAAAGTAATTTTATGAGATATAATATGTTCGTACAAAACAGAACAAATGTTCGGAATGTAAACATTATGAATTTTACTGCTGCAATTCAATTTTGCAAGCGTTTCGAAACGGTTCAAAACGATGTAAAAGGAGGTGGTTGGAAAATAGATGCAGGTATCGCAAGAAAGCAATGAAGAAAAAATCAACAAGGTAAAAAATTATCTGGAAGCATATCAGCTCAACCTGAAAATGATGCGAATGAATAAGTATGAACGCGAATTTTTGCTTGACCGGTTTTCCGAAGAGGATACAACATTGGGTGAAGACGTTTTTTTGCAGGCGCGAATGCTTGAAATACGCCGCTTTGTAATGAGCTTGGATAACAGTGACGCAAAACTCATTTTATATTATCATTACATAAGAGGAGAAAGCGTTGAGCATTGTGCCGAGCTTATGCATTTATCGCGTCGCACCGGCTTTCGCCTTAAAAAGAAGGCGCTTGAGTTGGCGGCAGAGAAATATGCCTGTTGATTTATAAAGAAGATTTCAAATTAATCGCCAAATTTGATTTCTTGTTGGTACTACAGTGTCGGGAGCGTTCTCGACACTGCTTTGCGTTATATGCTTTATTATACTATCAAATCGATTTTATTTCAAGCGTTTTAAATAAATTCGGGAGTATGTAATTTTACATACTCCCGAATTTTAATATAATTTGTATTTTAATCTTAAGTTGTCGGCTATCATCGCAATGAATTCACTGTTTGTGGGCTTTCCGCGGTTGTTTTGTATCGTGTATCCAAAGTAGGAATTGAGGGTATCCACGTCACCTCTGTCCCAAGCTACCTCAATGGCGTGTCGGATAGCTCTTTCCACGCGAGAGGTTGTTGTTTGATATTTTTTTGCAACGGAGGGGTAGAGAATTTTAGTAACCGAATTTATAATATCACTGTCCTTTATTGTGAGAAGAATTGCCGTTCGAAGATACTGATATCCTTTAATATGCGCGGGAACTCCGATTTGATGAATGATTTTTGTAACCTGAGTTTCTACGTCGGGAGTTCTCGGATCGGAAAGCGAAATATTATTCAATCGGTTTTTTTCACGGTTTTTCAAAATTGCCGAAATGTGTTCGCATACACTCGATATATCATAGGGCTTCAAAAGGCACAACTGAGCCCCGGCATTGGTCGCCTCAATAAAAATATTTTGATTAGGTATAAGCGATACCACAATAAATTCAGGTTCTCTGTCAGGTGTAAAATTGAGATTTCTGCAATTTCTGAGAACTCCGATGCCGTCCAGCTTTGAGAGCCATACGTCAAGAATAACTATATCGGGGTGAAGTTCTTCAATTTTTAGCAAAGCGTCCTCACCGTTTGATGCTTCTTCGACAGCCGAATATCCTGCTTTATTGAGCCCTTCTCTCAAAATTTGACGTTGTGTTGGATTTTCATCCGCAATCAGTATTTTTATACGATTTTCCATTGATTTTTTCCTCCAAAAAGCTTTTATTTTTGACATCTTTATATTACCATATTTTGTAAATATTTTCAAGTATTTCCAGCCAAAAAAACTAAACAAAAATGTGCTAAAATAATTGTAAAAAATTACCAATTAGCACATATTGTTATATAATTGAATATTTTAAGACATAAAAATAAGCTTTTTAGAGGATTTTATTTGTGTTGACAGGGATGCGTGAAAAAATCGGTTAAATTTTTAACTTCATACCGTCCCGATTCGGATTTTTTAAATCCGATAGCTTTGATCAACGGTTCATCTATAACGCCGTCACAATCAAAAAATACAGTTTCGTTGCCGCAGAGATTGATAAAATTCATTGCCGCGCGTCCAAGCACAAACATTGCTTCAAAATCATCTGTACCTTTTACTCTTGCAATCGATTTTATAATTCCTCCCTCGGCTTTTATTGTAAATTGGCATATGCCGACATCTTTACCGTCTACGTTGGCAGAATATGCCATCCAATCCGGATTATATTCTGTTTCGCAAAGCTCGCAGAGCTTTTTTTGTTCGTCTTTTGACTGTATTGGACATGCTTTTAACATTTTAATTTCTTCCTTTGCTTTGGTTTCTTGACGGTTTTGAATTTTTGAGGTATTCAATCTGTGATTTTGTAAGATAACGCCACTTTCCGGGAGATAAATTTCCCAATTTCAGTTCACCGATGGCAATGCGTTGCAGGCGCAAAATTTCAAGCTCGACCTTCTCGCACATTTTGCGTATCTGACGGTTTCGTCCTTCGTAGAGAGTCATTTGAAGAACGCTGTAATCTTCTTTTATTGACACAAGGTCGATCTTTACGGGCGCCAGGTCATATTCGTCTATTTTCATAGGCGAACGCAGAGCTCGAAGCTGGTCCTCGGTTGGAGTTCCTTTTATCTTGACGTTGTATATTTTAGGTATTTCATGGCGCGGATGGGTGAGCTTATTGGTCAGTGAGCCGTCGTTTGTGAGTAAGAGCAGCCCTTCGGAATCCATATCCAATCTTCCGACGGGATAGATTCTTTCTTCGATTTCGGAAATCAACTCTGTAACACATTTGCGCCCTCTATCATCCGACATTGACGTGAGATATCCCCTCGGTTTATTTAACATAACGTATATAAAATGATGCTTTTTCGGCATAAGCACCTGTTTGCCGTTAAAAAACACCTTGTCTTTTTCGGGGTCTATCTTTTGACCTATAAAAGCGACATTGCCGTTTACCTTTACACGTCCCGCATTTATTTGTGCTTCGGCTGCGCGGCGCGAAAGAACTCCGCAATCGGTAAAAAATTTTTGTAATCTTATTTCTTGCATATTGTTTTTGAAAACCTTTCCTTTTAGGATTTTTGGCATTTTAAAATGATGTGTTTTTAACTAAAAAGTGCGAATATTTTTTCCCAAAATGTCGGCTTTCTTTTTATAGCGATGCTTTCTTGGGCGACGAGTGGGAGCGTTGCTATCAATTCTCCGTCGCAGTAGTATTTCGCATATCCAACCGTATCTCCTTTTTCTATACCCGCATATAAGAAGGGCGATGCTTCAATAATTTTTGTAATGCTTCCGCGTTCGCGCTCCAACGTAAGCTTTAATTCTTCGAGATTACTGACTGTAAGGAAGCTTTTGATTCCTCCTACAACAGGGATATCAACAGAGATGCCGTTTTTTGCTTCAACAAGTACGTTTTCATATTTATCAAAGCCATAATTCAGCATGCTTTTATGGTCGTTCCAGTCATTTGGTGCATTTAAGGTAACCGCAATCAAGGTAATACCATCTCTTGATGCGGCAGAAACCAAGCAACGTCCGCTTTTCTTTGTGTATCCCGTTTTTACGCCTATAACGTCATCATAAACACGCAAAAGCCGATTGTGATTTATAAGTAAACGTACAGAGTCGGTTTTATCCATAGGTATAGTGATTTTTTGTGTGGAAACGATCTTGGCGAAAATCGGGTTTTGAAGCGCATATTTGGTAAGCATTGCCAAATCATAAGCGGTTGTATAATGCTGCTCGTTGTCAAGTCCGTGAGGATTGGTAAAATGCGTATTGGAAAGTCCAATTTCCTCGGCTTTTAAATTCATAAGCGCGGCAAAATCGTCAATGCTTCCCGCAATTTCAATAGCTATAGCGGCGGCGGCATCGTTTGCCGATTCGAGCATCATAGCATAAAGCAACGATTCCATTGTAAGCTTTTCATCTGCATACAGATACACAGACGAGCCCTCAACACCGACAGCCGCCTTTGAAACCGACACCACTTTTGATATATCGCAATTTTCGATTGCTACAACAGCGGTCATAATCTTTGTGGTAGATGCCATTGGCATTGTATTATCGGCGTTTTTCGAAAATATAATATTTCCGTTTGACGCGTCGATAAGTATGGCACATTTGGCGGAAACCGAGGGAAGTCCCGCACTTACTCCAAAAGCAAACGAACATATAAACAGTATAGTTACAATCCCAAAAATCAAAACTTTGCGCATAAAAAGCTCCCTAAAAAAGTATATTCAAATAATATATACTCTTTTTAGAAACCCATTATGACGTTTTATTGCTCTGTATTTAATATTTCTTCGGTCTGTTTTGAACAATCCTTTTTAAAAACCTTCTTTAAGCGCTCGATTATATCAGGCGAGCGTTCGATAATATTTGCAATCTGTTCAATCGGGTCGGAGGGCTCTTTTGCGCCGACATTGATCATTTCGACCGTACCGTTTTTGCTTATTACCAAGAATCCAACGGGTGAAACAGTGAGTCCCGTTCCTCCGCCACCTCCAAAATTTTGTTGGGGATGAGATGGAACATTCTTTTCATTCTTTGAGTTGTAATCAAGACCGCCGGAAGCAAATCCCATTGAAATTTTGGAGATAGGAATAATAGTTGTTCCGTCCGGTGTGTTAATGGAGTCACCGATCACGGTGTTTCCATCGACCATAGTTCTTAAACTGTCAAGAGAGGTTTTGATGATATCCTGAAGCTTATTTTCGTTTGACATGTTTTACTTCCTTTCATTTATAAGTTTTGATTTAAAATTTGATTTTTTTATATATCTTAATCCGGTGTGTATAAGTATGTCTAAAAAATGCCAGATTGCCAATGAAAGCGTTATTTCAACATCTGCCGTGGTTTTTTCCGAAACAAAATCGGCGGTTACGTTTATATTTTCTTTTCCCGAACGCTTTACAATGCAACCGGAATTATACATAATTGCGGTTATATAGGCAACCGCCTGAGAAACGGTACCGTATAATATAGCGGTTTTTGCGGCATCATCTGTAGCCACGTTTATGTGTATACGCGTTAGTTTAATTCGCAAAAAGCGTTTGAAGCGGCTGAAAAAAACCTGAAGCACCGAGATCAGCATACTGAGATTTTCGGAAAGCGATTTTTTTTCCTTTTCTTTTTTAGTATCCTTTGAATGAGAGCTCTTTTTGCTTTTTTGGGGCTTTTGCGGTTTTGATAGATTTTTAAGTGTGCGCTTGTTTACGCGCATCTTTTTTTCGGGGCTCGGATATTCGAATAACCGTATACCGAGAATTGATACCTTAAATTTAAATTCATCCTTTATCGTAAATTTTGCATTGACTTTCAAGCATAGAATGAAGGTTATGAACAGTATTACCGCAAAAATAATTCTTAAAACGGTCATTATGATTTTTCACCTTCCTTTTTGCTTTGATATTAAACGTCAATTTCAATTGACTTTTCTTCCTCGGCGTTTTCTCGGTTTTCTACCGAAAGCTCACCGTTTTCCGAAATCTGAAGTGAAAGCTGAGCATCGGGAAGCTCGGAAATAGAATTCAAGCCGAAAACACGTAAAAATTTTTCAGTCGTGGCGTATAGCATCGGACGCCCGGGCGCATCTAAGCGTCCTACGGGAGCAATTAACTCTTTGTCAATTAAAGAATTTGTGGCATATGTACTGTCGACACCTCGAACCGTGTCAATGAATGAGCGTGTTACCGGTTGATTGTAGGCGACCACCGAAAGCACCTCCATAGATGTTGAAGAAAGATTTCCTCCGCGGCGCACACCCATAACCTCTCGAATATATGAGGCATACTGCGGCTTTGTACAAAATTGACAGGTTTCATCGAAAACGAGAAGGTTTATGCCCCGTTCGGATTTTTCATCGTTATACAAGGGTGCCATATTTTCAATAATAATTTTAATGTCTTTTGCAGATAGGCCTATAACTTCAGATAACTTGTCATATCTTACGGGATAGCCCGCAGCATATAGTATTGCCTCTATTGCCGCCTCTATATTTGTGATCTGCTCTATTTCATTGTTTTCCCGGGAGGTGATTTTTTCCTCATCCATAATTGAAAATTCCTTTCTGTGAGCTGAATTATACGATAATCTCTGCTGTTTCTTCTTTTATTATTGTACTTTCATCGGTATTCAAGGTAAATACAGTGTCGCTGCCGTGTACAGAATTTATATCATATTCGTTTTCTTCCATAATGATATGATGAGTTTTTATAAGCTCCAAAATTCCTATAAAGCCCGCGATCAGGTCGGGAATCGAATCGGAATCGCAAAGCAGCTCGCCAAGCGAGAGCCGACTGCCTTTTTTTAGCTTATTTATGATTCCCGCAATTTTCAATTTAACGGAAACCATCGGCTTTTTGATCATCGGAGTAAATGCGTGCTCTTTTGCATCCTCCATTGCGGCATTATACGAAATGATATGCTTGATAGCTGCATAGAGCTTTTCGGGGGATTGTGGGAGCACAAAGGTTTTGTCAATAGATATTTCGTCGCTGTCCTTTACAAGCCGTCCGCTGTATATTTCATAAGCGGGCGCGAGTATAGAGGCAGCTATTTTGGCTTGTTGATAACGCACAAGCGCATCGGCAAGCTCTTTTCGGGGGTCTTCCTCATCGTCTTCAACGCGCGGAAGCAACATTTTACTCTTGATAAGCATAAGCTCGCTTGCCATTACCATAAATTCTGCGGCAATTTCCATATCCACCCGATTTGCCTCGGCGATATACTCCATATATTGATCGCATATCATTGAAATCGGAATGTCTGCTATATTTACTTTATTCTTTTGTATAAGAGTCAGCAGCAGATCCAAAGGACCTTCAAACTGTTCGAGTTTACATGTTAAAGCTTCCATTTTTACCTCTGCTCAAGAAAAAATAGGTATCAGCCCGACGAGCCACAGAATTCCGTTGACGAGCGCCGACGTTGCAATTGAAATCGGTCCCGAAAGAATTCCGGTAAATAACAAAATAAAGATTGCAAGGGCAATATAACGCTCGTATTTCATAATTCCGAAATACCATTTTATCGGCAGAACGGCATATATAAATCGCGAGCCGTCAAACGGCGGAACGGGTATCATATTGAATACAGCAAGACATACGTTCATAAGTACTCCGAGATACAGAAACGTCAGAAAGACGTTTGCTATATTGACGGCGCTTTGACTTGTATACGTAAATTTATTCAGAATCAAATACGCGGTGTGATAAAGAAAAGCAAAAACAATACCAAGACAAAGATTGGACGCAGGTCCCGCAATGCCCACGAGCGCCATATCTCTGCGGGGCTTTTTAAAGTTACGCGCGTTTATCGGAACGGGTTTAGCCCAACCTATACGAAAAAATATCATACAAATAAATCCCATAAGGTCGATATGTTTTATAGGATTGAGCGTAAGCCGTCCGAAGTTTTTGGCTGTGGAATCTCCCAAACGGTATGCTACATAGCCGTGCGCCGCTTCGTGCGTGGAAAACGCGATCAACAAAACAGGCAAGCTCAGAAGCAGAGAAGGGAGATCGTTTCTGAAATTTGTAAAAAGATTTGACAGCATTATAAATATTTACCTTTCAAATTAAAGTTTTATATCTGTCATTGTGGCAATCTGCTTCCAAAGCGCAAGCTTGCCATCTCCTGTGAGTGACGAAAAGGGAATGACCGTAATACCGCTTAAATAAGGGTGAGCCGATATGCTTTCAATATTCTTTTTGAATTCGGTTTTATTGAGCTTATCGGTTTTTGTGATTACGGCAATATACGGTATTTTGGAATTTCTCAACCAACCCAACATCATTTCGTCATCGCGAGTTATTCCTGCGCGGCAGTCGATAAGCTGTATAACGGCGCAGATAAGGTCGAGATTGGGATTTTTTGTGAAATATGAATCTGTCAGTAACGACCATTGTTCTTTATTTTCGAAGGTTCTCTTGGCATAGCCGTATCCCGGAAGGTCGACGAGGAAAAGCTTTTTGTCCACGTCGTAAAAATTTATGGTTATCGTTTTTCCGGGAGAGGAACTGACTCGCGCAAAGCTTTTTCTGCCCAACAGTGTATTTATAAGAGAACTTTTACCTACATTGGAACGTCCCGAAAAAGCCACTTGAGGAATTGGGTCGGCGGGGAATTGGTTCATTCTGCCGGCGCTTATTCTCAATGACGTGTTTTGTACATTTAAGGACATAGTACCTCCCTGATTTATTATAAGTGAAGTGTGGTGGATATACCCGACACTGTCGTCGGAATGTCGGAAATTTGCGCTTTATCGCCATTTTTTTCGTTTTGCTCAACCGAAAACAATGTGCTGTTTAAAATTGGATCGCAAAGCGCAATTTCAAGCACTTCGGAAGCTTTTTTACATGGAATGAAATTCAATGAATTACGGACGTTTTGGTCGATATCATCAAGGTCTTTGACGTTTTCAAACGGAATAATAACGCTTTTAACGCCTGCCGTATATGCCGCCATAGTCTTTTCCTTAAGCCCTCCGATAGGAAGAACATTTCCAAGCAGGGTGATTTCTCCCGTCATAGCTATATCGTGTTTAACAGGTCGTCCTGTCAATGCACTTACAAGTGCCGTCATTATTGTAATTCCCGCAGACGGACCGTCCTTGGGAACCGCGCCTTCCGGTACGTGTATATGTATATCTTTTTTTTGGTAAAAATCCGACGGAATATTCATTTTCGATGCAATCGAGCGTATATAGCTTATTGCTGCTTGCGCGGATTCCTTCATAACGTCGCCGAGAGAGCCGGTAAGCTCAACCTTGCCGTTTCCGTCAAGCACGGCTGCCTCAATTTTCAAAAGGTCGCCGCCCACTTCGGTGAAGGCAAGTCCGTTGACTGTGCCTATTTCGTCGGTCGCTCCGATAAGTTCGGGGAAAAACTGACGGTGATTCAAAAATTCCGAAAGATTTTGCGCATTGATCTTTATTGACGATATATTGGTTTCTATGATTTTTTTGGCGGCCTTTCTGCAGAGCTCGCCGATTTTGCGCTCTAAATTTCTGACACCCGCCTCACGAGTGTAATAATCGATAATCTCGATTATAGCGTCCTCGCTTATCTGTAACGTTCTGCGAGTGAGTCCGTGACGCTTTAACTGCTTGGGGATCAAATGATTTTTTGCAATCTGTAATTTTTCATTTTTAGAATATGTGTTAAGCTCTATAATTTCCATTCTGTCGATGAGCGGACGCGGAACTGTTTCCAAAGTGTTTGCCGTAGCTATAAAAAGGCAATCCGAAAGATCGAACGGAAGCTCAACAAAATGATCTCTGAAGGATTTGTTTTGCTCGGAATCCAAAACCTCAAGTAATGCCGAGGTAGGGTCACCGTGCGCATCGCTCGTCAGCTTGTCGATTTCGTCAAGCAGTATAAGGGGATTATTTGATTTTGCCTGAATCAGAGCGTTTATGATCCTTCCGGGCATTGCCCCGATATAGGTTTTGCGATGTCCTCTTATGTCTGCCTCATCACGCACGCCGCCGAGAGAGACCCTTACGTATTTACGCTTCATTGAACGCGCAATAGACGCAGCAATAGATGTCTTTCCTACGCCGGGAGGGCCTACAAGACAGATTATCTGATTTTTCAATTCGGGATTTAATTGCTTTACAGCAAGAAATTCGAGAATTCTTTCCTTGATCTTCGTAAGACCGTCGTGGTCGGAATCAAGTATTTTTTTGGCATTTGCAATATCTAAGCGGTCCTTGGTTTTTTTGCTCCACGGAAGCTCAAGACAGGTGTCGAGATAATTGCGGAGGACGCCGCCTTCGGCAGAGCCGAACGGTGTTTTTGACATACGCTCATTTTCCTTGAGAAGCTTTTCGGTAACCTCCTTCGGAAGCTTTGCGGAAATGATTTTGCTCTCATATTCGTCTGCTTCATTAATACCCTCACCAAGCTCATCCTGAATAACGTGAATTTGCTCGCGCAAATAATATTCACGTTGATGGCGGTTTATTCGAGCCCTCACCTTTTGATGAATATCAAATTCGGTGCTTAAAAGCTTTTTTTCCTGTTCAAGCAGAATAATCAACGTTTCTATGCGCTCGTAGGGCTCAAAGCATTCAAGAATGGTTTGTTTATCCTGATATTTAACAAATATATTCGAAGCTATAAAGTCTGCAAGCAGCCCCACGGATCTAATGGTTTTTGCAGTGTTTATTATATCCGCCGAAACCGCGGGGAGAAATTTTTTTATATTTTCAAGCGCTGTGATTGCTTCAAGTATATATGCTTCGCTGCGGACGTTGCCCTCGTCGCGCAATGAAACGGTTTTGCAAATCACGTCGGCAGTAATATATTCGGCGAAATTTTTATACTCGGAAACAGCTGCTCTTGAAACACCCTCGGCTATAACACGCATATTTCCTTCGGGGGTTTTAATCGATTGCTTTATTTTGGCAACCGTTCCTACTTTAAAAAATTTGTCTGACGTGAGTTTTTCATCCGAAATTTGCGATGGTGTGACCAAAAAGATAAGAGATGATGAATTTATCGCAATATTCGCAGCTGCCATAAACATTGGTTCGGAAATTTCAAAACTTACCGTTATCGCGGGGAAGGCAACAAGACCGTTTAATGCGACAACGGGCAGTGAAAGCTTTTCGGCTTTTTCTATATAACGCAACATTATTTATCCTTTCAAAAAGAAATGCTTTTCGGCATTCCGAAAATTTATATATTTCTTTAATTATACCACAAATAAATAATTATTTCCATACTTTTTATATAATTTATTTTGAAAGCTTAAACTGCGGATTTTTATGAGTGAAAAATCGAAATTAATCTTTTTATTAGGGAAAATGTCAAATATCGTCAATAAGCACAAAAATAATATTGATAAATCGCTGATTTTCTATTTGTTATATTATTTGACGAAAAATCATAAGTAAAATCGTTCAATTTTAACATTTACAATTTGTTTTTATTATGTTATAATACTCGGGAAGATGAGCAATGGGCCAATATGCGACTCTTCAACATAAAGAATGCACAACAGTCATCTCCGGTAGCGAAGTATCAATCTCATGATATCACGACCGTTTCGGAAATCACGTGTTGTGCGTTTTTTCTTTTTTTCGATTTTACTGTTATAAATGGTAAAATATGCTTTTTATTCAGGTTTAATTGCTTTAAATACTTGATTTTTTAAAAAAATAATGATAAAATTGATAAATGTAAGAATTGCGTTAAACTCTGCAAAGTGCGGCGTCAAAAACGTATAACAAGGAGGGCTTGTTATTGGATATCTTTGAAATCGAACGAATATTTAAGGAGAATTTTTCTTTTTGGGATAAGCTTAACGAGTTCCAAAAAAATTTTATACTCTCAAATACCGTCGAAGCGAAATATTCCAAAGGTCAAAATATTCACGGCTCTTCGGGAGAATGTACCGGCGCGATTTTTATTATTAACGGCCTTGTGCGCGCATATATGCTTTCCGAGGACGGAAAAGAAATTACACTGTACCGTCTTTATTCGGGTGATATATGCATGCTTTCCGCTTCTTGCGTGCTTGAAACGATTACTTTTGATGTTCAAATAGATTCCGAGGAAGATACACACGCCTTGATCATTAACGCGGGAGCTTTTTCAAAGGTGGTTTCGGAAAATATATATGCTGAAAATTTCGCTTTGAAAACGGCAACCTCTCGTTTTTCCGAGGTTATGTGGGCAATGCAACAAATTCTGTTTATGAGTATGGATAAGCGATTGGCGGTTTTTTTGAATGACGAAAGCTTGCGTAATAATACCGACACCATTAATATGACTCAGGAGCAAATAGCAAAGAATATGGGCTCTGCTCGTGAGGTAGTTTCGCGAATGTTGAAATATTTTTCATCTGAGGGGATAGTAAAGGTTTCCCGAGGCGGAGTTAAAATAATTGACAGACAAAAGCTCAAAAATATAGCGTTTTATTGACCTTTTTTGTTAACTTTCATTTGTTTGACGGTGTTCCTAATTGATAATAGTTCCTATTAATGTGACTTTGTCACAGAAAAATATTTGATTTTAGGTATAATATAGTCAAGGAAATGTAAAGGAGGCATCGATATGGCTTCAAATATGCTAAGAAATACGCACCAACGTCAAATTATTTTTGATACGGTTACGGAAAGTTTCGACCATCCGACTGCTGATTTGATTTATAAGCGCGTTCAGTTAAAAGAGCCCACTATCAGTATCGGTACGGTATACAGAAATCTTAATCTTCTGTCCGAGCTTGGAGATATTTTGCACTTGTCTATGCCGTTCGGTCCTGACAGATACGATTTCAATACTTCGGAGCATTGTCATTTTATATGCCGAAAATGCGGTAGCGTGCGAGATGTTGATCCCGAAGAAAGCCGTATTCCCAAAAAGGATCAAATTGTAATTCCGGGATATACGATAGACGAATGTCATATGGTTTTAAGCGGTTTTTGCCCGCTTTGTAAAGAAAATAATAATACGGAGGAAAATAAAAATGTGTGAAACAAAATTTTATGTTTGTAAAAAATGCGGAAATCTTGTGGGAATGATCAATAGCTC
>JAZNBI010000037.1:0-2595 GCA_045586995.1 Eubacteriales bacterium | reverse complement strand
CCTATGAAGCGTGCCTTCGGCACACGGAAAAGTTACTGTGCGTTTCGCTTCACGGAGGCAAAGCCGTCGCTTCATGCGAGCATAAGCGAGCGCTTCATATCGCCGCAAGGCGATGCTTCATTTAGCTTGAACATATCGCCTTTTGTTTATTCCAACAAAGCATATCAATATAAAAATTATAGTAACATATCCACATTTGCCATAAGTTATAATACAGAGGATGATTGCAATGGTGCGGATTTATATGATGAAGAACGCTGGAATTATGCGTTTTGGAGGCAGGATGAAACTCCCATTATCGATCCCAACGAAGATCCCGAGATGACAAAACTTCTCTTTGATTGGTACAAAGAAAACGGAATTTCCGACATAGGTAAAGAAGATGACGATTGCTATGACAGCAATTTTAATTACATTGGCAAAGGACCGGTTGGTCATTATGAATTATTACAAATTGTTTCGGAAGTTGCCAACAAATTGCAGTCGGAAGGATATATCGAACAACACTTCGGCAAAAAGATTCCTATAATTGTGCACGGTTTGGAATATGCATGGTATGACATTGAAGCCACAACAAAGGCTAATCCTCATGGAGAAGCAGACACTTTTATGAAAGCAATGAAGGAACTCGGTATGATTCCGTAATAATAAATAATATTACATAGATTCGTTTGCAAGCATGGCGTTGCGTCCCCAAAGATAGCGGTTACTGTCAACTCCCATCAATACCAAGGGATAAGTGTACCCTTACGGAAAAAGTCATGGACTGTTTTTGTACGATATCCTTGTATGGATCTATTTTGTAGTGGTATCTCAAGAAAAAAGCCATTCGCGTAGGTCTGCAAAATTAGCGGTAAAATTGAATAGCCTTCCCCAGTGGGGGAAGGTGGCACGCGAAGCGTGACGGATGAGGTGTTTCTTAACTTAAACTAACTCCTCATCCACCGCTGGCACGGTCCCCCTTCTCCCACAGGAGAAGGCTTTTTTTGATACGCTGAAAGCAAAGAAAAGCCCCGCGCGAGGCGGGGCGAGAAAATCAGTTACCCTACGAGGAATTGAGTGATGGTATAATTCTTTTTGTTGAGCACATACATAGCTGTAAGCATCATATAAGCAGCAATTCCGCAATGACCACTTACCAAATAACCGGTGTTAGGTGAACGATGATCTGCAACATATTCTAAAATTTTGCTTTCAGTGAACATAAGCAAGAGTTCGTTAAGGCGTGAAATCTCCATATTCGTCTTTTCTATTATTTCCTGTTTTGGTGTAGGACGGTCACAGAATAAGGAAAGAATAAGCTTTTGTCCATCTTCACTACAAAGCGCTGTCATAACATCAATCGTATTCTGATCAGATGTGGATAGCTTTTTGATAAGCGATGACTTAATTACGCAAGCTACACCTTCTTCATCCCATATTTTTTGTCCAAAGGATCCAACGATATGAAGATTTCCTTTTTTCTTACTTTCTTCCTGAATCTTTCTATTTCCGGTTTCTGCAAAATAGATACCTTTCCACATTTTCCAAAGATCCTCGCCAAGCTCTTGATGAAGATCGTTATTGTACCTGTCACAGTTTGCCGTTGCCCAAATAAATTCTGTTCCAAGCTGTTCGATTTTGTTTGCTACCGCATCAATATCGCCGTCCGATTCGGTTTCAAGAAGAACATCAGCCGAAATCTTGTAAACGTCACTGATCGCTTTCAAGTTAAAACAATCAGGCAAACAATCTCCTGCCTCCCATTTAGAAATTGCTTGAGGAGAGACACCTACCTTCTCTGCAACTTCTTCCTGCGTCATACCAAGCTTTTTTCTATGATTGCGAAGCTTTTCGCCAAATACTTTTTGATCCAACATATTTTTCCTCCAAGATTTTTTCGAGATAGCTATCTTGTAAGCATAGTATATCACAGCAAAACACAACTTGCAATGGTAAATGTATTGAGTTTTATTGCACAAACTCTACCTTGGGTTGAATTTCTGCTTTTTCGACGCTTACGTCTGGGGCAAGCATAGCGCGTGGACGTCCACTGCCAAATTGGCAGCACCCGTCTCGCACCGTCCCTGCGCTCACGCTGGGACAATACCGGGCAGAAGCCCGAACCCACCATCCGCAGAGAAACGACGCGCAAAAGCCTTCCTCCGGGAGGAAGGGGGACCACGAAGTGGTGGAAGGAGCCCGCGTGACTTGCAATTTGCGCGGATTTTATTGTCACGCGCTCTCCCTCAGTCTTTTGCTACGCAAAATCCAGCTCCCTCCCGGAGGGAGCCTTTCATAAGTTCACTCCGACAGAAAAACACCATCAAAGAAAATTCCTTGGTGGTGTTCGTGTTTTCTCAGCTAAAGTTGGAGAGGCGAGGCTCCCGTTTTTTGTTTATTTATCATTCAGTTACCTGAACACCTGTTATGTGTACGATATAGCACAGTGAATTGGGCTGTCCCTTGGGAACCGCCGCAAATGTCACGTTAACAGTTTGTCCCGCATATGCAGAGAGATCCGCAGCAACACCGTGTGTCTTTTCATTATACTCGGTGCCGAGTGTTCCCTGATATGTACATCCGGTATAAGAAGCTGTTTTGTCAACAAAGGCA
>JAZNBI010000036.1:0-2353 GCA_045586995.1 Eubacteriales bacterium | reverse complement strand
GAGCTGAAAAAAGGAATTTTCAACATGTCGCTGCCGAGAGGGGTAAATTATGCATACGGTGAAAGCCGTGATGGCTCCGAAGCAAAGGAAGAACCGCTGACGGTATGAAGATATTGGTTTTTTCGGATTCTCACGGATATGTCGGGAATATGAAGCAGATAGTCGATAACAGTATGGCGGCAAAGAGCTTTGTCCGTCCCGACGCTATCGTTCACCTCGGTGACGGCGCTTATGATATCAAACGCTGCAACATTGAAGGATGCGCGGTATATACTGTAAGGGGGAATTGTGATTTTTTCGACAGCGCGATGCCCTCGGAGCTCTTGCTTTCGCTTGAGGAATGTAAAATTTTAATAATGCACGGACATCTTTTGGGGGTTAAGCAGGGGATAGAGCGCGCGGCGCTTTACGCAACGAAAAAGGGCGCAGACCTTCTGCTTTTCGGGCATACTCATCGCGTCCTTGATATGAGCTTTTGCGCGGGCGAAACGTTGTGCGGAGAGATACTTTCAAAGAATATACGGGTATTCAATCCCGGCAGCATCGGATTTGGCTCCGACGCATCCTGCGGAATCGTGAATATTAACGGTAAAAGCATCGACGTATCGACGGTTTCGGGAATTTTCGGCATCTGAGTAAAGCAAAAGACGGAAATTCGTTTGAATCTCCGCCTTTCGTTCAAGCACTCGTTATGATTTTTCTCGGGTCAAACAAGCTCGGGAACAGAGGTTTCCAAAGCGTCAACGGTTTTTGACGCCTCAAGCTCTGCTCTGTAGGCATCGATAACGCTTTGCTCAAGCATTGCCCTGAACTCGGAATTTATGGGATGCACGATATCTCTGTATGTGTCATCCGCGTTTTTTCGGCTGGGCATAACGATAAAGAACTTGTCTTTTGCATTGATAACCTTGATATCATGTACGGCAAGCTGACCGTCAAAGGTCACAGAGACGACTGCTTTCATAGGACCGTCGTCGAACATTTTTCTGATTTTTATATCTGTTATTTTCATTTTCGTCCCTCCGTAAAATAATTTGATATTACAAGTATACAACCGTATTTTGACGGTTATTCAAAGATTGGACGATTTTTTTGTGAATTTTACTTCACACAGTATTTTTTGGGAGGTATGTTATTATATGTCAGTGGAAAATACGCATTACGGGGCAGTCGAGATCGGCCGTATGCTTGCCGACGCCAAAAGTATTTTCTTCATAGGGATAGGCGGCATAAATATGTCCTCTCTTGCCCATATATCAAAGCTTCGCGGCTTGAGGGTGGGCGGCTCGGACCGTTGTCCGAGTGCACTTACCCTTCGGCTTGAAAACGAGGGGATATCGATCTCCTACGCTCACAGCGAGGATAATGTAGAGGGGTATGACGCGGTCGTTTATACTATCGCCATTTCTCCCGACAATCCCGAATATCTTGCGGCGGCAAAAAAGCGGCTTCCGCTGATCTCGAGAGCCGATTATATGGGATATCTGATGACCGGCTTTAAAAATCGCATAGGCGTTTCGGGAATGCACGGAAAAAGCACCTGCACCTCGATTTGCGCGACGATGTTTATCGGAGCCGACCGCTCCCCGACGGTGCTGTCGGGCGCAGAGCTTGCCCTGATGGGAGGCGCATACTGCGTCGGAGAGGGCGACGATTTTGTTTTTGAGGCGTGCGAGTATATGGACTCCTTTCTTGATTTCAATCCGACAAAAGCGGTTATTCTAAACATAGAAACCGACCACGTGGATTATTTTCACAGCTTGGAGCAGATCCGCCGCTCATTTGCCTCCTTTGCCGAAAAGACGGGCAAGGACGGATACGCGGTCTTTAATTTCGACGACGAAAACGTTATTTTGGCGCTTGAGGGCTATAGAGGGCACAGAGTTTCCTTTTCAAAAAGCGATCCCGAGGCGGATTATTATGCAAAGAATATTTCTTATAAAAAGGGAAGACCGTGCTTTGACGTCTTTTCTCGCGGAAAATTCGTTTGCACTATCAGAATGAAAACGCTCGGCGCGCATAATATTTATAACGCGCTCGCCGCGCTTGCGGTCGGAATAATAAGCGGAATAGAGCCATCGGTCGCCGCAAAAAGCATTTCGGCTTTTTCGGGCGCGGCAAGACGAATGGAATATAAAGGAACGCTCGGTGGCGCGGACGTGTTTGACGACTATGCGCATCATCCGACCGAGATAAAAGCTTCGCTTTCGAGCTTGAAAGAAGCGGGCTATAGAAAGATAACCTGCGTCTTTCAGTCACATACATATTCGCGCACGGCGGAGCTGCTTGACGATTTTGTCGAGAGCTTGAAAATTGCCGACAGAGTAATAGTCACCGACATATATGCGGCGCG
>JAZNBI010000035.1:0-12617 GCA_045586995.1 Eubacteriales bacterium | reverse complement strand
TTGCTAACTATAAGACAGGCGATTGGCTCTTCATCGACGACGTTCCGAGCGATGAAATTGCAACTCTCAAAGCACAGTATCCGAACGAATTCGTAATCGGTAGCCAGATAGGTACCTACTACGTATGCTTCAATACAAACTACAATTTGCTTCCCGAAGGAAACACATTGGAAGGCGCTGAAAGAGAAAAAGCTCTTCAGGAAATCAGAAATGCACTTTCTCTCCTCCTCGACAGAGATTACATCTGTGTAAATATCGGTCAAGCAGGTCAGGAACCGGCAAGTAGCTTTGTTGCTCTCGGTATCACAGATGCAGACACTTCAAAGCAGTTCTACAAAGAAGCCGGTAGCAGCGAAGAATACTTTGGATATTTCGATCCTTCCAAGGATGCAGTTCAAGCAAACATTGCAAGTGCTTTGGAAACCTTGAAGAAATACTATGCATTTGACGACGCAACCGGTAAGTTTACAAACTTCCCGTCCATCGAATATCTCTACAACACATCCGACGCTCATAAGTTGATTGGTGAATATATCCAGAGCGCATTTGCACAATACGGAATCACCATGACTCTTACAAACCAAGAATGGAACACATTCCTTGACACAAGAAAGAACGGTGACTACACGATCGCAAGAAACGGTTGGTTGGCAGACTACAACGACCCGATCTCCTTCCTTGATATGTGGATTACAGAGTCCGGTAATAACGACGTTCAGTTCGGCAAGGGCGCAAATGCAACCGTTAAGGCATATTCTGTTGACCTTACGGATATCGGTATCGACTATAAGGTTACTGACGGAACATGGGCAGAAACATTTGACTATATAATCGCTCTTTCCAAGGCAGAAACAAATAAAGAGACACGTTACAAACTCTTGCACAAAGCAGAAGACTTGCTTATGTCCACAGGATGTATCACACCTCTTTACTACTACACAGATATTTATATGTGCAGTCCGAGTCTTGAAGGTTCCTTCACATCTCCTCTCGGATACAAGTACTTTATGTATTCCTCTATCAAAGCTGACTAAGTCGAGATAGATTTAAAGATTTGAATATCTGATTATATGGGGTCGTGCGCAACAGTGCACGACCCCTGAAATTTTACTGATATCTGATGTTGACATTATGTAAATATCGTGATATAATATCCGCTGTAGCAATAAATGAAGGAGGTAGGAAATGAAGCAATACTTTAATTCGTCGGTATATATTGTCAGTACGGTTATAGGGCTGATTTCATATATTATTTCTTTGCTGATATTGGGGCTTTTTGAAGCGAATTCACTTTATGCGCTTCTGATTGCAGCAATAGTGACGTTGATTTCGTCGATTGCTTTACCGCTTTCCTTTTATTTAGAGGATTCAAGATATAAAGATGCGGATGATTTTGTAGAAGGAAATATACTTTTAAAAACGAATGTTAATATAAAATTCGGTAATGTAACAAGAAACGGATATTTCTATCTCACGGATGATAGTATTTTTTTGATTTCGCGCGACAAAAAGCCGTATATATGTCACAAAATAGAAAAAAGTATAGTAGAAGGTATAAAAGTATTCAGTTATGTATATTTTTGTATTTTAATAAACGACAGAGAAAAAATTGATATTGCCACACCCAAATGCGAAGATATTTTGCAATTAATGCGAAATAACGGCTGGAGTGTAAATTAAAAAAATCCTTGTAAAAACAAGGATTTTTTTAATTTACACTATTTTTATCAGTTGCAGAAGTCGCAAGCTGCATCAGCCGCCGAAGCGGCATCAACGGCATAGCAATCCGCGCCTATGCTGTTACAGAAGCTTTGCGAAACCGGTGCGCCTCCGACCATTATTTTAACACTATCGCGAATTCCTGCTTCTTTTGCTTTTTCAACAATGTTTTTCATTTCGCCCATTGTTGTTGTAAGCAATGCTGAGCAACAGATTATCTGCGCTTTGTTATCTATTGCAGCTTGAACAAAAGCTTCGGGAGAAACGTCTACGCCGAGGTCGACGACGTTAAAGCCCTTGCCCTCAAGCATCATTTTTACAAGATTTTTACCGATGTCGTGAAGGTCGCCTTGAATAGTACCGATAACAACGGTTCCTTTGGCTTGTACTCCGGCTTGAACGAGATATGGCTTTAAAATATCTGCGCCGGCTTTCATAGCTCTTGCCGCGATAAGCACTTCGGGTACAAAAACTTCATTGTTTTTAAATTTTTCACCGATAATATTCATACCTGCAATAAGTCCTTCCTCCAAAATTGTTTTTGGGGAGATGCCGTCATTTATTGCTTGCGAAACAAGTTCTTTTACTTTTGGAACTCTGCCTTGCTGAATTTGGATACTGATGTCTGATAAAATGCTCATTTTTTATTCTCGCTTTCTAAAAGATTTATATACGATTAAATATAGCGCAACTGTTTAAAACTTATTTAAAAAGAAGCGCGTCCATATATTTTTCGCTGAAGGCAGAATTTCCCGACAGCTCGATATGCTCTGCAGAGTCGGCAATTTTTTCGGATTTTTCAAGAGCCGAGCTACTCATAAGTATCATAGAAGCTCCGCTTCCCGCGGCGTTGCCGATAACTATGGCTTTTTCTTCGAGCTCTTTGGGAATCAAACCAATTTTAACACAACTTTTTTGGTTTACATAGCATCCGAATCCGCCCGCGATATAAAACCTTTCGATATCAGCAGCTGAACATCCCTGATACTCACACAATGTTTCCAAGCCGGCTCGGATTGCGGCTTTTGCAAGCTGAACCTGACGAATGTCATCGGAAGTGATTGTAATACCGCTATCTCCAATTTCAAAATCATTGTCAATGTATCCGGTTTCATCGGTTATGCCAAGCTCTAACATACAAGCTATGGCATCAAGCAATCCACTGCCGCACAGACCTATCGGTTTTGCATTATCAATAGTCGTATATGAAATTTTTCCGTATTGAGAAATCTCTATATGGTCAATAGCGCCGCTTACTGCCGGCATTCCGCAAGAAATCCCCGCACCTTCAAATGCAGGCCCCGCAGCGGTTGAGCAGCAGCTTAATTTCCCGTTATGATATAGCACCATTTCGCCGTTGGTTCCTATGTCGATCAACAGAGAAGTGGCGCTTTTTGTCATATCACTTGCGAGTATGGCTGTTGTTATATCCGCACCTACAAAAGCCGAGATACATTTGGGAAAATATATGTTGTTTTTGCGAATTCCAAACAGGGTTTTCGGTGTGAATGGGGCAACGGCAAGGTCTTTGGGGTCTAATCCGTTCAATATGTGAAGCATAGTGGTGTTACCCGTGACGACAAAGGTGTCGATAGGATTTCCAAATCTTTCGCAAAGTGAGTCGATAGCATTCTGGACAGCCGATCTAAGTTCCTCCAACCCGCCATTGTTGGAATATTCTATTCTGGAAATAACATCTGCACCGAATTTGCTTTGCGGATTTTCCACGCAGTCGGACATAATACATATACCTTCGGGGAATTTATAGAAATAAGCGGCTATTGTAGTTGTACCTATATCGATAGCCGCACCATAACAATCTTCCTTCGATGTTATGGGAGATAAATCGATTTTTGGCATGTATCCGGCACTTTGGGTTTGGATTTTTGCAGTATTGCCGTTGTAATAAAGAGTTACATCACCTACTGCTCTTGCGGCACAGGCAAGACGTATATCCGATTTGATTTCGGCATCGGTCAGCTTTGATATTTCCTCGGTAGTTATTTCGGAAAGCTCGCCTGTTACTTTTATCTTGCACTTTCCGCACTTGCCGTTTTTGCCGCAGGGATGGGCTATATTGAATCCGCAATCGTTTAGTATATCTGATATTGAAATTTCTTTGTCGTATTCTTTTTTTATGACTTTACTGTCGGTAATCACGGTGATTCTCAATTTTTTCAACCTCCTTGCCGAATACTTTACCTTAAATATATAACAAAATCAGAAAATAATCAAGCATTTTTTAAAAATTATACTATATTTTATAAAAATATTTTTTATGCTATAAATTGTGCAAGTATAGACGAACTACATAAAAAATAAATATGACGTTATGCTTGTGATACCGGGCCATATTTATTTGACAATTCTTGACAGGGGATTTTATATGTGATATAATCATATATTAATAATATCTTTATAATATATTATTTTGAAGGCAAGGTCGATTTATGGAGCTAAAAAATTTGATAATATCAATGGCATCTCTGATGTCTGTATCATCATATGAACACTACGAACTTGGAAAATTGTTGCAGATCACCGACGGTGTTTTTGACGAGCATTATATTGATAATGTTGGTAACAATGTTTTTATAAAGCGTTGCGGCAGAAAAAATGCGCCTAAAATTCTTATTGACACTCATTTTGACGAAATCGGTATGCTCGTTACCGACATCAAGGAAAACGGCTTTTTGACCGTTACCAATGTCGGCGGAGTGGATACAAGAATTCTTCAAGCGGGCGAGCTTGTTATATACGGAAAAAAAGAAAAGGTATACGGTGTGGTTGCTTCAACTCCGCCTCATTTGAAAAAGGGGAGCGCGGCAAATGAGATAAAGCCCATCGAGGAGCTTTATATTGACACGGGTATCTCAAAAGAATCAATGGAAGGGAATATAAGCATCGGAACTCCCGTTGGATTCAAGCCGAAATATACGGAATTGCTCAACGGTCAGCTTGCAGGTAAGGGTTTTGATAATAAAGCGTGTGCGGCTTGCGCAATTTATGCTATCTCGCAGACAAAATCAAGTGAGCTTGCAGGGGACGTATATTTTGTAATGTCCATTCAAGAGGAAACCTCAAGATACGGAGGCGTAGCCCCTTCGGTATACGGCATTTCACCCGATTATGCTATGGTGGTTGATGTGAACCTCGGAAAAACTCCCGACACTCCAAAATATGATACAGTCGATATGTTTGGCGGTGCATCCTTGACCTGCGCACCTGTTACCGATAAGATATTGACTCGTATGCTTTGCGACGAGGCAAAGGAGGCAAACATAAAATATCAGTTGTGCGCTTCGGGGCGCGGTACGGGAACAAACACTCCTGATGTTAATCTGACAGGCAGAGGTATTCCCACGGTTGACGTCGGGCTTCCGCTCAAGAGCATGCATACCTATAACGAGGTCATAGCTTTGAGCGATGCACAAGAGGTGTCGAATTTAATTAAAGCATTTATCAGCTCCGAAAAAATTGCGGAGGTTTTTGCAAAATGAATGAGTATAAATCAAAAGAGCTTATAAGAGAGCTTTGTAATCTTTTTGGGCCGAGCGGATGCGAGGATAACGTCAGAGATTTTATTTTGACACAGATCGACGGATGCTTTGATGAATACACCGTTGATAAACTTGGAAATCTGATAGTTAAAGTTAAATCAAAAATCGACAGCACAAGAAAAATTATGATTTCCGCCCATATGGATGAGGTCGGATTTATAATAAAGGGTATCGACGACGATGGATATATAAAATTTGAAACCGTCGGCGGAATAGATGACAGCGTTTTGTGCGGACGAAATGTTATTTTAGGCAACGAGGGAAAGCAAATTAAGGGTGTTATCGCCTCAAAGGCGATCCATCATCAAAAAGTTGATGAAAGGAAAAAGCCCACATCGGTAGAAAATATGTATATAGATATCGGATCGAGGTCTAAGAGCGAAACCGAAGAATATTTATCAATAGGCGATTACGGAAACTTCGATTCTGATTTTGTCGAGTTCGGTGATGATGAAAAAAACATCAAAGGCAAAGCAATTGACGATAGATTGGGTTGCGCTGTTATGATCGAAACAATGCGAAAAATAAAAAATGACAACGTATCGTTGCCGTTTGATGTTTATTTTGCATTTACCGTAAGGGAAGAAATAGGACTTTCGGGTGCTTTGACAGCTGCGAATATTATTGCTCCCGACTATTCACTTGTGCTTGAAAGCACGGCGATTGCCGACCTTCCAAACGTTCCGAAAAATTCGCGTGTAGCAGAGGTCGGAGGGGGAGCGGTTATTTCATTTGCAGACCGTTCTACAATTTACGGCAGGGAATTTATAGATTTTGCTATGAATGTTGCAAAAATCAATAATATTCCGGCGCAGATAAAAAGATATATATCGGGCGGAAACGATGCGGGGCACATTCATAAATCAGGTGTCGGAATTTGCACGCTTGCAATTTCCGCACCCACAAGGTATCTTCATTCGGCTTCCTGCGTTTGCTCGCTTGAGGATTATTCGGCTATCAAAAATCTGGTATATCAAATGCTTATCTGTTGGAATATATAATTCGGAAAGGACAAAATCGATATGTATAAGCTTCTAAAAAAAATAATAAACTGCCCGTCTGTTTCGGGAAGAGAAGGTGCCGTTTCCGAGCTTTTGCGCGATGAAATACTCCCGTTTGCGGATGAATGTTATAACGACAGCTTGGGAAATCTTATAGCTCTCAAAAAAGGAAGCGGCAAGAATAAAAAAAAGATAATGCTTTGCGCACATATGGATGAAATCGGGTTTATGGTTACCTTTATCGAGGATAACGGTTATATACGTTGCGCCCCCATTGGAGGTATAAATTATTCTGCAGCTGCTTATAGCATCGTTGTTTTTGAAAATGGTACAAAGGGAGTTCTTGTGCCCGAAGTCGGCGTTAAACCTCAGGACTATACTTTTGATAAATTCTATGTGGATATAGGAGCGACCAATAAAAAGGATGCCGAATCAAGAGTGAAAATCGGAGATTTTTTAGTCACCGAGCCAAGCTTTACTCGGCTTTGTAAAAACCGCGTGGCAGGCAGACCGTTTGATGACAGAGTCGGTTGCGCTGTTTTGATAAAAATTGCCCGAGAAATTGCATCGGTTGGTTGCAAGGATGATATTTATTATGTCTTTTCGGTTCAAGAGGAGGTCGGTGCACGCGGCGCAAAGCCGGCGGCATTTGCAATTGCACCCGACTATGCACTTGTATTTGATGTCACAGGCACAGGAGATGCTATCGGAGCAAAGCCGATGGCAGTTAAGGTTGGCGACGGCGCGGCAATTAAAATAAAGGATTCATCGGTTATTTGTAATACCGAGATCGTCGAAAAGCTTTTGACTGTTGCAAAAGAGAAAAAAATAAAGCATCAAAGCGAGATACTGATACGCGGTGGAACCGATACAAGCTCTATACAAATGACAGGGCTTGGTGTTAAGGTAGGCGCTATATCGATACCGTCGAAATATATTCATTCAAATGTGGAGATTATTGATATTACAGATGCGCAGGCGTGTGTTTCACTTGCACTTGGCTTTATTGAATCAATTTAAAGGAGAATGATAATGGAAAATAAATATCAAAAATCTTACACACTTTCTTCTGTTCGTCAAAGAGCGCGCAATTCGCTTAAAGGCGGTAATTGGTGGGTTGCAATTGCGGCTTGTCTTTTGATATCTTTTTTTGGAGTCGGGCAAGGCAGCTTGATCAGTTTTGATTTCGAGCTTGGAGAGCTTGACGCGGCGACTACTCCCGAATTTATAGAAGACATTATTGTTTGGTGGGAAAGCTTTGCTTTTTCGGGTTTGATATTAATAGTATTTGCATTTCTCGGAACGATTACTTCTATGATTTCGGTAGCTAATTTTATTGTGGGCGGAGTCGTTGAAATAGGATATTCAAAATTTAATCTCAATATGATAAGCGGGAAAAGACCGAATATAAAGGATATTTTTTCATATTTCGAAAAAAGCTTTCTCGCGGGATTTGTTATGAATCTTTTGAGAGGGATATTTGTTTTCCTTTGGTCGCTTCTGTTTATAATTCCCGGCATTGTGGCGTCGCTTTCATATTCTATGGCACCGTATATACTTTCGGACAATCCCAATATTACGGGAGCCGAAGCTCTTAAAATGTCAAAAAAGCTTATGAAGGGACATAAAGCCGAGCTTTTCGGACTATACTTAAGCTTTCTTGGATACGCTGTTTTGAGCGTTTTGACCTGCGGTATCGGATTTATATGGTTGAATCCGTATATCAATGCATCACAGGCGGCGTTTTATGAAATCGTCATAAGAGAACAAGAAAACAAAGATAACGGTACAAACTATACAGAAGAGCCGACATATATTCCCGGTAGTGAAAATTAAAAGGAGAGCTTATGTTATTTTCAAAACAACTTACCGACCTTTGTGCACGCGCGGAAAGTGAGCTTTTACCCTATTTTAATGAAATAGATGCTATTTCTTATAAAAACACTGAAAAAATTATGGACGCTTTTCATGAATTTCGAGTTTCCGAAGCTATGTTTAATTCTACCAGCGGATATGGATATTCTGATAAAGGCAGAGATACTTTAGACGAGATTTGGGCGCGCGTTATGGGCGTAGAGGCGGCGTTTGTCAGACATAATATTGTAAACGGTACACATGCACTGTCAATAGGACTTTTCGGACTTTTACGCCCCGGAGATATTATGCTTTCAATTTCGGGAAAGCCATATGATACTCTCGAAGAAGTAATTGGTATTTCGGGGAATGCGGGAGATGGTTCATTACGTGATTTCGGTGTGGAGTACCGCCAAATAGACCTTTTGGATGGCGGGAAATTTGACTTTTCAAAAATCGAGAACGCTTTTAAAGAATTCGGCGACAGAATAAAAGTAGTCTTTATTCAACGTTCAAAGGGATATCTCAATCGCAAAACACTCAGCGTTGAAGAAATTGGCGAAGCAGCTCGCTTTGTAAAAAAACTCAAAAACGATAATTTATTTGTAGTCGTAGATAACTGCTACGGCGAATTTGTTGAAGACCGTGAGCCGACCGACGTCGGCGCGGATATGATAATCGGCTCGCTCATAAAAAATCCGGGCGGCGGAATGGCGGATACAGGCGGATATATTGCGGGTACAAAACGCGCAGTTGAGCTTGCGTCATATCGACTTACGACCGTAGGAGTCGGTAATGAGGTCGGCGCAACAATTGGTCAGAATAAAAATATGTATAAAGAACTTTTTTATGCGCCGCATACTACCGCGCAAGCACTGAAAACCGCGCACCTTGCAGCATTTATTTTTGATGCTTTGGGATATAAGGTTGAGCCGATGTGGAACGTTAAGCGTCATGATATTATACAGACGGTTATTATGGAAAGCCCCGAAAAGCTTTGCAGCTTTTGCAAAGGCATTCAAGCCGGCTCTCCTGTTGATTCGTTTGTTGTTCCCGAGCCGTGGGAGATGCCCGGATATTCCGATAAGGTTATTATGGCGGCAGGAACCTTCGTCCAAGGAGCATCAATTGAGCTTAGCGCAGACGGTCCATTGAAACCGCCGTATACTGCATTCTTTCAGGGCGGCTTGACATATGAGAGCGGTAAAATCGGTATTTTGTCGGCTGCCGCTGCGGTAATTGGTGAATAATCACAACATATTTGAAAGGTTATGGTAAATAAAATGAAAATATTTAATAAGGCAATTATTCTTGTTTTGGCGGTTTCCTTTCTGTTTTCACTGACGGCGTGTGAAAATCAAGATGTTATTGTTCCCGACGGAATGCAGATAGCGTCCGAAGAAAATGAACAATATTATCTTTTCGTTCCAAAGTCATGGACCTTGTCACAGGGAAAGACATCGGGTGCATATTTTTCGGCATTGGACAAGTCCAACGTGTCGGTGAGTGCATATTTGGCGGATGTTACAATGTTGGATATAGATAGCTTTTGGGAGAAAACCGAAAACGAATATAAAACATATTTCTCGCAAGGATATGAGCTTGTTACCTCGGGAGCTTCGGCAAAGCTCGGAGATACAGATGCTAAAAAATATGAATTCAAGGCGACACTCGGAAATGAAAAATATATGATATCCGAGGTTATTGCTCAAAAAAATGATATTTTTTATGTATTCACGTATACCGCACTTGAAGACAGATATGCAACTCATCTTTCCGAGGTTGAAACGATAATGAACAACTTTTTGTTTAAATAATGACGAAAAAAATATATTTTGATAATAGTGCTACAACTGCACTCAGCGAGAAGGTTAAGCTCAAAATGTACGAGGCGATAGACACGTTTGGCAATCCGTCGTCGCTTCATGCCGCAGGGCTTGAGGCACAAAAAATGGTTGATGCGGCAAGACGGGAGCTGCTTTTGGCGCTTTCTGTTCGACAGTTTTCGGGAAAAATTGTTTTTACCGCTTCGGGAACAGAGGCAAATAACCTCGCGCTTTTTGGATGCTGTTATGCTAAGACACGGAGAACAGCGAATAAAATTATCGCGACCGACTCCGAGCATCCGTCTGTTGAAAACACCTTGCGCCGCCTTGAACAGGACAGATTCGAAATTATTCGAATCCCTACAAAAAACGGTGTTCTTGACCTTGATTTCGCCGAACAAGCTTTGCGAGGCGACGTATTTATGGTCTCGGCAATGATGGTAAATAACGAAAGCGGCGCGCTTTATGATGTCGGACGGCTGTTTTCGATGGCAAAAAAGACGAACAGGGAAATAATTACTCATTGTGACGCCGTTCAGGGATTTATGAAGGTCAGAATTTCACCTGCCGAGCTTTGTGCAGATTTGCTTACCGTAAGCTCTCACAAAATTCACGGACCTAAGGGTGTTGGCGCGCTTTATATTGATTCAAATATAATCAGATCCAAAAAAATAGTTCCCATTATTCTTGGCGGAGGTCAGGAAGATGGCTTTCGTTCGGGTACGGAAAACGTGCTTGGAATCGTTGGATTCGGCGAAGCGGTTCGTGATTTTTGGAATGATTTTGATAGTCGCACAAATAAGATGGCAGAATTAAGACAGTATTTAATAGATAAGTTTTCTCAAGCAGAGGTTAAATTAAATATTCCCAAGGGAGCTGTTGCTCCTCATGTTTTGAATATTACGTTGCCTAATATAAAAAGCGAAACGATGCTTCATTATCTTTCGGGTAAGGGAATATACGTTTCGAGCGGCTCGGCGTGCTCGTCGCGCTCCTTAAAGCCAAGCAGCGCGCTGATAGCTTTTGGACTTTCACCGAAGGAAGCGGATTGTTCGCTTCGTATAAGCTTATCCGAATTTAATTCGAAAATCGAAGCGGATGAACTTATAGTTGCTTTAAACAGTGGTATAAGTACACTTGTAAGACAAAAATAATGGGTAGCTATTTGGGCATACGCATTATAAAGTGTATTTATTTTAAAAAGACATGTTCGTTTTCTCTGCCGATTTGTGTTATAATGAGGGTGATGTCGTAGGGCGGGGGCTTGCTCCCGCCGAAACGAACATTTCACGTTGATAAAGCGGCGGGAGTAAACCCCCGCCCTACAAAAGGGGTATGGGCTTTGTCTTGTGCGTTTGTAATACAAAGGCGAAACTGGCGATAAGGCAGAACAAATAAGAATTTGATGAAGGAGAGTGTATTTCATGAAAAAGATACTGTTTGGAATTGCATTGATTTTTATGAGTATGGCATTTGTTTTGGTGGGAGAATTTAAGAATGTACTTATTGTAGATGAGGATTTTGAAGCAGTGGCGTGTGCCATACTCCCTATACTCGGTTTTGTAATGAGTGTTTGGGGACTCTTTGAAAAAGATAAATAAATCCCAATTTATCGAATAGCGAACGCCGACAGACCTTTTGTAAAATCTGTCGGCGTTAATTATTTATTTACTGTGAGCAAATCTGCGCCATATTATGAGAACGAGCCATTATCGTGATTTCTCCGATAAGAACTACACCCATTTGTTTGCGATGATTTTTGTTAAGGATACAGTCTTTCCTTTTATTTTGAAATCTCATATATAGCATCAGAAAGCTTTGCGAATTGAGAGATGTCAAGCTTTTCGCCACGAATATCAGGCGCAAATCCACACCGCTCGATTTGTTCGGCTATTTTACTCTTGTCGATTTCGGGAAATCCGTGAGAGAGGGCATTGAGAAGCGTTTTTCTTCGTTGCTCGAATGCGCTTTTTATAACACGGAACAAAAGCTTTTCGCTTTTCGGTACGATTGGCTTTTCCTTGTATAATTTTATTCTGATTACCGTGGAATTAACCTTTGGTTGAGGTGAAAAATTCTCCGAGCCAACCGTAAACAGCTTTTCCGCATTGCCGTAGTACGCGATAACGGCGGTAATCGCACCGTAATCCGAGTGTCCCGCTTTGGCGCATATACGGTCTGCGACCTCTGATTGTATCATAACCGTTATATAGTCGAACGGCAAGCCGCTTTCTATAAGCCGCATCAATATGGGGGTGGTTATGTAATATGGAAGATTAGCGCAAACCGATACGGCTCCGCTTTGAAAATACGGGTTTAAGAGTGAATCCAGATCCGCTTTCATTACGTCGCAGTTTATAATTTCTATATTGTTGTGTCCCGAAAGAGTATATGAAAGCACGGGAATGAGAGCGGTGTCAATTTCAAGCGAAACCACTTTGTCATAGAGAAGGGCAAGCTCCTGAGTTAATGAGCCGATGCCGGGGCCGATTTCGAGTATGGTCCGAGTGTTTTTATCGCAGCAATTTTGAGCGATATCTTCGACAATAAACTTATCGGTAAGAAAGTTTTGACCGTATTCTTTTCTTGGCTTTATATTGAACAATTCGGAGATCCTACGTATTTCCTTTATGTCACAAAGATTCATATATTTCTCC
>JAZNBI010000034.1:0-2187 GCA_045586995.1 Eubacteriales bacterium | reverse complement strand
TTCTCTCTTCGTTGTTCAATTTTCAATGACCGTTTGCTTTTCGCCTTGTCTTTGCCGCCCCTTTTTGCGACGGCTCGATTATTATATCACACCTCATCCTCCTTTGTCAATACCTTTTTTCACTTTTTTTTCGTTTTTTTTCTTTTTTGTTCACTTTCGGCAAAATGCCATTAAAATCATCATTTTAAGATGATTTTATAGCAATATTTACGTGTTTTTCCATATTTTCTTCAAACGAATTGACTTAAAAATCTAAATATGCTATACTATTCAAAAATACTTTAGGGGAATTCATGCACAAACACATTAATTTTAAACATCGCAACTTAATTTACGACATTGTGTATATTTCGATTTTTTCTTCATTTATTGTATTATGCTCCTTGATAAGTATACCTGCCGTAATACCCTTTTCGTTGCAAACGTTTGCCATTTTTGTAATTTCACTTCTTTTGGGGTTAAAATACGCTGTTTCTTCCATTATAATATATATACTGCTCGGAATCGTGGGGCTTCCCGTATTCTCGGGCTTTAACGGAGGTATATCCGCTATTGCGGGACCTACGGGCGGATATATAATTGGATTTGTTTTTATACCTATTGCCATTTGGTTCTTTTCGCGAATTTCAACAAAAGCCCTCTGTGAAAGCAATGCATATAAAATAGTAATGATGAGCGCAGGGCTTCTGTTTTGCTATTCTTTCGGAGCTGTCTGGTTTTCGATATCATATTTATTAAACGGTAATAATACAAGCTTCTTTACCATAATTAAATATTGCATATTACCGTTTATAATTCCGGATTGCGCAAAGATGCTTTTAGCCGTTTTTGTAACCAAACGTCTTTCAAAAATAATACGAACTGTCAATGTACAAAATAAAACGTACGAAAAAAGGTGATTTAATGATAATAGATTTTCACACACACATATTTCCGGACGAAATTGCCCCAAAAGCATTCAAAGGGCTCGCCGAAAGCGTCAAACATATAATAAAGCCGTCAAGTGATATGACACTTAACGGGTTGCTTGCAAATATGGATGACGCAGGAATAGACCTCTCTGTCGTTCAGCCGGTAGTCACAAAGCAATCGCAGACGTGTAGTGTAAATAATTGGGCTCAAAAGATAAAGTCCGAAAGAATAATTTCTTTTGGAGGAATATACCCCCATTCGGACGATTACAAAAGAGATATTGATTATGTTGTGAGCTTGGGGTTAAAGGGTTTAAAATTTCATCCCGAATACCAAAGCTTTATTCTCGATGACGAAAGAATGCTCCGCATCTATGACTACGCAATAAACAAAGGACTTATCTTAATGTTTCATGCAGGTGATGATCCCGGAATGCCTCCACCTTATAAAAGCAGTCCGAAGCAATTTTCAAACATATCCGCCGCACTTGGCGGCGGAACTATAATTGCAGCACATCTCGGTGGATATAAACAGTGGGACGAGGTGGAAAACTTCATAGTCGGAACAAATATTTATATTGACACATCTATGGGATTCGAGCATTATTCAAAAGAACAGTTTTTGAGAATAGTTAAAGAACACGGCGCGGATAAAATTTTATTTGCTTCGGATTCGCCTTGGAGCTTTGCAAAAAAAGAAATACAAGTGTTAAATTCCCTACCGCTTTCAAATTCCGAAAAGGCAAAAATCTTAGGACTTAATGCCAAAAAGCTTTTGGGATTGTAGATTTATTCTCTTTTTCGGGACTTTGACAAAGTCCCGAAAAAGAGAATTTGAACTGCTTCCTTATGCAAAAAAAGAAAAAATAGTAAAAAATATAAAATTTGTATTGCAAAATATTATTTTATGTGATATAATAATGCAGTCGTAAAAATTTTTGCCGGTGTAGCACAGTCGTGTAGTGAGCACTACCTCCTGTGCAACCTTTTGCTGGTGTAGCACAGTCGGTAGTGCAGCTGATTCGTAATCAGCAGGTCGTGTGTTCGAGTCACATCACCAGCTCCAAAGCCCCATTGACTTGCAAAAGCTTGGGGCTTTATTTTTTACCATCCAAAATTCAAAAAAATCTTTATTGGAGAAATATATGAATCTTTGTGACATAAAGGAAATACGTAGGATCTCCGAATTGTTCAATATAAAGCCAAGAAAAGAATACGGTCAAAACTTTCTTACCGATAAGTTTATTGTCGAAGATATCGCTCAAAATTGCTGCGA
>JAZNBI010000033.1:0-4775 GCA_045586995.1 Eubacteriales bacterium | reverse complement strand
AAAATAAATCATTGAGCGTAACGCCCAACTCTTTGCATATACGAATGCACAATTCTATCGTGGGATTATACACCCCGTTTTCGATCATATTGATCGTCTGTCGTGAAACTCCAATGTTCTTTGCAAGATCTGTTTGAGATAAATTTTTCTCAATTCGTGCTTGCTTCATCCTTTCGTTCATCAAGCCCTCCTGTCAAATATATTAGACAATGCACATTATATCACAAAGAACAGAGGTTGTCAATTATATTTGACAAAATGTTGCAAAAAAATAAAGACACCACAAATGAAAAAAGTTTGTGATGCCTGATATACAGTGTTATTTATTAACGCACAATATATAAATTGCGCAATTCCTTTTGGCTGAACCCAAAACGCAGTAGCATATTATATCATATTGCGATAATATTGTCAATAGTTTTTTGAAAAAAACTTAAAAAAGTATTGACAAATATTCTTGTTGTGTGATATAATACTAATGCGAGGGTGGCTAACTCCCGCTGAAGCCAATCTTCGTGATGTCGAGGTTTGGCTATTTTTTGCCGAAAATGGTATATTTAACAAACAATTCAGCAAATTCCGTTGACTTTTATCGAAAAGTATGATATAATGATGGGGTCTATTTATACCATGCTGAAATTACGATTTATGTCGAGAAGGAGTTTGTCGTGCCCGAAAAGTTTAAACAACTCATTATGTATACCTCCTACATAGTGATAGTATTATTTTTGTTTGTTTTGTTATCGGCATCTGTAGTCACTATGATACAACCCACTTTTTTTCCTGACACGGATATTAGTGGCTTTAAGAATATAGTAAACATCATAAACACTCTATTCGGAATTGTATCAGCTGCACTTGCAATCTACTCTCTTTACGCCTCCGTAAAAAGTACTGATGATTTAAAGGCAGCATTAAGAGAGTCTGAGGAACGGTTGATAAAGGAAGTTGATGGGATAAAGAGTAATCAAGCGTATGATAAAAACACTCCTTCAACTCCTAAACGTGGTAGCTCCCCAGATAAATCGAACAACTAAATGAGGATATAATTATGTGCAAAAAGTATGTAAATGCTAACTTAACTTCCTTTGAGTCGATTGTTTCAGAAAACGAAACTCCATTAGTTTTTCGCAATCCTTTCGATGAAATAAAAGCTCAAAAAAATGTTGACGGATCATATCAAATTAATAGTTTCCAAATTCTCTCTAATATAAACATTTTGGGAACTGATGATATTTCTAAACAACAAGATCATATTTTGTATAGAGCTAATGGTGAATTGGATTTTATAATTCGATTAACTAAATGTGATCGCGATCCTGATAAAAGATTTTATTTTGATTTGGATGAGTTTACTATAAACATCAAAGAACTTCGTGATGCGCATCAAGTTGATGGTGCTTGTTTTGATTTTGTAAACTATGCGAGAATTACTAAGGTGCTTAGTTTTGCGGTTGATTGCCCTGGAACTTATGTAGTGAAGTTGTTAATAAAAGAAAACACCGAGGAACAATATTCAGTTCAGTTTATTAGAAAGTTAGTTGTAAAAAAAGATTAAAACAGAGAGCGATAATGGGTATATATCCAATATCGCTCTCCTTTTTTCGTAACGAATTATTACATAAATAGATTGGAATTTCTATAATTCCAATGAGACGCCTCTATCGCACGAACTGCGCTCCTGTTCGTAAAGCTCTGCCTCTTCTTCTGCACGTTGTTGCGCTCGGTCGAGGATTTCATCAACGGCATCGTTGCCAATCTCGTCGCGGATGGTTTGCAAGGTATCCGAATCTCGTTGCAATATTCTGTTCTGCCGTTCAAGCTGTCGGGAATAGGAACGCTCGCTTTGAAGCTCGTGCAGCTTGCGATTATATTCACGCATCAGGTCTTTGATTTTTGATACGAGGGCTATAATCACATTCTTGAGCTTCTCCACAAACGGCGCAATTCTCATTGAGAAAAAAGAAAGGCTCGAAGCTGTAAATCTTGATTTCGTTTTCCGTATCAGAGAATTTCCGAGGAACAAAAACGGAAAGAAAAAGTCTATTGTACTTGACTAATATCGAATTTCTTCAAAAAGGGCAGTTTGAACGAAAGCTCAAGCCGCCTTGTTGTATAACGAAAGCCACGGCTTTTTAATGTGCCGTGGCTTGTTTTTTAGGGTTTATTCCCACTCGATTGTGCCAGTAGGCTTGGGAGTGATGTCGTAGAGAACTCTGTTGACGCCCTCGACCTCCGAGGTGATACGCGCAGTGATTTTTGCGAGGACTGCATAGGGGATTTCCTCGATAGTTGCGCTCATTGCGTCCTTGGTGTTTACGGCGCGGATTATTGCAGGCCAGCCCTCGTAGCGGCTGTCGTCCTTCACGCCGACCGACTTGATATCGGGAATAACGACGAAATACTGCCATACCTTCTCGGCAAGACCGCACTTGTCAAACTCGTCACGGAGAATTGCATCAGCCTCGCGAAGTGCCTCAAGTCTGTCGCGGGTGATTGCGCCGAGACAGCGCACACCAAGACCGGGTCCGGGGAAGGGCTGACGGTATACCATCTTGTGGGGAAGTCCGAGCGCCTCTCCGACAACTCTTACCTCATCCTTGAAGAGAAGCTTTACAGGCTCGACAAGCTCAAATTTAAGGTCCTCGGGAAGTCCGCCTACGTTGTGGTGTGACTTAACTGCCTTTTTACCCTCTGCCTGCTTAATGCTCTCAAGAATATCGGGATAAATCGTGCCCTGTGCGAGGAATTCAACACCCTCGAGTTTTCTTGCCTCATCGGCGAAAACCTCGATAAACTCCTTGCCGATTATCTTTCTCTTGCTCTCGGGATCGCTGACACCCGCAAGAAGTCCTAAAAATCTCTCGGTTGCATCTACGTAGATAAGGTTCGCGTCAAGCTCTCCTTTGAAAAGCTTCACTACGTTTTCGGACTCGTCCTTACGCATAAGTCCGTGGTTTACGTGAACGCAGACGAGCTGCTTTCCTATCGCCTTTATAAGAAGCGCGGCAACGACCGATGAGTCAACTCCGCCGGAAAGTGCAAGAAGCACCTTCTTATCTCCTACCTGCTCTCTTACCGCCTTAATCTGCTCGGCGATAAATTTATCGGCAAGCTCTTTTGTTGTAATTCTCTGCATGCTGTCGGGTCTTTTGTTCAAATCCATTTTAAAATCCTCCGTATAGATTATTGCTCAAAACAAAAAAATTAAAATTTCCCTATCATGCCTTTTATTATACACCAATTTTAGAAATTTTACAAGATATTTTTAGCACAAAATTCAATTTTTTTCATAAAATATTATCATAAATACAACAGAACGGAGAGTTATGCCATGCTGATGACCAAACCATACAACCGAGAGCGTGCCAAGGAATACGCGAAGCGCTACGCCTTTTCGCAAAATCCAATTTTTGGGAACTTTGCCGAAATAGGCGGAAACTGCACGAATTTTGTTTCGCAAGCGATTTACGCAGGTACGTGCGTGATGAATTACACTGCCGTTTACGGTTGGTTTTATATTTCCTTGAACGAACGCTCGCCGTCGTGGACGGGTGTGGATTTCTTCTATAATTTCATGACGGGCAACAAGGGAGTAGGGCCATTTGGAGAAGAAACCACATCTGACAACCTTGAAATAGGTGACGTAATTCAGCTTGGAAACAACACAGACGGTTTTTATCATACCTTGTTAATAGTCGGCTTTGAGGAAAACGATATACTCGTTGCTGCCCAAACAGACAACGCATATCTGCGTCCTCTCTCGACCTACACCTATGACTTCTCGCGCTATATAAAAATCCTCGGGGCGCGAATTGACGTCCCCGACACATCCGACTGCTTTCAGAGCGTTTACGACGGAATTGCCATAATCCCAACCGCTTGATGTAAACTTTTGTTTACTTTTTTAATGAAAAAGTGCTTGTAAAACACAAGCACTTTTATTTGTTTATTTTATTCCGAGCAAGTTTTTAACCTCGTCGGAAAGGGGAGTGGGATTAGCCGCATTTCCGTACTTATAGCTGCCCGTAAAGGTGGCTCTTACCGACCCTCTTGATATATCGCAGGGAATACGACCTATTTTATTTTCGTCCCTATTCATCTTTATGTCGAATTTTTGCGTATAGTTTTTCGCGGTCATAAAGCGGTCTTTTTCTTCATTTTTCAAGACGGCATCCTCTGCGTATTCAAGCCTTTTCGGAGTAGATTCATTCTGATAGAAAAGCTCAATCAGGTTCCCACCCGTAGCAGTAAATGCAGAATCAAAGGCAAGCTTAAGCACGAAGCGCCTGTCACCCCACACGGCAACATCATCGTTGTTCAAGGTTTCCTTTGTATGCACGTGGGCATCGGTCATAGTTGCCTCTGCGTTAAGACCGAGGTAAGAAATCTCGCCGTCGGTATCGCTGTAATAGCCGAGAAAATCAAGGTGTAAATCGATGTCACCGCGCTTCTCACTAACGAGAGCGAGGTCAAGGCTTGCTTTTTCGACGCTTCTGCGCGTGGAATCGAGTGTTACGGTCAAATCAACCGTGATGCTGTCATATTCACCGCCCGTATATTCACCCATAGGCATATTCTCTATGGCAAATCTTACAGCCTGGATCTTGCGCATACGCATACCAAAGCCGAGCTTTGGCTTTGAGTCGGAGACTATGGCGTCTGCAAGCTCGGAAAGCGTATTTTTTTCGTCCACGGAAAGACTCGCAAAATCCTCGGGATCAAGCTCGTTTTGAATACAAAAAGCAGCGTTAACGAGTGCCTTTACGAGCGTC
>JAZNBI010000032.1:0-7433 GCA_045586995.1 Eubacteriales bacterium | reverse complement strand
GTTTAGTTTGTTGAAATACAGGAATATTACAGCAAGTATAGCACCAAGCTGGATGACTACCTCGAACATTTCCCAAAAGCTTTCCGACACCTTCAGCGTCAGCAGCTCGTTGAGTAATATCATATGTCCCGTTGAGCTTATAGGAAGCCATTCGGTGATACCCTCTACTATTCCGATCAAGATCGTCTTTATAACTTCTTGAAAATTCACTATTCATTACCTCCCGAGCGTAGAATATCTCCGTCCTTTACCTCGAACGGAACGCGAAGCCAAAATATCTGCGAGGGGTGCGGTGCGGATTCCAGCGGCTCGCCGTTCTCCGAATAGATATCGGTAACGGTAAATCTTTTTCCGAGATAGCCGGGCGAAATAAGCTCTGCCGTATTGCCGCGCGAAATTTTATTGCGCTGAATAAATTTATAGAGCTTTCCGTCGGGTGTTTCGCAAACGCCGATAAGCGAATTCGGAAGCGGGGATTCGTTGCCCTGCGCGGTTGCGTAGTACGCCTTTTCTCTTATATATCCGTCCTGGGAACACAGCTGTGCATTTTCGTGAAGCGAGTCAAAGTAGTACCCTGTGCAGTATTCGCGGTGGGATACGCTGTTAAGCTCGGTGAGCCAGGCGGGGTTGTATTTAAACTCTGCGGGATTCTTTAGATATTCGTCGATTGCTATACGATATGTATTTGCGGTGACGGCGGCGTAATATGCGCTTTTCATACGCCCCTCTATTTTAAACGAATCGATGCCGCTTTGCATCAATTCGGGTATATGTTCTATAGTGCACATATCCTTTGATGACATAATAAAGGTGCCGTTTTCGTTTTCTTCGATAGGGATCGGAATGTCGGGACGCTTTTCCTCGGTCAGTTTGTAGCCCCAGCGGCAGGGTTGTGTGCACGCGCCGCGATTGGCATCTCTGCCTGTCAAAAAGCTTGAAAGCATGCATCTTCCGCTATAAGAAACGCACATTGAGCCGTGTATAAACGCCTCAAGCTCGACGCTTTTATCGAGGGATGCTCGAATTTCTGCGATTTCGGAAAGGCACAGCTCGCGGGCAAGCACCAAGCGCTTTGCGCCGAGAGAAGCATACATATTTGCCGCCTCGGGACTTATGATGCTTGCCTGTGTTGAAATGTGAAGCTCCGCGTCGGGAATTATTTTCCTGATAAGCGCAAAAACCCCCAGATCGGCAACGATATATCCGTCTGCTTTTGCATCTTTAATGGCGTGAAGATATTCCGTAAGCGCAGGATATTCGCTCCCGTGAGGGAGAGTGTTTATGGTTATATATAATTTTTTGTTTCTACTGTGTGTATATTCCGAAGCCTGATAAAGCTCCTCGATAGTGAAGTTGTCGGCGGCTGAACGCATACCGAACCGTGTGCCTGCAAGATATACGGCATCTGCACCGTACAAAAGCGCGGCGCGGAGCTTTTCAAAATTGCCCGCAGGCGAAAGAAGTTCCGGCATAGAGATTCTCCTAACAATTAATATATTTATAATAATTATAATATATTACCGACGCTATGTCAATATAAACATTGTCGAATATTTATCGGTTAGTGCAATTTAAAAATCGGTATAAATCATTGACTCGAGGAAAATCAAATGATATAATATACAAAAAAAGGGGGGTGAATATTATGTTGAGCGAATCCGAATTCAGAAAGTTAATTAAGCCGAGCATGAGCGGAGTATATCTCTTTTTCGGCGAGGAGGATTATTTAAAGGCAAACGCCATAAGAAACGTGCGCAAAGCGGTCGTTTCAGACCCTTCCTTTGCGGTTTTCAACGATATACGCCTTGACACATATTCATTTTCGGCAGCTACTCTTTTAAATGCCGTAACGCCGTTACCTATGATGAGCGAAACAAAGCTTGTAACGGTCAGCGGACTGTCGATATCCTCAATGAAAAAGACCGATGTAGACGATCTGATAGACGCGCTCAAGGAGTGCTCGGAATATGACTATAATACGGTTATAATATCGGTTCCCGACGAGGAGATCGACCAGGGCTTTTTACCAAAAAAACCGTCGAAAATTTTGCGTCGGTTTGAAGAGGTGCTCACTCCCGTATATTTTGAAAAATGCTCAAATGCAAAGCTTCTCGGCTGGGTAAAGCGCCACTTTGATTTTCACTCGGTCGATGCTTCTCCCGCCGTTTGTGCTTATATGATAGAATATTGCGGCAGAAGTATGTTCTCACTTGCCGCGGAAATAGACAAGCTTTGTTATTATATTTTGGCACACGGCAGAAATACCGCAACCGAAAATGACGTAAATTTAATCTCGTGCGCAAATTCCGAATACGACGGGTTCGCCCTGACAAACGCTCTTATGGATGGGCGATATGAGGATCTGCTCGCGGTTTTCGATTCGTTAAAGGCAAAGCAGATAAAGCCGACGATAATACTCGGCGACGTTGTGAAAACGCTTAGCACCATGTTAAACGTTAAAAAGTTTGTTTTGGACGGATATTCTTACGGGGAAGTAGCAAAAATCATGAATATTAAGGAAGCCAGAGCGCGACTTTTTGCGGCTAAATCGGCATCGAAGGATATTGGTCGCATAAGTCAAATGATAGCGCTTTGCGCCGATGCAGACAGAGCGATAAAGAGCTCGTCGCACGATTATCTTCCGCTTGAAATTTTGTTTTGCTCGCTTTGAGCGAAGCTTTTGTGCAAATCGGAGAATTTTTGAAAAATATTTTTTCTTCGAGGCGCTTTGAAATAAATTTTTTTGAAAAAAACGAATGTTCGAAAAAATCCCAACATTCCTTTAAATGCGAGGTTTTACACAGTTTCAACAGAGTTTTCCACAGCCCGTGCCACACATAGGCAAATTGATTTCTTAAAAACACAAAAACCGTACAATTTAGACATTTTTTACAAAATGGCATGATTTTCAATTCGTCAAAATACGATTTGGGAAAACAAATTGAGATTGAAACCGATAAAATGACGATAACATATAAAAGGGGATGAGTCAAATGCAAAAATGCATTTGATACTCATCCCATCGTTTTTGCTTGACGGCGTTTAGCCATCAAGCAAATTCCGAGCATAGGGACTGCGCCAATGGCACAGCCCCTTTTTGTTGTTTCGAATATCTGTGAAATGATTTTAATAAGATTCTTTATTCCGTGTAAAAATCGTGACTTCCGATATTCATAACGAAGATGCAATTTTCCACTATCCAGAAATTAGTGGCAATAGAGGGGTCAAGAAAATATATTATATCGTCGGAAACCGAAAAACCTTCAAGACAGATCTTTGCGGCTGCTATACTTGATTGAGAGGGAGTTCTGTTTACAGTTCCCGTGTATGCGGGCGTGAACTGAATTCCGTGCTTAAAATCAAAAATAACGTCGTATATCGTGTCGGGATAATATCTGCTGTTCACACGGTTGAGGACAACGTTTCCGACCGCTATTTGCCCTATCATCGGCTCGACGTCGGACTCTGCCGAGATAATTCGGGAAAGCCAATACAGATCCTCGCTGTCGTAAAATTCATCTGCGGACAAAAGACGGCTTTCGCCGGAGGCGGTGAGATTTACACAACGCTGTGCCGCATCCCATTCTACGTCAAGGCAAAATGCTTTGGCTATCGGACGAATAGGAACGAAAAGCGTTCCGTCGATATTCAAGGTTTTTTCTCCTACCGAGAAGCATCTGTCGTTGGCGGTTATGTAGATTTCTCCGCTTTTTGCTGTGAGCGTAAGTCCATCGGCTTTAACTGTGGCCGTTTTTCGCGAGTCGTTCCAGCTTATTTCGCAGTCGCTGACAAGGTTGCAGAATTTGCGGAGCGGTACGTATGTGGTTGAATTTATTATTGCCGTGTATCCGTCAAGAATTTCTTCACCTTTCAGCTTTACGGTCACCTCTGCTGCATCCTCGGGAAAGTTGACCGAGCTTTGAGGCGGCGGCGAAGCCAGAGCACCTCCCGAAAAAATTGCAATCGCGGTCAAAAGCATTACTGCAATTACGGTGATTTTAAATTTCATTTTTCTTCTCCTTTCTTTGTTCTTTATGTGCTTATGTGCACATTAATATTCTAACATTCAGCCCACTTGTGCATCAACACACAAAATATGGAAGAAGCAAAATAAAAGCCGTGCGTGATTTGCACGGCTGAAAAGCATTTTTTGTCAAAGATTCGAAAAATACTTATTTGATATGCGTTTTGAATTTTTTTGCGAGTTCGAGCAGAGTGTCTTTTTGATTTTTATTCGGGCTTTTTATTACCTCTTCAAGAAGATATTGGAGAACGCCCCCTATCTCCTTTCCGACAGAGAATCCGAGCGTTAGCAGCTCGTCACCGCCGACGGCGAGGTCTTTTATTGAAATACAGTCATTTTTTTCTATGGCTTTTAATACAAATTGCGCAAAATCCGCGCACGTTGCGGGCGAAATTACAGCAGATACCTCGATTACTTCTTTTGCATCACTGCCGAAACGACGCAAAAAACGCCGCGCGGATTCGGAATTTTCTGCCATGTCGGCATTTGCTCCGTCTGCTATCGCCTGTGTCTTTGAGATTATTGAATTTGAGTATTTTAAGCGCTTCAGCACGCGCAAGATACACGCCGGTTCCACACCCCAAAGCAATCCGCCGAGCCGGGCTTGAGGAGTTGAGGGAAGCTTTTCGAGCAGTTCAAAACGCGCTTTGTCAATCGTTATATCGGGGAAAAGAAAGTCAAATATTTGACAATCCGATAATGAAAGCAGGGCATCCTTCGGATTTTGTGAGGTGATAAGCTTTAAAAACTCGCTTCCTATACGCTCGAATGATATTTTGCCGAGCTTATCCTTGCACAGCTTTGCGGCGTTAAGCGTTTCGCTTTCGATCGAATATCCCAGCTGAGCCGAAAAGCGAAAGCATCTCATAATGCGTAACGCGTCCTCCGAAAAGCGTTCTTCGGGATTGCCGACGCACTTAATAACGCCGAGCGTTATATCTTTAATCCCCCCGAATGGGTCAATAAAGCCCTCTTTTTCAGAAAAAGCTATCGCGTTTATTGTAAAATCCCGTCTTGAAAGGTCATCAACTATACTTTCGGTGAACTCTACTTTGTCGGGATGACGCGAGTCGGTATAGCTTTTTTCACGTCTGAAGGTAGTTATTTCAATAGGTTGGTCGTCCGAAATTACGGTTATCGTTCCGTGCTTAATGCCTGTGGGTATCGTTCGAAATCCGGCGTTGTCAAATATTTTTTTGGTGATTTCGGGCTCGGAGCTTGTGGCAATATCCCAATCGTTCGGCTCTTTTTTTCGTATAATATCTCGCAACGCGCCGCCTACGGCATATGCTTTGTATCCGGCGGTTTCGATCATGGATATAATTTGCTTAATGTTTTCGGGCAAGCGCATATTTTTTTCTCCTTTTTGAAATTACCGACTATATTATATCAAAACGCTACGATTATTTCAAGATTTTTATAATTTACGCGATAAATTTTAAAAAATGAATTTTTTAACAAATGTCTTGCATTTTTGTTTTTGGAAAACCGAAGCGTTTTGTTGAATCTTGCTTTAATTTGCGAAAAAACGGTGAAAAATGAGGATTTTGCGTCGCTTTGGGAAAATATTTATGAAAGTTTTAAAAAATCTCTTGCATTTTTTGCAAAAATATAATATAATAGACGCAATATTTATTTCGACAGATGATTCTAATAATCTTTCTGCATAACCACCAAACGAAAGGAAGTTTTCAGTTGAGAAAACTACGGTTACAAAAATGCAAAACGAAAATATAAATAATCTCGATACCGAAAAATTGATGAATAAATTCGTCAACGCAGCGCGCGAAACGTATGAGATTCCATCCGCCGCATTTAATAATTATCATGTTAAGAGAGGTCTTCGTGAGCCGGACGGCACAGGCGTTACTGCGGGAGTTACAAAAATAGGTAATGCCCACGGATACGTTTTAAACGAGGGCGAAAAATGCTCGGCCGAGGGCGTTTTGGAATACAGGGGATATAATCTCCAGACTATAGTTAACAATTTTTCGGCGGAAAATCGTTTTGGCTTTGAGGAATGTACATATTTGCTTTTCTTCGGAAAGCTTCCCACTGCCGAGGAATTGAAGGAATTCAATCTTCTTATAGATGAATATCGCAGATTGCCTGCAAGATTTACGGAGGATATACTTTTGAAGGCGCCCAGCCGTTCCATTATGAACAAGATGGCTTCGGGTGTGTTGGCTCTGTACGCTTATGACGAAAATCCCGACGACACGAGCTTGCCGAATTTGCTGCGCCAAAGCATCGAGCTTGTTGCGCGCCTGCCGATTATAGCGGCACATGCCTATGCCGTATATCGCAACGCGTTTTTCGACAAGAGCTTAAATCTTCACAATCCGCGTTTAGAGCTTACCACCGCGCAGAATTTTCTCAGGATACTGCGCTCTAACAAGAGCTATACAGATGAGGAGGCGCATTTGCTGGATCTGTGCCTGGTTATTCATGCCGAACACGGAGGAGGAAACAATTCTGCGTTTTCATGCCGTGTGCTTTCCTCCTCGGGTACCGATACATACAGTGCGATAAGCGCGGCGATCGGTTCTCTGAAGGGACCGCGCCACGGTGGAGCGAATATTAAAGTTCAGGAGATGTTCGACTGCATCAAGGCAAACATAAAAGATACCAAAGACGACGAGGAGATCGCGTCCTTCCTCTTGAAGATACTTCGCGGAGAAGCTAATGACGGAAGCGGACTTATATACGGTATGGGACACCCCATTTATACAAAGTCCGATCCTCGCGCCGTATTGCTTAAAAAATATGCTATGGAATTAGCCGAGAAAAAGGGATATGCCGACGATTTCCGTTTGCTTGAATCTATTGAACGTATTACTCCCGCGCTCTTTAACGGCTATAAGGGAACGAATGCCGATATGTGCGCTAACGTTGATTTATATTCGGGCTTGGTTTACAGAATGCTTGACATTCCTGTTGAAATGTACACCCCTCTCTTTGCTATTGCGAGAGTTTCGGGCTGGTGCGCGCACCGCATTGAGGAATACTGCACCGCAAAGAAGATAATACGTCCCGGATATAAGTGCATAGCAGATGTCCGCGATTATATCTCGATAGATAAGAGATGATTTTAATAAAACGGGCTGTTGCGCCGCGTATGCGCGGTTGTTATAGTCCGTTTTTTTGCCTATTTCAAACTATTTTCAAAAATCTATTGACAAATGGTGGCTTTATTGTTATAATATAACGTATCATTGCGTAAAAGCGTACTAATTTGCTGTAAAGCGACACGCTTCCGATAAAAATTCAAGGAGGTGCAATTATGCTCAGGACATATCAACCTAAAAAACGTCAAAGAAAGAAAGAGCACGGTTTCAGAAAAAGAATGAAAACTGCAGATGGAAGAAACGTTCTCAAAAGAAGACGCGCCAAAGGCAGAAAGAGATTG
>JAZNBI010000031.1:0-9084 GCA_045586995.1 Eubacteriales bacterium | reverse complement strand
GAGAAAACAAATGAAAATTGCTTTTTTTGACGCCAAGCCCTACGACAAGCCCTCTTTCGACAAATACGGAGAGGAGCAGGGGTTAGAAATAAAATACTTTGAAACCAAGCTTAACGAGGACACGGTGGAGCTGGCGGCGGGATATGATGCGGTGTGCGTATTCGTTAACGATACTGTAAACGCTCGCGTTATCGACCGCTTGTGTGAATTTGGTATAAATATAGTAGCGCTTCGTTGCGCCGGCTTTAACAACGTGGATATGAAGCACGCCTTCGGGCGGATTCACGTGCTTCGCGTGCCTGCATATTCACCTTACGCCGTAGCGGAACACGCTATAGCGATGCTTTTGACCTCTATCCGCCGTATACACAAGGCGTATATACGCACCAGAGATTTCAACTTCAGTCTTGCGGGTATGACCGGATTTGACCTGCACGGAAAAACGGTTGGAGTCATTGGCACGGGGCGAATCGGACGTATTTTTATTGACATTTGCCGCGGCTTTGGAATGAAGGTGCTTGCATACGACAAATACCCTGCGAAAGAGCTTGATAACGGCGACACGGTAAAATACGTTGCCTTAGACGAGCTTTTCCGCGGCAGTGATATCATATCGCTGCACTGCCCATTGACAGAGGAAACCAAGCACATAATAAATGAGGACGCTATTGGCGAATGTAGGAAGGGAGTAGTTATTCTTAATACCTCGCGCGGAGCGCTTGTCGATGCGGAAGCTCTGCTTGCGGGTATAAAATCCAGAAAGGTGGGCGCGGCGTGCCTTGACGTTTACGAGGAAGAAGCAGACCTTTTCTTTGAAGATTTTTCGGGTCATATTCTTGAGGACGATACTCTTGCGCGCTTAATATCCATGCCAAACGTGATAGTGACCTCGCATCAGGCATTTCTGACAGAGGATGCGCTTTCAAATATTGCACAAACCACCTCGGAGAATATAGCGGGGTTCATCAAAAACGGTCAATGTGAAAATGAGATCTGCTTTCGAAAAGGCGAGGCGGAGGATTGCAAGAGCGGAAGGTGCTTTTGAACGTTTGGATAAGTTCGAACGCGTTCGCACGCAGTATATAATGGTTTCCCTCTAATAAAATTATATGTTATGCTTGAAACGAAAAACCTCCGTTTTGCCCAACTTCTCATAAGGAGGTTAATCTGTAGGGGCGACCAATGGTCGCCCGCGGGCGTTCGATGAACGCCCCTACAAACAAATCGGCAGAGATGTTGTTTTCTCTGCCGATTTGTGTTATAATGAGGGTGATATCGTAGGGCGGGAGTAACCCCCCGCCCTACAAAGGGGTATGAGCTTTGCCCGATGCGTTTGTAATACAAAAGCGAAACCGGCGATAAAGGAGAAAAGATATGTGGGGATACGTAGCATTATTTTTTGGTGCGGTTATTTTTTTAATTGACCTATATTTTGTTTATATATCCTTTGGCTTTTGTAAAAGATACTGTGCAAGAACCAAAGGATATTTGGTAAATACTACTCAACATAAAGATATTTATGTTGGTGGAAAATCAGGGAAATTTTATAGACGATATTTAGACTATGTTTATGTATACCGTGTAAGTGGAAAAGAGTTTCGTATTTCCGGCGGTGTTCCCGGAGTAAAAAGTGATATCAGCAGAGTAGTGGACATTATATACCAGAAAAAGAATCCTCAACTTGCATATATAAATCGACTCACTTTTCCAATGCAACCAATAGTAGCGCTTCTATTGTCCCTTCTTTGGATTATGTTGATAGTATGTGGACTCTTTTTGATATGATAAAAGCACCTCGATTGAGGTGCTTTTATCATCCTTATGAGAACCTGCCCTTCACGGAGTTTTTTTTGTAAAATTAAATTAGCAAGCGCCGTGTGCAAGCATAGCGTCAACAACCTTTTCAAAGCCCGCGATGTTGGCTCCGGCAACGTAGTCGCCCTTTGCGCCGTATCTTTCGGAAGCCGAATCGATGTTGTGGAAGATATTGACCATAATGGTGTGAAGCTTTGCGTCAACCTCGTCGAACGACCAGCTCAAGCGCTCGCTGTTCTGTGACATTTCAAGCGCCGACGTAGCAACTCCGCCTGCATTTGCGGCTTTACCCGGAGCAAAAAGAACTCCGTTTGCCTGCAGATATTTCGTAGCTTCGATGGTTGTGGGCATATTAGCTCCCTCGGCAACTGCCTGGCAGCCGTTTGCAACGAGTGCCTTTGCATCCTCGATAAGGAGCTCGTTTTGCGTTGCGCAGGGAAGGGCGATGTCGCATTTAACCGTCCAAACGCCTCTGCCGTCTGCGTATTTTGCTTCGGGATGATATTTTATATATTCGCTTATGCGGCCTCTGTTAACCTCTTTGATCTCCTTTACAGCAGCTAAGTCAACGCCGTTTTCATCATAGATCCAACCGGTAGAATCGCTCATTGTTATAACCTTTGCGCCGAGCTGGATTGCCTTTTGAGCAGCGTAGATAGCAACGTTACCCGAGCCCGAGATAGCAACACGTTTGCCTTCGATATTCATACCGTTGCAACGGAGCATTTCCTGTGTGAGGTACAACAAGCCGTATCCGGTAGCTTCTTTTCTTGCAAGCGAACCGCCGTAAGAAAGACCTTTTCCCGTGAAAACGCCTTCGTAAATACCGGTAAGACGCTTATACTGACCGAACATATATCCGATTTCACGTGCGCCCGTGCCGATATCGCCTGCGGGAACGTCTTCGTCAGCGCCTATGTATTTATAAAGCTCTGAAATGAAGCTTTGGCAGAACGCCATAATTTCGCGGTCGGATTTGCCCTTAGGGTCAAAGTCTGAACCGCCCTTGCCGCCGCCTATCGGCAGACCTGTGAGAGAGTTTTTGAGAACCTGCTCAAATCCGAGGAATTTGATAATGCTCAAATTTACCGAAGGATGCAGACGGATTCCTCCCTTATAAGGACCGATAGAGTTGTTGAACTGAACTCTGTAGCCGGTGTTTATTTGCATCTGACCTTTATCGTCTACCCACGGAACGCGGAAGATTATTTGACGGTCGGGCTCTACCATTCTTTCGAGAATGGCTTCTTTTTTGTATTTTTCTTCGTTTTTGGAAATGACTTTTTCAAGAGATTCGAACACCTCTCTGACTGCCTGAAGAAATTCGGGCTGGTCGGCGTATTTTTTCTCAATTTTAGCTATAACGCTTTCTACGTATGACATAGTTCCTCCGATATTTTGTAGATTTTTAATTTGAATAATTCCGCATCGGAAATTTCAAAAAAACAAAAAAATATTATGAAAAATATTATAACACTTGAAAAAATGAATGTCAATAGCTATTTAAGCTTCAATTATAAAAATTAAAATATTTTTTCGATAAAGCGGCAGCATATGCCCAAAAGCGATATATTTTGTTAAAGCTGTTCGGTTACTCGGGCTTGCAAAACAGCGAAATTACGGTTTGCTTTAGATTTTCTTTATCGGGATAGAACTCGGAAAAGTCCCCGCCGAGCACCGTTTCGCCATCGAGCGAAACAAAGCCGTTGTTTTGATAGGTGCAGATTTTTTCATACAAAGACAAAAAGCGAGTTGCCGTACAGTTGCTGACAACGCAATCCGAGAGCTTTTCGGCAATAGACAAAAGCTCCTGAGATCCAAAATCCTTTCCCGAAAGCTGCTTTTGAAGTTCTCTGAAGTATTGCGCTTGACGTTCTGCGCGGGAAACGTTGCCGTTGTCGGCTGCCCCTATATAATCGAGCGTGAGCGCGCCGTGAAGCGTAATTTCCGCATCCTTTTGCATTTCGGGAGAAAGTGACGTCATATCCTCAAGCACCTTGACGGTAACGCCGCCTACAAAATCGTTTATTTCGACAATGGCGTCCATTGTGAGCGAAAGATAGTGGTCGATATTTATTCCGAACAAGAGATTTTCAACGGCATCCACGGTGTTTCGGCAGCTATCGTGGCCGCCCTTTCCGTAAGTATTTGAAAGCGCAAGCTGACCGACAAATTCCCCCGTTTTTTCACCGCGTTCGCCGAGAATCTGTATTTTTGTCATTGTGTCGCGGTTTAGTTGAAGCGCGGTATAGCAGTCGTTTTTATTATCCAATACAAATAAAACTAAAAAATCCGCCTTATGTGAGTTACTGTATCCGTGATTTGCGTTGTGCGCCTCATATTTGTCTACACCGATAATCAAAAAGGTTTCAAGAGAGGGCTTTTTTTCGTATTTTACGCCGTCTATGGTAATACTTTTGTGGTTGAATCCGCTCAAAAAGTCAAGGGCGTTACCCTTATCAAAATATTCGACGATCTTTAAAACAGAGGTGCCCAGCAGCACCAAAGTCAAAACCAAAAGAATAAATTTAACTATTTCTCGGTTTAGCTTAATACGCATACGGAGCACCTCACGGTCTATTTGAATTTTATGTTTTTGAAAAATTACTCGATTTCGGGGAATTTTTGCGAGCCGACAGTTAAATGTTCGTTGACTTGATTAACATTGTATAAATATTCCGAACCGAGCTTTTTGGATATGACAGAGATTGCTTTATCCATATTCGGCTTTCGGTCGGTCATATTGTGGCAATCGGTTCCGAGAAACTGAATTTTATTCTTTGCTAACATATTCAGCGCCTTTTTTTGCGTGAACCGATTTATAAAAAACGAAGTGTCGGCTTGTATTAATACACCGTTTAATAAAAGTGTGTCGAGCGTGTCGCGCTTGAACAGATGAAGATAGCGTTCGATATGAGCAAGCACGACCGTAATATCAGCTCGTGCGGCAAGCTCGACAACCGTTGAAACAACTCGACTTGTCCAAGGGGAATCGGGCATTTCAAGCAGCAGCAGCTTCGTGCCCGAAAGTCGCAAAAGCGGAAGCTTTTCGGTTTTGCAGATACCGTCGTAGTATAACACCTCCGCGCCTAAAATCACATTCGGAAGCTCGCCTGTGAGCTTCGGTGCGATCGATTCAAAGGCGCGTTGCCGTTTTTCGAGAAATTCGTCGAGCGACACAAGGTCGGGGTAAAAGTGAGGCGTTGCGCAAACGGTACTTGTACCTTGGCGCGCGCTTTCGCGCAGCATAAAGATGCTTTCTTCGACCGAAGAACTGCCGTCGTCTAACTCGGGAAGAATATGAGCATGAAAGTCAAGCATCTTTCATCACGCCTTATCGAATGAGTCCGAGGACGCTTTTTTGCCCTTTTTACTCTTACCGCGACTCTCATAATCGTAGCCGTATTTATAAATCTTCTTGAATTTGCTCTTGTATTTTTTATAATGAGCTGCAGATGATTCCGAATCGTTCAGCACAAATCCGAGAATTTTGACATTTGTATATTGCAATTGCCTGATAGAGTCGTTTAACGCGTGCTTGTCACAGTAATTAAGTCTGACAACGACGACCATACCCGAAAGCAGACGCGCAACAGCCAAGCTGTCGCTTACAACCGAAACGGGAGGAAGGTCTATTATTATATAATCATATTGCTCGGAGAGAGTTTCCACAAGCTTTTCCATCCGCTTTGAAGAAAGCATCTCGGACGGATTCGGAGGGATCTCTCCTGCAGGAATGACGTCAAGATTTTCTATTATACCGGAGGGGTGAATCGCTTCGGGAATCTCATTTATTCCCGCGATCGCGTGAGAAAGTCCGGGTGCTCTTGTAATTTCCATAGCTGACGCTATAACCGGAAGTCGCATATCCGCCTCGATAAGCAGCACTTTTTTACCTGCCTCGGCAAGCGAATAGGAAACATTCATAGAGGTGGTGCTTTTTCCCTCGCCGCGAAGCGCACTGGTAACGCCTATAACCTTGCACGCTTTTTCATCGGATATACTGAACATCAAATTAGTACGAAGAAGCTTATATGCTTCGGCAGCGGCAAAATTCAAGCTTTGACCGATTTTTTCCACTTGCTTTTTGTTTCCAGAGGAAGCTTCATAATTTTTAATATCGTTTTTTTTCTTCTTTTTGTCAAACATTATTTGCCCCTCCTTTTCGCATTTGATGAATATTCGTATTTATATTTGTAATATGATGATTTTTTACCTGAGTTGAAATTAGGAACTATTGAAATAACGGGTATTTCGTAGCTTTCGATAATATATTCTTCATCTCGGATAAGGGTATCCGCAAGCTCAATGCAGGTAATGATAGTACAGCCGATAAGCGCGCCGAGAATCATACCGAGAGCGGTATATTTTGTAATGCTTGGAGAAGCTTTCTGGTTGGGAGTTACTGCATAGTCGACGACACGAGCAGAGCTTCCCTCGAGCACGTCTGAAATTTTATTCGGCAAAACGTCGGCTATCGTATTGGCAATAAGCTCGGCGGTCATTGGATCGGGGTGATTTACCGTTATACGGAAGATCTCGGTTTCATCGACAGCGCTTGCGGAGATCATGGCTTTTAATTGTTCATAAGAACAATCGAGGTCGGCTTTGTCTATAACCTCTTGCAACGTAAGCCGTGAATTTAAAATAACGATATATGTACCAACGAGATATTTTGCCGCTGCCAGGTCCGAGCTGGTTATTTTAAAGGAAACGTTTCCGAGCGACATATCGCTGTTGTTGACATATAAGAGCGTTTCCGTTTCGTAAAGCGGAGTTATTCCGAATTTCGCATAGGAGAAAAACATTCCCGCGAAAATAACCGCCAAAAGTATTATCAGCCATGCCCTGTGCCAAAACGCTTTCAGTAATTTTGTAATGTTAATTTCATAATTAATTTGTTTATCCATTTTGATCTCCAACACCGCTTTGTGCGGCTAAAATAAATTTTTAAATATTTTTACACCGAGAAATATTTTGATTGCGGTTATATTATTATATTGCTATGTCGCGTTAAAATTGTCCGTTCAAACCGAACTGTATTTTTCGGAATGTACTTTTTCAACAGCGTTATTTAGCTCCTCGGGACTTTTGTAAGTCGGAACTTGGCTTCTGATGACATCAAACGCCGCATCGTTATCGTTTTTAAGCATTGCCTTGCGAAGCAAATTGAGCTTTGTTTCGATTTCGGAACGGGTATAGGGCTCGTCGCGTTCGATAAAAATCAGATCGTTTTCGGTTTTGTCGAGCTCTTCCGTGCGTATAAGTAGCTCTTCGTAAAGCTTTTCTCCCTTGCGAAGTCCGATTTCAACAATATCGATATCCTTATATGGCTCAAATCCCATAAGCTGAATGGTCTTTTCGGCAAGTGACAGAATTTTTACCGGCTCTCCCATATCAAGCACATAAAGCTCTCCGCCTTGTGCAAACGCGCCTGCTTCCATTACAAGCTCAACCGCTTCGGGTATTGTCATAATATAGCGAATGATTCTTTTATCGGTCAGGGTAAGCGGTCCGCCTGCAAGAATTTGCTTTTTGAAAAGAGGAATTACGCTGCCGTTGCTTCCAAGCACGTTTCCAAATCTGACCGCTGCAAATTCGGTGTTGCTACAATGACGGCATTGAACAACCATTTCACAAAGACGCTTAGTCGCCCCCATAATATTGGTGGGGTTGACCGCTTTATCGGTAGAAATCAGTATAAACTTCTCGGCACCGTATTTTTCGGCGGCATTTGCCGTGATATATGTGCCGAAAACATTGTTTTTGATAGCTTCCATCGGACTGTTTTCCATAAGCGGAACATGCTTGTGCGCGGCGGCATGAAAAACAATATTCGGGCGATATTTTTCAAAAATACTGTCTATTCTGTCTGCGTCTCGAACAGAAGCGATCAAAACCGTCAAATTCAGCTTATCGCCGAATTTGTAGATAAGCTCCTGCTGGATGTCATAGGCATTGTTCTCGTAGATATCCAAGATGATCAATTCCTTCGGCGAGCATTTTGCAACCTGACGACAAATTTCGCTGCCGATTGAACCGCCTCCGCCCGTAACGAGCACGGTCTTACCACTGTAAAAGCTTTTCGATTCTTTTGAATTTACATTTATGGTTCGTCGGCAAAGCAATTCTTCAAGGTCAAAATCGCGAATAATATGCGTGCTTTCTGCCGTGCCCGGGGCGTCCTGTATGTAATCGTAAAGCTTAACCTTAAGTCCTGATTTTCTGTAGGTTTCATAGAGCGCTGCTCTGGTTTTTTTATTGGTATCGGTAATAGCGATGACTATCTCATCCACGCCCAATCTTTCAAAAGAATCAAACAGCTTTTCATCCTCGGAAAGAATTCGGATTCCGTTTAGTGTCTTGCCTATTTTTTGCCTGTCTATATCGACAAAGCAAATCGGATAATATAGTGCTCTCGGATTTCGCAAAAGCTCATTGGCAAGTGTCGCACCGACATTACCCGCGCCGACGATGGCAATCTTGATTTTTTTCTGTTTTTTGCTTTTAAAATCAATGCGTTCTTTGCGATTGTTTACATATGCATAATACAACTGATACACAAAACGGCTGACAAGAGTTATCAAAACAATTGCCATAATCGACACTACGGTAAAAGCAAGCCCGAAAGCTGTATACGGAACAAAATGCCCGAGAGTTGTAAAAACTACAAATCCGACAAAATCGGAAAGCAGAAGGATTGTGTAAAAATAAATATTTGCGTATCGTATAACCGAGTCATAAATTCTGAATGCATATCTGATAATAATCAAAATCGCCGCCAAAATCGCGGTTTTTACAAAAAACGCGGAATTGATACCGTCGTTGTTTGCAAGCTGCGGATATATTAACATAATTCCGAGCGTGACAAAGGATACGATCAAAAAGTCAATTGCTATTAAGATAAGCTTCCTTATTTTCATAGATTTTTGTGATTATACTGAATAATCAAGCTCCTTTTCTTTTTTAAGTCAAGGGTATTTGCGATTTTTGCATTTTGGTTTTGCAATCAAATAGTTATAATCTACTATATTATAGCGCTATACATATTGAAAGTCAATAGTTTAATTAAAATTGGACAAAATTAACAGATATCCGATGGGATTATATATGCATTATAACAATATACGATATCACTGCTTTTGTGATTTTTTTGTGTTGTAAAGATTGGAATTTAAACGGTCGATGACATATTGATCTTTCTTGAAATAATTTGCGGCAGGGTGGATATTGTGTGTATCTTTGAATCGTTTTAATTTATGGAGCGAT
>JAZNBI010000030.1:0-2368 GCA_045586995.1 Eubacteriales bacterium | reverse complement strand
ATATGCAGTTTGAGCTTGTTGAGCCCGTACGTTTGCTTTATAAAGATGAAGTTCGTGTTGTAGGTGATGCTCTCGGGTTGCCTCACAATATGGTTTACCGTCAGCCCTTCCCCGGCCCCGGTCTTGGCGTACGTTGTCTTGGCGCTATTACAAAGGATAGACTCCACGCGCTTCGTGAAGCAGATGCGATTTTGCGCGAAGAATTTGACAACTGCGGTCTTGCAGGTAAGGTATGGCAGTATTTTATCTCTGTACCGGATATGAAGAGCGTAGGTGTTCGTGACGATAAGCGTTATGAAGGATGGCCCGCGATTATTCGTGCTGTAAATACAAGCGATGCTATGACTGCTACGATTGAAGAGATCCCCTACGATGTATTACATAAGATTACTTCTCGTATTACATCGGAAGTTGAGGGTATCAACCGTGTACTTTACGACCTCACTCCCAAACCTACAGGCACTATTGAGTGGGAATAATATCTACTGGCTTACAAGTGCCCGAAAACCCTTTGAAACAAAGGGCTTTCGGGCATTTTATGTTTTAGTGAAAATGCCTTTGCAACACTTTTGCAACACACAGTGTGAAAATTATAAAAAGGAATGGTTGCAAGTGGCTATCAAGTTAAGTTCGGAGGAAGTAAATTACCTTAATGGTGTAGTTTCATCGAGAAATATAGTTGCAGGTCATCAAGCAGCGGCAATCTGGCAAAGCACCGGTCGCCGCTTTGTGATCTTGTTAAGTATTTTCTCAACCTATAAATATTTTTTAGAAATAGCCGCACATTTCATGCCCCTGATCCGTTAAACATTATGAAGGGAGGTTCAGTTTAATATGGATATTGAAGAACAATATGACAAAATATACCGATATTGCTATTTCAAGATGTATGATGATCAAATAGCACAGGAAATTACCCAAGAAACCTTTCTTCGTTTTTACAAGCAAGGATTAAATCTTGGCAGTGACAAAGCGCTGCCGTACTTATACACAATTGCAAAGAATTTGTGTATAGACCACTTTCGTAGGCGGACGACTGAAAGCTTAGAGGAAATAACAGAAGAAGTTAAAGATGACCCAACCGAAGTCCTGATAAGTAATTTAACATTAAGAATGACTATATCAAAATTGCCGGAAGATGAACAAGAGTTGATTTTCCTACGATATGTAAATGAAGTATCCATTACAACGATTTGCAAAATCACCGGCTTATCCCGCTTTGCTGTATATCGGAAATTATCTAAATCTTTGAAATGGTTGAAAGAGGAATTATTGAAGGAGGGATTTTCAAATGGATAATAAATTAAAACGGAACATTCAAAAAGCATTTGAAGCCCCGAGGCCAAACCGGCAGGAAAAGGCACGATTTTTAAGAGCATTACCTCAACCGAGAATTAGTATGTTCCGCTTTATATTAGTACAGGCATCATACATGAGGAAAATGACATTGGTGTTTTCTGTTCTGTTGCTGCTGCCTGCGGTGATCGGGGCTAATTATATCAGCGAAAATACATTATGGATCGTGTCTGCGTTTGTGCCGATTTTAGGACTTTTGGCAGTAGCGGAAAGCACTCGCTCTACGATGTATGGAATGAGTGAATTTGAAATGTCTACCCGGTTTTCTTTGAAAAGTGTGGTTCTTGCAAGAATGAGCGTTTTAGGCGTACTTGATTTCATTGTTTTAGTCTGTGCCATTCCATTGTGTTACAGCGTGAGCGGATTTTCTTTATTGCAAACAGGACTATATCTGCTCGTACCATATATGTTGACAGTCAACATCAGCTTATGGCTTATTCGTCATTTACAAAGCCGAGAAACGATTTATGTATGTATGAGTATTGCAGTATTGGTTAGCGGAGCTAATGTCGGGCTACATTTTGTCACAGATCTTATATACCAAAATTCCTATATTGTTTGGTGGCTTATTCTATCACTTTTTCTGTTAGTAGGAATGGCTTATGAAATATATTTAATAATAAAACAAACGGAGGAATATACATGGAACTTGTCATTGACAGACTAACAAAGCAATTTCAAAACAAAATAGCTGTAGACCGTGTCAGCCTGCGTTTGCATAACGGCGTTTTTGGCCTTTTAGGCACCAACGGCGCAGGAAAAACAACTCTAATGCGTATGCTCTGTGGCATCCTGCAGCCTACAAGCGGCACTATCACTTTTGATGGTATGGACGTGAGTGAGGAAGGGTATCGAGCAATACTCGGGTATTTACCTCAGGATTTCGGTTATTATCCGGAATTTACTGCTATGGATTTTCTGCTCTATATGGCGGCATTGAAGGGATTGCCCAAGCCGTCAGCTAAACGCAGAGCAAATGAGCTTCTGGAATTGGTCGGTCTTGAGGACATGG
>JAZNBI010000029.1:0-3419 GCA_045586995.1 Eubacteriales bacterium | reverse complement strand
AACAAAAACCAAGCCCCCGAATCGATTTGGGACCAAGATGGCGCAGGTTCGATTCCTGTCACTCCGACTATATGAAGACACCATTGAAATCTGAACCCCCGAGTTCGGACTCAATGGTGTTTTTATCATAAAACCCAGTATTTATGCGGCTTTTCGAGGTCGCAGTTTCTTTTTATCACTCGGACTAAAAACAGAAAAACTCAAATTTTGCAATCCAAAAATTCAAAAACAATCCTTTTCGAACCCTGCAGTCTGACTGCACATGTCTTATAACTCCTCATATTCCAAGGCATATTCCTCTTCCTTCTGTGTCGGAGTCTTGTATTGCAGTTTTCGGTGCGGACGTTTGGTATTATAGGAATTTATTTACTGATCTGCTGTATTCCTAAAGTCTGCTCCCGAACAGTATTTTGTTTGCTGCAATTCTTCGCAAAAAGAACGACTCCATGACTGAATTTTCAGATGGAACGTGTGAACGCGAGAACAAGTTAATGAGTGTACAAATGTATAATAACAATGCAAATGAAAACTTCAATACCATTCTTGGAAAATCCAACATTATTGTTCGATATTATGAACGGTGAAATTAAAAGCCTTGGCAGGGGGGAACTCCCTACCGAGGCTTCTTATACGATTTATCTTGCTTATACCGATAGCGATTGTTTTTCACTTAAACGCCGGAGCGTGGGTCTCGCCCGTTGCAAAAGCATTCGGTCCGGGATCGGACATAGAGAAATACATTTTCGCTGCTTTGGTAGTGCCGAAGTCGCGATTGGAACCGGTGTTTTGCACTTTGTTGAAGGCGTCGCGGAACATCTGATTATGCGCTTCCTCACGGTTGAGGAGGAAATCAATGGTTTCTCTGACCTTCTTATCCTCGATCTGACGGTAAAGATATTCATATACGACCTTTGCTCTTTGCTCTGATGCGATGTTAGAGAGCAAGTCAGCGCACAGGTCACCCGTCACGGTAACGTAATCGCCCGTCCAAGAATATCCCGAGGAATTGATAAGTCCGGGATTCAGTCCGAGCAGAACGTGCGTTTGCACCTCGCCCGCTTGCACCTTGGTCGCGTCCACGTCGTGACCGTTGAGGAGATTGATTGTCTGTGCTACCATCTCCATGTGCCCCAGCTCCTCGGCGGCAATATCAAGGAAAAGATCCTTGATCTCGGGATCCTTGATTCTGAAGCTTTGCGACATATACTGCATTGCCGCCTTTAGCTCGCCGTTACCCCCGCCAAGCTGCTCCTGAAGCAGTACGGCATACTGCGGATTCGGTCTTTCGACCTCTACGGGATGAAATAACTGTTTTTCGTGTTTGAACATAGGATATTTAACCTCCGTTTATGGATTTGATACTATTATTTCCCATAATGCGAGAGCATATACTGCTACATTCTCTTATCATCCGTCGCGGGATTGTCGATCAGCTCGCCGTCTTCAGTGAAACGTGAGCCGTGGCAGGGGCAGTCCCAGGTGTGTTCGGCTTTGTTGTATTTGAGGGCGCAACCGAGGTGTGGACATCGGGGCGCGGTGGGTGTAAGAAGTCCGATTGCAGACTCAAAAGCATTTACCGCAAGCTGTGGATGAAGAACCGTGCGTGAGGGGTCGAAAACGTCAGCATAAGGGTTGGGCTTTCCTTGAACGAGATCGCAGAGAATATCTGCGGCGACCATGGCGTTGGTCATGCCCCATTTGTTAAATCCCGTTGCAACGAAGACGTCGGGCGTGGGTTTTGAATATTGACCGATATAAGGGATATCATCAAGCGTCATACAATCCTGCGTCGCCCACTTGCCGACGATCTCGGCATTTTTGTAATACTTACGGGCAAAATCTTCAAGCTCCTGCCAACAACCGCCTTGCTTGCCAGTTCGGTGTCCGCCACCGCCGAGGAGCAGAAGATCGCCGTAACTTCGGAAGGACAGTCCCGTGTCCGATTCATCCACATACATTCCTTCTACTTTTTTGGCGTTTTTGAGTGCAAGAACGTAGGAACGATGCTGATAGAGTTTGAGATAGTACAAGCCATGTTTATTGAGCATCGGAAAATGAGTTGCAATAATCAGTTTTTTGTAGGTGATTTCACCGTGATTGGTGATTGCCTTGTGCGGCATCAGTTCCACGACTTTAGTATGATCGTAGATTGGCAGATCTTTTGCAATTGTATAGAGAAATTTCAACGGGTGGAACTGCGCTTGATCTCTCACGCGCACCGCCCCTGCGACCGTAAACGGAAGCTCGCAGGCATCCAAGGACTCGGCTTTCATACCGAGACGCCCCAAGGCGGCGACCTCTTTTTCAATCTTCTTGCGGTCACCCATAGAATATACGTAGTTATCCCGCGTTTCATAGTCGCAATCGATCTTTTCACAAAGCCGAGCATATTCTTTGATTGCTTTGTTTTGTGCGTCAATGTAAAGGCGTGTTTTATCCTCACCAAAGCGTTTGATCATTTTGTCGTAGATCAAACCGTGCCCCAAAGTGATCTTCGCCGTGGTGTTTTTTGTGATACCACCGCTGATCTCATTCGCCTCGACCAGTATACAATCCACGCCCGCATTTTTTAGCTTATAGGCGCATAAAATCCCCGTGATCCCGCCTCCGATGATCAAAATGTCGGTGTTTTTATTGCTACTCAAAGCATCAAAATGCACACGCTTTGCAGTATCTTCCCAAATAGAATCCATACTCATCACTTGCCGTTTACCAGAGAATCCACGTAGTGACGCATCTCATCTCTGCTTTTTACCGCGTGTGTTCCTGCGATGATCTGTTGCTTTTGTTCCTCGCTGAGCGTTCCGAACTTCTGCATAGCTTCGGGATTCATCGCAAGCGCCATAGCAAAGCCAACCGGCATTTCGTCTTTCGTCATCTTTTTACCTCCGATTTGTGATATGAATAGTATTTGTGATTTTCGGGTCTTACATACCTGTCAAAATCTCGTATAGATCACTTCGGAAATGCCGAAAATAAAAGAGATAACGGAGGTGAAGATATGAGCAATCGATTGGCAAAGGAAACAAGCCCCTATTTACTTCAACACAAGGATAATCCCGTGGAGTGGTATCCTTGGTGCGACGAGGCGTTTGAACTCGCGGCAAGGGAGGACAAGCCCATATTTTTAAGTATCGGATACAGTGCGTGCCATTGGTGTCACGTGCTTGCTCACGAGAGCTTTGAGGACGAAGAAATGGCCGAGATTTTGAATAAATATTTTATATCCATCAAGGTTGATAAAGAGGAGCGTCCCGACATTGACAGTGTCTATATGGCGGTCTGTCAAGCCTTCACGGGAAGCGGCGGTTGGCCCACCAGCATCTTTATGACGGCAGATCAGAAGCCGTTTTTCGCTGGAACTTATTTTCCCAAAACCTCACGGGGCGGTATGATAGGCTTTCGGGAGCTACTGCTCG
>JAZNBI010000028.1:0-15279 GCA_045586995.1 Eubacteriales bacterium | reverse complement strand
CGCAAATTGCAATAGCAAGTTGCAATAGTTTCCAAAAACGTAACAAATCGTAGTAGAACAGCGTTGGCTAACGGAAGGAGGGGCGGAGCCCCGAGTGGAGGGAGCCAACGTCGCGCGGCGCCGAAAGCGGCGATCGCGGTCACGCTGCATAAATGCAGTCGAGCTGTCGGTCAAACAACTCCTCCGGGGTGGCATAACCGAGCGTTTTTCTCGGCAGACCGTTAATACAGTCCGCAAAGAAGCAGATTTCATCAGCGGTGTAGTCGGAAATGCTCTTTCCCTTAGGGATGAACCGACGCAGCATACGGTTGTGGCATTCATTGGTGCCTTTCTCACAGGAGGAATACGGATGGGTGAAGTACACCTTCAGTTTACCGTCCTCCAGCAAAGAAAGTCCTGAGAGCTCCGAACCGTTGTCGCCGGTAATGGTCTTGAACACTTGATCGCGTTGCTCTGCGAAATACGACATAACCTTTTGCAGAGCCTCGTTGATCGCTTCTGCAGTATGTTTTTGAGCCTTAACCCAAATACACATCCGCGTCATACGCTCCACGAGCGTGAGAACGCAAGGCTCATTCTCACCCTTGTTTCCGATGACCGTGTCGATCTCCCAATGACCGAATTCGGTGCGAAATTCCACAATTTCGGGGCGTTCTTCAATGCTCCGACCGAGAATTTTCTTGTTTTCACGGACTTTTTTCGCTTTTGTATTGCGGTGAAGCTTCTCAGGCAGATCGATGTTCTTGATAGGAAGCAGACCGAGATCTACATAGTTGTAGAGTGTCTTGGTACAGACCATTTCCGCACGGGCAAACGTGCCGTTCCGCAATGCCTCGCCACAGCTTGCATCCAACGACCAATGCTTTTCACCACGAAAACATTCTACAACGTATTGAAGAAAACGAATCGTTGCAAGACAACGGTACTGCTTGCGGCAGTTCTGACGGTGTTCCCAATACACCTTCTTACCCTCGTCTGCCTTGTAGCGTTGTACCTTTCCGTGGTAGAGCGATACCATGCCGCGCTGGATTTCGTTTTTGATGGTGTTGTAGGGCCGCCCCAAATGCTTAGCAATGCGGTAGGTCGACCAGCCGTCCTTCAAACGAACTTCGATTTCGTGTCTTTCTTCGCTCAAAAGGTGTTGACCTTTTCTGTGTTCTGTGGTATGATTGGTATTGTCCATAGTGACGATCCTTTCGGAATTGGTGTCTTAAGCAAACTCAATTCTACCACAGAATCGTTACTATGGATATTCTTTTTTGAAAACTGACTATTGCAACTTCATTTTACAACGCGCGGAAAAACTTATTCAAACGATAAATGAAAACTCTATTCCTAATTGGATTACCATTGTTGGAATATTTGTTCCGATTGTGATATCGGTTTTGGTGTGGTGCCAATCTAACAGGCAAAATAAAAGACACACCCAATTAGAACAGCAAATAAATGATAATAACGATAAATTGCAAAGAGCAATAAGCGATCAGCAAATTAAAGCTCAGATGCATGGGGATTTTTTAAAAATATATGATGATTTTTGCTATGCTCAAAGTACCATCAATGGTGCTAAGAATCAAGTACATATTATTTTTTCTAACTTCACTTGCTATAATGCTCCCAACATGCCGACTCAATGGTCAAATAGTATCAATAATGCTACAAATGTTATAACACAAGCTTTAAACAGAGCAAAACTTATTTTGCCGAAATCAGATCAAGAATTGAGAAGTAGATTAGAATTGATATTGGAGAAGTATAAAAAATTAAATACAGATTTCATTACCTACCATAATAGCGGACAAGCTTGGGCAGTATGTAATAACGCTTGGAATACAATTGGTAATGCATATAAAATAAATTTTGGGGATTATAATGCCTTGACGAGCAACTACAATGCATATACTGATTTCTTAAAATTATGTGCTAATGAAACAACCGAAGCAATTAATAATTCTATTTTAGAAATCTTGTCGCTATTTGAATACGATAAGTTTGACAAGTATTTTGAACCATATTTGCAAATGAATTACTTAGAGAAGGAAAATCAAAATGGCAGCAATTAAGATCTAATCTCTCAAGCCAAGAGGTAGTATTTGCGCTGCGCTTAATAAGGGGGTTAGACCTGCAGAGAATTCGTTATATTTAAAAAACTTCAGGAGACTATTAAATAATGGGTGAAACCAAATTAAAAAAATCAAAGTATTACTACGATATGACTGCCGTAGTGTTTGGCGCGGACGAAACGCTTTTAAATATAGGGTTAGTTAATGGTTTTAAATTTGTCAAGCGTAGCTTGATGCCACTTGTTGACCATTTGGACACTGTTTTTGAAACGGATGCTATGGGACTTCGGCGCGATTATGAGGCTGCAGTAGTTGACAAGGAACATTTAGGTGTTATTTGTGTAGAGAAAAAACTATCATTTGAAATTGATGGTCGAGATGCAAACACAATATTTAATCAAAATACCGTAAATGATTTTGCTTCGATTGATGACCAAATACGCACAATCAGATTTTTGAATGAAGGAGCATTACGGCTCAAAAAAATAGCCTTTAAGATGTCTTCTGAAAAAGCGACTAATCATGGCGTAAATCTGTCAAGCAACTACAACGCAATCGTTCCTATATCAGAATCCTATTCTTCCAAGCCCATTGCTCTTTTGCACTTGGATGATGATGCTGTTTTGAAAACAAATTTTCAGATTAAGAATAATCTCATCCCTCTGTCTGACACTTCGTTGAATATTTGCCACGCATATTATGATTTGTCATATTTCAACGAAACGTATGTTTCTATTGTTTTGTTGATAACAGCGCTTGAAATGATATTCTTAAAGGGAGAGCAAGGAAAAAAAGAAGTTCTGTCAAAAAGAAGTGCGGTTTATCTTTATGATGACAAAGAACAAGTGCTTTCTCATTACGAAAAAATAAAACGAATTTACAAGAAACGAAGCGATTTTGTTCACGATGGAAAATATCAAGATATTGCCACGGATGATATTGTTTTTTTGAGACAGTGCTTAAGGACTACAATTTTGAAACTTCTTGATGATAAAAGAAGCAAAATAGAACGAATAACAGAATTGAAAGTACAAGTACAAAAAATATGGCAGAAGCAAGCGGATTAGGATTGACGTGAACATTAATCGTCGAATAGGAGGGCTATTTATATGGGACTATTTGATTTATTTAAGAAAAACAAACAATTAAATAATAGTGATCCTACGTTCAAGGAAATATTAATGCCCGCACGCACCGAGCCTCAACCGCCTTTTTTACCTACAGAGAAAGAACCTATTATTGCAACCGGATATGAAGCTCAATTTAAGAATGGTGTCCTATTCAATGTAAAACCGAGAAATACCAAAATATCACTTGAAGAAGATCGTCAGACCGCATACAATGCACAGTATATCGTTCTCAACAATGTAAAATATGACTTGGAAGATGCGGATAGCATTTCAAGTATTGTCGTTCCGCGATATGATGATATACAAGGCAGCACGCCACAAACTACCTTTGATTTAGCCTATATTCTTAAAATGCGTGTTGGCAAGGAAGAACGCCCACATTTAGCTGTTCCTCTTGCATATAAGACCGCAAATATGATGATTGCTTCACCGATTGGATGGCAGAAGAAGGATTACTATAGATTAGTTATTCAGCTATGGTCTATCGGAGAAGTTGCTTACGGTGATTATTTATTGCAAGAGCTAAAAGCGAGATTGCCTGCTGTATTAGCTAATGATGAATATCGTGTAGGAAACCAAAACGCCTTTCAGAAAGAGCTTAACATGGCTGACTATTTCAACACCGATTATTTAGAAATTCCTCATGAAACCGCTGTTTGTGAAAAATGTGCTCCTTATCAAAGCAGAGTATATTGTATTAGCGGCAAAGATCCACGTTTCCCCAAGCTTCCAGATTTTATTAAAGAGAACAAGGGACTGCATTGTAATGTTCGATATTATTCCTTTGTCTATTACGAGGGAAGGAAAATATCCAAATACAAATATAATAAAAACGGAGAATTCAAAGAAATTGAGTTGGATGCGATAGCCCATAGCAACAGACCATTTATAGATGACAGAAGCCCTATTGAAAAGCAAAGTTATATTGAATGGAAAGAAAAAGAAGAAAAGAGAGCTGAGCGAGATAGACAATACTATAATAGAGATAATTGGATTGAGAAAGCTAATTGTCGCTCAGAGTATTATTTGCTCGTAAACTCCTTGGGCGAAAAAGCTCCCAAAAGCCTCGATGGCTACATAAAAATGAAAAAAGGTAACTCTGCAAATTACAAAAAATTAGTTCTGCTTGCAGAACAACACGGAATTATTTTAACTATACCCGGAAAAGGAGACAACTAAAATGGGAATAATGGATATATTTCATGCTTCAAAGATAAAAAAAGAAAACGAGAGATTGTTTACGGAATTAGAAGACGCTAAAAAGCTTCTTACCCCCGAAATGATGGATGCTTGTAACTTAGAAAACCACATTCGAGAGTTACAGAGCAAAGAAAATGCGATAAACGAAAGCATAAATAAGGCAAATAGCGATCTTGACGAAATTAAATCTAAAATTGATACCAAGCAGAAGATGCTTGTTGATGTAGAAGAACAGCTCTTGTATCAAGATTTCGCTTTATACAAACCCAAATATGAAATGGTCAACTCTGAAGCATACAAGGAGCGGTTGAACAAGATCCGAGAAACTCAAAAAGCGTTAATCAAAAACGAGCAAGCTGTTACCGGAAATATGAATTGGACGGTAAACGGAAGCAAATCCGAAGGCAAAAAAATGGTGAAGGATATGCAAAAGCTGTTGCTCCGTGCCTTCAATAGCGAGTGTGACGAAGTTATTAGTCGTGTTACATACGCCAATATTGAGCTTTCAGAAAAAAGATTGCATACCTCTTTTGAAGCCATTTCTAAGCTCGGACGAATTATGAGTGTAGCCATTACACACCAATACTTAAAAGCAAAAATTGAAGAGCTATATCTTGCTTTTGAATACAAGCAAAAAAAGCAAGAGGAAAAGGAAGAACAGAAAGAACTTCGTGCCCAATTGCGTGAAGAAGCAAAACTTCAAAAAGAAATTGAGGAAGCTCGCAAAAAGATTCAAAAGGAGCAAAAACACTATCAAAATGCGTTGGACACCATAAACAAGCAATTACTTACCGCTACCGACGAGCAAAAAGCCGACTTGGAACAGAAAAAGGCTGAGATCGAAGCACAACTCGGCGAAATTGACAAAAACATAAAGGATATTGATTATAGAGAGTCTAATGCAAAAGCGGGATACGTATATATTATTTCTAACATCGGTGCGTTTGGCGAAAACGTATACAAAATCGGTATGACAAGAAGATTAGATCCGCAGGAACGAATCGACGAATTGAGCGACGCTTCAGTACCATTCAATTTTGATATTCACGCTATGATTTTCTCAGACAATGCCCCCGCCTTAGAAGCAGCTCTACATAAAGCTTTTGAAAATAAGAAGCTCAATATGGTTAATCAGCGCAGAGAGTTTTTCAATGTAACACTTGATGAAATAAAAGCGGTTGTTATGAAGAACTTTGATAAGTCTGTGGAGTTTATTGAAGTGCCAGAAGCTGAGCAGTACAGAACATCGTTAAAAATGAAAGAGAGCCCCCATAATTGACAAAAGGTTCGAAATTGTTGGGGGGGAGCCAAAAAAGCAAGATACGCAATAGCGTGCCTTGCTTTTTTGTTCCTTTGTGGGATTTACTGCCAAGACCGCCCCACGCGCAGCGTGGTTGGGGTGGCTTTGCGAGCGAAGCGAAGCATTGCCATGAGCGAGCTTGCGAGCGGGTCGCCCCGTTCAAGTTGGGCAAGGGGAGCCATCCTCATAGGTCAAAAATGCAACCTATGCCAAAAAGCCTTGTTTTACAAGGCTTTTTCGGGTTTTTAGGGCTGTTTTTTTGACCTTTTGTTTTCTGCAACTTTTTCCGAACCTTCGGGACTTGAACCCACGACATTTTCGCACATTTGAAGATCAGCCGTTTTTTTGATAAAATATAGATAGAAAGAAGAAAAGCGAGGATTTACGGATGAAAAACGGATATGCGATGGTACTTTCAGGTATTAACTTTGAGAGCAAACACTTCTGATAATATCAACTGCCTGATTGAGTATTTCGAAGGGTATATTAAGCGCAGGTAATAGTCGAACCTTATTTTTGGCTGTTAGACACAGCACGCCTTTTTCCATACACAGTTTTACAATCTCGGAAGCCGGTTTTTCTGTTTCGATGCCGATCATAAGTCCCATTCCGGAAATGCTTTTTATTCCCTTGCATTCACTAAGCGCGTCAAAAACAAATTGGCTTTTCTTTTTCACCCCGGCAAGAAAAGCGGCATCTATTCTTTCGAGAATGCTGATTGCCCCTGCGCAACATACGGGATTTCCTCCGAATGTTGACCCGTGGTCGCCAAACCCCAATACATTTTCAACCTTATCGCCAAGCATACAAGCGCCAAGAGGAAGACCGCCCCCAATGCCCTTTGCTGTTGAAACAATATCAGGCGTAATGCCGTAGTTCATATAGGCGTACAGTTCGCCCGTTCTGCCGTTTCCCGTTTGCACTTCGTCAACGATTAAAAGGATATCGTCTTTTTCACATATTTCTGCAACGAATCTAACGAATGGAATGGACAAAGAATTAACGCCGCCTTCCCCCTGCACGCATTCGATCATAATTGCGGCGATCTTATTTTCTCGGACAAGCTTTTTCAGCTTTTCGGTATCTTCTGCAGGAGTATGGATAAATCCCGGAGTCAAAGGTTGAAACAACTCGTGATAATGCTCTTGTCCTGTTGCCGAAAGCGTTGTCAAGGTTCTTCCGTGAAAGCTATTTTCAAGGGTGATGATCGTGTAACAGTCAGCCCCCTTTTTTTCTGCGGCGTATTTTCTTGCAGCTTTTATTGCACATTCATTGGCTTCCGCTCCAGAATTTGAAAAAAATACCTTTTTCATTCCCGTTCTTTCGCAAAGCATTTTTGCGAGCATAGCACACGGTTCGGTATAATACAAATTGGATGTGTGTTGTAGCTTGTTTAGCTGTTCTGTCACAGCCTTTATCCATTCATTATCGGCTATTCCAAAGCTTGTTACCGCAATCCCCGAACCGAGATCGATATATTCTTTTCCGTTGCTGTCAACAATGACCGAGCCCTTACCCGAAACCAACTCAACCGGAAAGCGAGCATATGTATTTGCGATATATTGCTTATCTGTTTCTGTTATAAAACTCATTTTTTCTTCCTTTCGAATGTAATGTGGAATCAGTCACCGATCACCATTGTTCCTGCGCCTTCATCTGTGAGGATCTCCATAAGTATGGAATGAGGCACTCTTCCGTCCATAATGATAACCTTCTTGACGCCCTTTTGTATGGCTTCGACACAGCACTCGACCTTTGGGATCATACCTCCTGAGATCACGCCTTCCTCTTGAAGCTTTGCGGCTTCCGAGACCGTCATTTCGGGAATCAGAGTGGCAGGATCCTCCTTGTCCTTGAGAATCCCCGCAATATCTGTCATCATAATAAGCCTTTCGGCTTTAAGTGCACCTGCAATATGTGCTGCGGCAGTATCGCCGTTAATGTTGTATGCGTTACCCTCCTTGTCACAGCCTACAGTTGAAATAACCGGAATATAACCCTTTTCAAGAAGGTCTGCTATAGGGGCTATGTTAATATTCACGATTTTACCAACATATCCAAGACGCTCATCCTTCATTACGGCTTCAATCAGTCTGCCATCCATGCCGGAAATGCCCATGGCAGTACCGCCTTTGGTTTCAAGCAAATTTACCAATGTTTTGTTAACTTTGCCTGTCAGAACCATTTGTACAATGTCAACCGTTTCTTTGTCTGTTACACGAAGACCGTCGATAAACAAAGGCTTTTTTCCCAGCTTTTCCATGACATCACTTATTTCGGGACCACCGCCGTGAATAAGAACGATTTTAACTCCGATAAGTGATAAAAGCACAATGTCTTCCATGACCTGCATTTTAAGCTGTTCGTTTATCATGGCATTTCCGCCGTATTTCACCACAACGATCTTGCCATTATATTTTTTTATATACGGAAGTGCTTGTGTCAGCACCTCTGCCCGTTCTGCGTTGGAAAAACTATTATTCATAATATGATCCTTTCAATCCAATGGTATTTTTCAAAATTAAGTTCTATAATCTCCGTTGATCTTTACATAGTCATAGGTGAGATCACAACCCCAAGCAACAGCAGAGCCTTCACCGTCTCCAACGGACACTATGATTTTGATTTCCTTCTCAAGCAAAATTTCCTTGGCTGATTTTTCAGAAAAATCGATCCCTGCGCCATTCTTGCAGACCGTAATTTCACCCTTTGCGGATTTGAATGATACCTCCACTCGGGTAATATCTACATCAGCGCCGCTGTATCCGATCGCACAGAGAACACGTCCCCAGTTCGCATCGGCACCAAACATTGCGGCTTTTAAAAGACTTGAGCAGATAACGCTTTTGGCAACGATTTTTGCCGTTGCGGTATTCTTTGCCCCGCTAACTATGCATTCAAGAAGCTTTGTTGCTCCTTCGCCGTCTCCGGCAATCATTTTGCACAGATATACGGTGACAGAATTGAGCGCCTTCATAAATGCTTCAAAATCAGCGTCCTCTTCTGTAATCTCCTTATTACCTGCCATACCGTTTGCCAGAACCGTTACCATGTCGTTGGTCGAGGTATCACCGTCAACACTTACCATATTGAATGTGTTTTGAACATCTGAGGAAAGTGCCTTGGAGAGCATTTCGGAGGAGATCGCGCAGTCTGTTGTGATAAACACAAGCATTGTTGCCATATTGGGATGGATCATGCCGCTTCCTTTTGCGATGCCACCAATCGTGCAAATTTTTCCGTCAATCTCAAAATCAACGGCGATTTCTTTTTTGACGGTGTCGGTCGTCATAATTCCTTGTGCCGCGGCGTTGCTTCCGTTCTTTGAGAGCCCGCTGACAAGAGAAGGAATTCCGTTAGCAATCGGATCAATAGAAAGGGGCTGACCTATTACACCGGTTGATGCTACAACAATGTCCAAAGAGTTTATTTTCATATTGTCTGCGAGAAGCTCGCACATTTTTTCTGCAATTTCAATGCCGTTTGCGTTACAGGTATTGGCGTTTCCGCTGTTGCAGATCACCGCCTGAGCTTTACCGTCAGAAATGTTTTTCTTGGTCACGATAAGCGGAGCACCTTTTACAAGATTGGTTGTATATACAGCTGCAACGTTTGCAGCTTTTTCACTGTAAATAAGTGCAAGGTCATTTTTACTTTTATTCTTTCTGATTCCGCAATGTATTCCGTTTGCATAAAATCCTTTTGCGGCACATACGCCGCCGTTAACTGTATTCATTATGTAATATCCTTTCATTTGTGTTTAAAAGACCAACCCTGTTGTTTCGTCAATGCCGAGAACAATATTCATGTTCTGTATTGCTGCGCCGCTTGCTCCTTTGCCGAGGTTGTCAAAGCGTGCCGTTAATATGATTCTTTCAGTATTTCCGCTTACGGTTATCTGCATATCGTCTCTTCCCGAAAGCGCATTTGCGGAAAAGAAGCCTTCCTCATCGCAAACATCATCAAAATGAACAAGCTTTCCGGTATAGGTGTTCTTGTACACATTTTTAATATCGTCGATCGTTCCCGATACATCCTTCATGAAAAGCGGAACTGTCACTTCCATACCACTGTAAAAATCTGCAACGACGGGACAGAATAGCGGTGCGGTATCGATTCCGGATATAAGCTTCATTTCGGGGAGGTGCTTGTGCGCTTGAGAAAGTCCGTACTGTCTCGGTGCTTTAAGAAGAATATCTCTGTCTGAATCTTCATACTGTTCGATCATTTTTTTGCCGCCTCCGGAATATCCCGTCAAAGATAAACAGGAAAGAGCTGTGCTTTTTGATAGAAGACCTGAAGACACAAGCGGAGCGACAAGCGCAATAAATCCGCTTGCGTGACATCCGGGATTTGAAATTCTTTTTGAAGTGGCAATGTTTTCCCTGAGGCCCAAAAGCTCGGGGAACCCGTAACACCAATTTGGATTCGTTCGGTGTGCGGTTGAAGTATCGATAATAACTGTGTTGCTGTTTTCACACAAGTTCACCGCTTCTTTGGCCGAGGCGTCGGGAAGACAAAGAAAAACTATGTCGGCTTCATTGATCGCACATTTTCGTGTTTGTGTATCTTTTCTCAAATCTTCCGGAAGGGTTATAAGATCGAGTTCTTTGCGTTTAGTCAATCTTTGATGGATGCGGAGCCCTGTCGTTCCTGCACTTCCGTCAATAAAAATTTTCATTTCAGCGCTTCCTTTCATGCATAAATTCTGTTTAATATTCAAAAACTTTGTATAATTATACATGAATATCGGCATTTTGTCAACCGTTTTTGAAATATTATGCATTGTTTTTCAAAAATTTGTAACTATTATCTCGTTATAAACCCGAAAGCCGCCATTTTTTGTGTTCATTCAACAAATGCAAGTGGAGGTTGGCGGAATAATCTCTTTGTTGAGAAATCATAGCGTAAAAATGCGTCTTTCAGCAAAGTTGCATTTTTGTACTACGAACTCAAAAGAGAGAAATCCGAAATTATTGCCGATCGGCGATGGTTTCGGATTTCTTTTGTTTTTCGGTGATTTTTTATGATGTGCCACGGTTCGTGGCATCAGTCGTTCCGACGGAACACCGCAAGATCACCGCCCGAATATCCTTTTTGTAACCATGATGCCAAAACTTAAAACGAAAGGATATTTATTATGACAAACATTACTTATACAGAACGTAACGGAATCCGTTATCCTAACCTCGCACTTTCCGAACAGAACAATTATCCTCTTGGCAAGTATGCTAACCTGAGACTTTCCTTTATGAAGAAGCATAGAAAGGGAAGATATACGACTTTGCTTACCGAAGGACGATTAAACGAACACTTACACGCCATTGATATTCAAGCTCACAATTTGCTCGATGACATAATTCCTCGCCTCGCCCAAGAACGTTGCATAGACGAAGATCTGAAGGCTCACAATGCACTCCAATGGATTGCCGAGATGAACAACATCAAAGCAAGCGCCGAAGAAATCGTTCTCGTGGAGGTAATTTATATATGAGATCAGCCTTTCAAGAATGTTGGAGTAAAAAGATCGCACCACGATAATATATAGTTGTAAAAACACTTCCAAAAGGAAAGCGTTTATGGTAGGAGATATAGAGCGTAAGAAAACAAGATACTTGCGGGGAGAGCAAGGTAGATCTTTCGCAAAAACCGTGATGTGAGACAACTGAGAACGGCGAGGCACACTACTTTTAATGTCTGATAGACGCAGAATAGCACAAGTGCGCCCCAAAGGGGGATGGAAAGCGGTGTCTCCATGACACTTGTCAAGGGAAATGAGGCGTGGGATAGAGGAAACTGTTGTGCTACCAATACAAGGTCAATTATAAAGTAAACGGCAAAGGCGACAGTCGCTACTACGGCGGCAAGCCTTTGCTTTTCTTTTCGAATCGCTTTCATCCCGCGCGTGGTCGTAGCGGCGAAGTAATGGAAGTTGCTGTTGTATTCCATATTGTATGTGCCGCTAAAAAACAAAACGACAAATGCGTACAGGATAATGTCTGAGGTCGCAGTCAAAACGTATGACCAGCCGGTATCGTAAATAATATAGGCATCTTGTCCCTTCTCGGCGGCGCTGTCGATTCTCTGACATTGCGCCAATAGTCGCGTGAAGGCAAATTGGTCGAGGGTGGCTTGGTTATGTTCTTCCTGATAAGCGCTGTATTCCTCGCCAGTGATCGAGCCGTTCATCATCGCGTCGCGCATACTGTTCTCACGCGCGATGACGGCGGTGCTTTGTTGCAATTTGTCTGCAATGACAAGCCGTTTTTCCTCGGTCGCCTCTCCTGCAAACATCTCGCACACCGTTCTGTAATATTTCTCGGTGTAATAGGATTGTGGCAAGGTAGCATCGGCATACAGGAGTTTTATGAGAAGCATGACGATGCACAGAAAGAGCAGATGAGATTTGACGAAATTCTTCTTTATTTCCGTAAAAAAGAGAGTGTGACGGCGCGGTTTTCGACTGGGGAGGCGGGCACTAAGCCTTTCCTTGAAGCGATTGACTCGTGTTCCCATTGATCTCTTCCATTTTTGGAGTGTGGAAAGCTCCACCGTTCGTCCGACACACCAAACAAACACTGTGTTCAAGGTAAAGCACGTTAAAATCAAAAGCCCCGTTGCCACAAGGGAAAGCGGAATTGACAGACCGAACACATTGACCGACCGATAGCGTTCCCAAAGGGGATGGGCGACACCGAGGGTGTAAGGGTTGAGGAACAGCCAGCCGTTGTTTGTAGGGATGAGCGAGATAGCGTAGCCTGTGACGAGGGTTCCCGCACACGCGAAAAAGGACACAAGATAACTGCGAAAAAGGGCGGACATCGTTGCCGCAAAAAGCATGAGCGCCCACGCGTAGACGGTTCTTGCCAACAGCGAAGCCGTCAGATACCCGAGAATGGAGACACAGGATGGACAGTGGGCAAACCGAAGCACCGAACACAGGGGCGCGGTGGGGGAAGAAACACCGAAACGGAGCGCGACTCCCAAAATCGTTGTCATTTCTATTGCCAAAGCGGCCACAAAAGCGAACGACCCCAGTACAAGAAGTTTGCTTTGCACGCTTTTTTTGCCGAGGGGCGTCATTTTAACAAGGATGTGTGTGCCGTTGTCATACTCCGTCATGACAAGCACGGCGCCTGTGAGAACGGCGATCAGCGCAAGAAAAAGATCGTCCCATGTGTGGTCGAAAAAGGCATCCCAGCCGACCACCGTCAAAGGAGTTACACCCTGTTCAAGTAGTGCTGTATAGCGCTCGATTACGTCCTCTTGGTAGCGGACAAGATAACTGTTTTCCCCCGCCGTTACTTGGTATTCGGTAAGATTGCGCTGTGCCGTGCGAATCACGTAAGAAATGTTGTCTACATAGTTTTCCAAATGTGCCTGCTTCTCTGCGGACGAGGGTTCGGATGCGCCGCCGAACAGAACGAATGCAAGGTTGATCGCCAAAACAACAAGGCACAGATTGCGAAAGCCCGTCGAGCGCCACAGCTTTTTATGTTCAAACAGAAAAGTTTTCATAGTACGTCACCGAAAAAAGAGAGATAGCGGGCCTCCAGTGTCTGTCCTTCTTTCCCATCAAGAGGAACAGAAGTTACTACACCTTTTTTCATAAAGATAATCTCGCGGGCGATGCTTTCCACGTCCGAGACGATGTGGGTCGCCCACAAAACCGTTTTGTCGGTGGCGATTTCAGCGATAAAATTGCGGAGCGCTACCCGTTGCGCAGGATCCAGTCCCGCTGTAGGCTCGTCGAGAATGAGAATTTCGGGGTCACCCAGAACCGCCGCACAAAGGGAAAGCCGTTGATTCATCCCACCCGACAGTGCCGAGATTCGTCTGTCCCACACGTCGGATAGTGCTACCCGCGCAAGAAGATGGTCGATCTTGCCCATGCAGTCTGATAACCCTTTGAGTTCTGCTACATACAAAAGAAATTCGATCACAGAGAAGAAGGGGTACATGGCGGGATATTGGGGCATATAGCCGAGATGAGCAAGATAATTCCGATTGTTCTTGATCGGTTCACCTCGGTATGTAATGCTTCCTTCGGTTGGTTTCAAAAGTCCCGCGATAATTTTCATCATCGTGGTTTTTCCGCTTCCGTTGGGGCCGAGAAGAGCGTAAATGCCGTGGTCAAGGGTCAGGTTCACATGCTTCAGCGCTTGCACCTTGCCGTAATTTTTGCTAACATTATTGAGTTCAAGTATCTTCATCGCCCTGCACCACCTTTACCTCGCCCGTTTCCACGTTGATGAGGAGAATGTCGCCTTCAAATTCGATCTTTCCCGTGTCGTCGATGGGAACAGCACGAGATGTTCGGATAGCAAACCAGTTGCCAAGCCCCTCGCGAGCGTCGCCTGAGTCTCCCTTGCCAAAGCCGGTTGTCACGGGAATTTCGTAGCCCAATTCTGACAGGTCGCACAAAAGACGCTCTCCCGTGCCGTCACTGTTGCAGACATAATATTTGCCGCCGTATTCATCGTAATATGGCTCCCATTCCCCCGATTCTTCGCTGTAGCGGAGTCCGAGGAGAGAGGGATGTCCCAACTTTCCGTAGATGATCTTATTGTTGTAGAAGATTGGAAAGCCTGCCACATCTTTCACCACCGTTTTTTTCTCCCCTGTTGCCATATCGGTGCGTATAATGTCGAAGCAGTAGACGTACCATTCGGTGTTAAAGCCGGGATCGGCGTAGATCATGTTGTAGCAGAATTGATCCTCGCGCTGACCCTCAAATGTCTCGTCGCCGTCGCGGCGATCACCGTAGGCAAGATCGGTGGAATAGTCGCCGCCCGAAATGCCGTTATTCCAATATAAGCGCCCGCCTTCTGTTGCATAGATGCGCTGTGAATTCTCAAAGCCGTTGTTTGAGAGTTTTTCCTCTTTGCCACTGTTAAGATCATAGCGATAGACGTAGTACGACGGATTCACAGAACAGCTTCCGTCCTCGCGTTCTACGAGCTTTGTGATACAGAGATTAAAAAACAAATAATTATCGGTAGCAAACAATTCGGTTATCGAACCGTCGTCTGTTGTGTAGACAGTCTCAATGGTAGCGGTTTTGAGATCAATGCGGCAAATGGATTCGTAATACGAATCGAGACTGAACGGGTCATTATTATATCCCTCAAGACAATACATATATCGACCCGCCATTTGCATGGAGTTCAAGTTGATCTCGCGAAAAGGACAGCTTTCGTCAACATGGGCGCAAAGTGGATCGGGGCAGAGGGGCACCATGATGGCGGTGTCCACGTTGATTCGATAGACGATCGAGTTCCACTGTTTGAGCAAATACGGATAGTTGTATTCTTCGTCGGATGACTCACCGCAAGCGGTAAGGGTCAACAAAAGGAGCAACAATCCGATGATCCAAATTTTTCTTTTCATAACAAAACCTCCCTTCGGCTTTGTTAAATATAACAACCGAAGAGAGGTGTTTGTTTCAATTTCGCTAAAATATTTGATCGCAAATTGCAATAGCAAGTTGCAATAGTTTCCAAAAACGTAACAAATCGTAGTAGAACAGCGTTGGCTAACGGAAGGAGGGGCGGAGCCCCGAGTGGAGGGAGCCAACGTCGCGCGG
>JAZNBI010000027.1:0-2418 GCA_045586995.1 Eubacteriales bacterium | reverse complement strand
GAACAAACACTTCGAGAAGAATTGGAAGAACAACAGAAAAAGCTCAGCATCGTTGAAACCATTAAGCGTGTGCTGAAAGAGGTTAAAAATTTCTCTGTTGAATCTATCGGTGATATAGCGTTTGTAATGAAAAACAAGAATAAACTAAGGAAAATGCGTTGGCTCATGGTGCTTACGGGAATTCCCGTAACCGCGTTGCAATGGGTATCCATTGTTTTGTGGATCACGCACGGCCTTTGGTGGCTGTTCGCCATTTGGGCGTGTGTGGCAATACCGTGGGGCATTGCGGTTTCGCTCTATTATTTCAAGCATGTTGCCTATATCTGTCCTGAATGTCACGAGGTATTCAGTCCCCGTTTAAAGGACGTGTTTTGGGCGTACCACACACCGAAAATGCGCCGTCTGACTTGTCCGAAGTGCGGACATAGGGGCTTGTGTGTCGAAGTATATGCAGAAAAGGAGGACACGAACAATGGATAATATTATGGAGTTTCTTCCGTTTTTAATTCCGCTTGTGATTGTACAGTTTGCGCTGTTTGGATATACACTGTATCATATTTTAACTCACAAGACGTATAAGCGCGGTAATCGTGCTTTGTGGCTGGTCATTACCATTGCGCTGATGAATTTTGTCGGTCCGATCCTATATTTCCTTCTCGGTAAGGAGGATTCTTAATGGATATGCTACGCATCACCGGTTTGCATAAGCGGTTTGGTGATAAAGAGGTTTTGAGAGGACTTGATCTGTCCGTGCCTGAGCATAGCATTTATGGCTTTATAGGAAAAAACGGCTCGGGCAAGACAACCACGATGAAAACCGTTCTTGGACTTCTGAAAGCCGATTCGGGAGATATTATTGTTAACGGAGAGAAAGTGGTCTACGGACAAACCGATACCAACCGTTATATCGGCTATCTCCCCGACGTGCCGGAATTCTATTCGTTTATGACGGCGAAAGAGTATCTGCGTTTTTGCGGTGAGATTACGGGAATGAGCCGTGCAGATATAGAAGAACGTACAAGGGAGTTGCTCACTCTTGTCGGTCTTGCTGATGAAACGCACCGCATGAAAGGCTTTTCACGAGGTATGAAGCAACGCTTGGGTATTGCACAGGCACTCCTCTCTCGCCCGAAGCTTCTTATTTGTGACGAGCCAACCTCGGCGCTCGATCCCATAGGCAGAAAAGAAATACTCGATATTCTTTTGGCTATCAAGAATCAGACAACCGTGCTGTTTTCTACGCACATTCTATCTGATGTGGAGCGTATTTGTACAGACGTGGCTTTTCTGAAAGACGGTGTAGTGGATATTGGGGGTAAGCTGTCCAATATCAAAACGGGATGCCGAAGCAACGAATATGTGGTAGAAACCGAAAGCGACTCGGATACTGTCATTCTGCGAAATGCTTTTCCCGAGGTGAAGGAAATCGACAGAAATAAAGTGACATTCTCGGAGAATAAGTATTCTGCATCCGAAATTTTGCGCTTTGTTGCAGATCATCGTATATCACTCTTGAAGGTGGAGCGTTTAGAGCCGAGTCTTGAAGATCTGTTTATGGAGGTGACGGAAAAATGAAATCCTTGTTCACTTTCATAAAAAAGGAATGTATGGAGCAGCTTCGCAGCGGTAGATTGTGGATAACGCTCGTTCTGTTTGTTCTGCTTGGAATTATGAATCCTGCGGTGGCAAAGCTAACGCCGTGGTTGCTTGAGGTGATGGCAGACTCGCTTGCGGAAAGCGGTATGATAGTGACCGATGTAAAAGTCAGCGCGATGGATTCGTGGGTGCAATTTTTCAAAAATATGCCCATCGGGCTGATCGCCTTCGTTTTGCTTCAAGGTGCGATCTTTACCAAAGAGTATGGCTCGGGTACGTTGGTGCTTTCCTTAACGAAAGGACTTAAGAGATACAAGGTCGTTATTTCAAAAGCAGGTATTCTATGTGCGATTTGGTCGCTCGGTTATTGGCTCTGCTTTGGAATCACGTATCTTTATAATTCGTATTTTTGGGATAACTCGGTAGCGCAGAACCTTCTTCTTTCGGTTGTGTGCTGGTGGTTGTTCGGCGTATTCGTTATTTCTTTGATGACTCTCTTTTCTACGATATCCACTTCAAGCACAGAAGTGCTTCTCGGAACGGGAGCTGTCGTTCTTTTTTCCTATCTCGTTGGTTTGCTACCCAAGGCAAATAAATATCTGCCGACCTTGTTAACGGACGGTAATTCCTTGATATATGGTGTGGCACAATCAAAAGAATATATCGTAGCCATTATTGTAACGGCTATTGTGACTATAATTTGTTTTGCCGTCAGCATACCGATATTTAACAAGAAGCATTTATAAATTAACTTAGCCCTCGTTCCGTTTGGAACGAGGGCTGTTTTCCGCAAAGTAACAGCGTAACCCGGCAAAGTAACAC
>JAZNBI010000026.1:0-12513 GCA_045586995.1 Eubacteriales bacterium | reverse complement strand
GTTTCGCGTGGCAACGGCAATATCGGTATAAAGACGGTCACCGAAAAAGCAAATATTCTCGCGCGATATTTTTGTTATATTTTCGATAGCATCTACAGTAAGCGCACACGGCTTTCCAAAAAACTTGGGAGTAACTCCCGTAGCAGCGGTAATGCACGCCGCTATCGCTCCGCTGTCGGGTATAAATCCGTTTTCCACAGGGCAGGTATTGTCGGGATGCGTAGATAAATATTCCGCGCCCCCAAGGATAAAGCGGCAGGCATTGGACAGCTTCTGGTAGGTCAATGACAGATCAAAGCTGCTCACAACTATATCCGCGCTTTCCTCGTCACCGTTAAGTAACGATATACCCTTACGCCTAAAATCCTCGGCAAGCTCCGGCACTCCCAAAAGATATACCCGCGATGCGGGACGGTTTTCAATAAGAAATTGCGCGGTAACGTCACCCGATGTCAATATTTCATCCGAACTTGGCGAAAACCCTGTGCGCGTAAGCTTTTCAAGATAAAAATCCTGAGTGTGCGATGCATTGTTCGTAAAGAAAAGCACCTTCTTCACTGCTTTTCGCAGATTATTGATAAACTTCACGGCAAACGGAAAAATATTATTACCGAGATATATTGTTCCGTCCATATCGAAAACGAAAAGTTTTTTACTGTTCAATATATCAAAGCACTCATTTTTTAACAAAGCAAAAGCCCCCAAAAGAAGAAATTTAAATCATTTTATTGATTTATTTAAAACAAAGTGGTATAATGAGGAAAATAATAACGCTAAAAGAAATGGAGATATACAATGAAAACGGTCATAGGTATAGATGTCGGCGGAAGCACAACAAAGATCGTCGGATTCCGTGCAGGAGAAAAGAACGAGCTTATAAACCCGATTTTTGTACGCGCAAACGACCCCATAACGTCGATATACGGAGCATTTGGGCGGTTTACACTCGAAAACGGGCTTGCCCTTTCGGACATCGAACGCGTTATGATGACGGGCGTCGGCTCATCATTTATTAACGAGCCGATATACTCGCTTGATTGCCGTCAGATCTCAGAGTTTTCCTGCATAGGACTCGGCGGACTATATTTGTCAAATCTTGACGAAGCAATAATAGTCAGTATGGGCACAGGTACCGCAATGATACACGCAAAAAGGCACAACGGACGCACCGAAACCGAATATCTCGGCGGTACGGGCGTAGGCGGCGGAACGCTTGTCGGACTTTCGAAGAAAATACTCGGCATGGACACAATAGAGCACATTGAAAAGCTCTGCGAGGGCGGAGATCTCAGAAATATAGACCTGCACGTCAAGGATATTTCCAACACGAAGCTCGTTCCCGGCGTCGACGTTGACCTCACTGCGTCAAACTTCGGAAACCTCAGCGATATCGCCTCCAAGCAGGATATCGCGCTCGGCATTGCAAATATGGTTGCCGAAACTATTGCTATGATTTCTATCTTTGCGGCACGAGCTTATAATATAAAGGATATCGTACTCACGGGAAATCTTACTACAATAAAGCCGATAGCAGACGTTTTTACGGGACTTGAAAAGATTTTCGGCATTAACTTTATAATTCCCGAGCACGCTCAATTCGGTACGGTTATAGGCGCGGCGTTAAACGGCTTATATTAAGTCAATTCATTTTATATATTCGGTATATTCTTCAAGGCAGAATCCGAGCATATGGATTCGAGCCGCATGATATCTGCCCACAAAGCGATAGTGCCACGGCTCGAAGCTATATCCGGTTTCTGCCGTTTTATCTTGCGGGAATCTCAATATAAATCCGAACTTCCAAGCATTTTCGCAGAGCCATTCATATACATCGTTATCTGCAAAGCTTTCGTTAAGCCCCGACATATATTTCGATATAAGGTCAACGCAAAGTCCGCTCTGATGCTCGCTTGTACCGGGGCGCGCGGAATAGGTTTCCACGATTTTTTCCGCCTCGGCCCGAGAAATACCCGAAGCCATCTCCTCGGCAACGTAATTTTCAAATAACGATGCTTGATAGTTGTAAGAACGGTACCCGCTCGTCACAAAAATATCGTCAAAGCCCGCGGCATACATCTCAATCATCATTGCCTCAAGCGCCTTTTCGGCGGTTTCGCGAAGCTGAACCGATTTTCCGTAATACGTATATTCTGTAGGGACCGAAACGAGATCTTCGGGCACGGAATCGGCAACTATCGTCTGTACCTTGTTTATCAGTGTCAAAAATCCGTCGCGCTCCGAAGGGTTCATATACTGCTCGTACTCACTTAAATCGGTTGAAAACGACATAGCGCCCAACTCCTCCGAAATCGGTGGAAGCGTATCGTCGCTTTTGGGCGAAAAGGTTATTTTTTCGGGTATGTCATCCGAATATTTCCTGTTTATCGAAATTTTATTTTCATCCTCGTTTATATCAATTATAATTCCGTTCGAAATGTACTTGATAAACTCTAAAGGAACGATTACACTGCTTCCCTTTGCAAGCGCGGGCGAGGACATCTCTACCTTTTGGCCGTTGACCTCCGCTACTGCGCTGTTAAACGAAAATGCAATGCTTTCGCCGTAAGAGGTCATATATTTCGGGAAATCCACCCTGCCCCCCACGATAAAATCGCAAAGGTCGGTCAAAAGCGCCATATCTATATATATAACTTCATTTTTTACGGCTTCGTCATAAGCTATTTCATAGGTTTTTCCGCCGATATCAAACAAAAAATCGGCGGTGTTTTTATTTTTATTATCAATGCCGCTCCGTAAGCTTACCGCCACTATAATGGCAGCAGTAAAAAAAATAACGACAGCAAAAATCACAAAAAGCAGCCCCGATATCGATTTGCTGTTTGTGCGTCGTGGGATACCGTTATACGTATTTCTTTGTGAAAAATTGCTTTTATTGCTGTTCAAATTATTATACCTCGTTTTCTCTATGCTTTTGTTTCGACCACGAAAAAGAAGGGCGACGTGCTTGAATTGACGATTTTTATTTCGGTGACGCATATTTTTCGTCTGTCAAGCGACGAAAGATATTCCAAAACCTCTCTGCCCTCGGCAGCTCCCTCGGCGTGACCGGGATACACGGCAATAACCAAAACCGCGTCCGAGCTGAGCAAGGAAATTGCCGCTTCGATAGCGGGAAGGGTGGTCTTACGCATAGTTGTAATAGCTTTATCGCCACCCGGAAGGTACCCAAGATTAAACATTCCCGCTTTTATGGGAACGTCGATGTATTTTTTTACGTTATGATGAGAGGCGAGTATAAGCGTTACGTTATCTCGGCAACCGCTTTTTTCAAGGCGCTCGGATGTGGACGCAAGCGCACTCTCCTGAATATCAAATGCGTATACGTGTCCTGTTTTTCCGACGGTTTTAGCAAGAAATTCGGTGTCGTGACCATTGCCCATAGTAAAATCAACGGCAATATCGCCTTCTCCCAGATGCTCAAGTATAAAGCGCTTATGGAATTCAAGAAGGTCTATCATAAAAACTCCTATCTGTGAATATCGCCGCGCAAGAATTTTATTGCTCTTTCAACGGCATCCTTGGAATTATACCAAGGTTCTTCATCGTATCTGTAATCAAATTTTTTGCAAAACCAGCTGACGTCATTACGCAGCTCATCAAAATATGCTTCGACGACCTTTGAGCTTTGCTTGAAAAACTCCTCATAATTTTTGCGTGACAAGCATTCTTTGCCGTGCATAAGCAGCATTTTGTAATGAGGCAGGCAGAAATAGGGCTGCGCGCGGAGCTTTTCGGGAAAATTTTCATCCCTTGCCCAAAGTAAGACCGCGGTTTCTATCATACGCTGAAAATGAAGCTCGATGCGATTGCAAACGTAACAGCTCTTGTCCAACGCGTCAATACGCTTAATTGCACAATCCGAGGCGTTTTTCAAAAATCCGCCCTTCATATCCTCGCGAAGCTCGTCAAGATGGCTTTCTAATGTCAGCGCCATGCCCAAACGGTTTTTGCGCACGAACATCATATCGTAATGCGTGCGGCAAAATCCCTGCTCGTTGGTTTTTATTCTGACGTCGGGCTCCATCATCGATGCGCCGAGTATAAGGTCAAGCTCATTTTCCTCAAGCTTTCTGTAAAGTGCGCAAAAAGCGCAGCCGCAGCTACTGTCTTTTGCAGACGCTTCAAACGCTTCGTTTACGGGTATCGTATAAATCTGTTCCATTTCTCTATACGTTTTCCTTTCAAATTATTCCGAGGATTTGACAAGTAACAAAAAGTGATGTATAATCTATATAGTTCCGCACAAATAAAATCTTCGTTTTTATTATAACATACTGCGGACATATTTCGCAAGTACATTTTTCAGATAAAACGGGGGAGAAAATGATTATATCGAAAAATCAAGAGGTTATATTCTTTCACGAGAATAATATACCCTGCATAAGCTTTGAACGCCCAAAGCACTTTGATATAGAAAAAATCTTTGATTGCGGTCAGTGCTTCAGATTTGACCGTGTAGAAAAAAGCAAATACGAATCGGAATTTTGCGGGGTAGCATATGGGCGCTTTATTTCGGTTGCACAGGATAAAGACAGAATATATATTTTTAATTCCGATAAAGAGGATTTCGAGAAAATTTGGAGAAATTATTTTTCGCTGTCCGAGGATTATACGAAAATAAACAACGACATTCTTTCGCTTTCCGACAATCAAGCGCTTTCCGATGCCGTTTCTTACGGCGACGGTATTCGTATTTTGCATCAAGAGCCGTGGGAAGCACTGTGTTCATTTATAATTTCGCAAAACAACAATATTCCGCGTATAAAATCGTTAATTTCATCAATTTCCGAGAAGCTGGGTGAAAAAGTCGACACATACGGCATGGAATCGCACGGAGCGCGCGAAAATGAGTATTCCTTCCCCACGCCCGAGAGTATAGTTTCTGCGGGAGTGAGTGAAATTTTTTCGTTAAAAACCGGTTTTCGCGCAAAATACATAGTTGATGCCGCAAAAAAAGTTTCGGACAAAACACTTGACCTTGACTCGATGCTTAAAGATAATAATACCGATAATTGCTTAAAAGAGCTGTGCTCAATATACGGCGTCGGGCCGAAGGTTGCTTCTTGCGTGCTTTTGTTCGGGCTTGGGCACTATGACGCCTTCCCTGTTGACGTGTGGATAAAGCGCGCAATGGCAAAATATTTCGGAGAAAGCTTTTCGCCCTGTGCCCTCGGCACTTACAGAGGAATCGCTCAGCAGTATCTGTTTTATTATGAACGCTATCTGGTTTCAAAGAACCAAATATGAGCTGTTTATATAATATTGAAGAAATTTACTAAAAAGGGCTTGACATCATTGGTGGAATGTGGTATAATCATTTCACCTCTGCGTGCAGGTCTTTTTTTGTTGCGTTCTTTTCGCGCCTACGAACGCGTTGCTGACAGAGGGAGGTACACAAAAGACCGCTTTTGCGGTTAATAAAAGAAAATGGAGGTGCCGAAAAATGGCTAATGATTCAAGAGTCAAAATTACCTTGGTTTGCACTGAATGTAAGCAAAGAAATTATGACACTAAAAAGAACAAGAAGAACGACCCCGACAGATTGGAAATGAAAAAATTCTGCAAATTCTGTCACAAGCATACTCTTCATAAAGAAAGCAAATAATTGGGGGAATAAAAAATGGCAGAGAAAGAAAAGGTTAAATTCACGGCTCGGGTTGCGAATTATTTCCGTAGCTTGAAAAGCGAGATCAAAAAAATCGTTTGGTCTCCTTGGAAGCAGGTTAAAAAGAACACTGCGGTCGTCCTTTCCGTTGTTGTTGCTTTCGCAGTTATTATAGGTCTGCTTGATTTTGGCTTTGCACAGGGTATCGTTCTGCTTAAAGACATCTTTGCATAAGGAATTAATATGAGCGATATAAATGAAATGAATGTAGGCCCGAGATGGTATGTGGCGCACACCTACTCAGGATATGAAAACAAAGTTAAGGCAAGCATCGAAAAGATAGTCGAAAACCGCAACCTTTCGCATCTTATCTTCGACGTTAAAATTCCCGTCGAGATCACGATTGAAAAGAAGGGTGACACGGAGGTAGAGGTTGAAAATAAAATCTTCCCCGGCTATGTTCTCGTAAAAATGTGTATGACCGAAGAAAGCTGGCACGCCGTCAGAAATATAACGGGCGTGACGGGATTTGTCGGTCCGGGCTCTCGTCCCACACCGCTCGGTGACGAAGAAGTAGAAGCTTTGAATATCGAAGAAAAGCGTATTAAGCTCGCTTTCGACATCGGCGACAATATAATTGTCAAATCCGGACTCTTTGAGGGGTATACCGGAGTGGTACAATCGGTGTCAGACGACTTTAAAAAGGTTACGGTTTTGGTCAAAAAAGGACGCCGCGATATGCCCGTAGAGCTTGATTCCGGCTCGATTCAGCTCGACAAAAACAACTAAGAGCCATTAAGTGGGAGGGAGAAAATTCTTTTATTATAATTCTCCCGTATAAATACCACATTGGAGGTGTATTTTATTATGGCAAAAAAAGTTATGGGTTACATTAAGTTGCAGTTACCCGCTGGTAAGGCAACTCCTCAGCCGCCTGTTGGACCGGCTCTCGGTCAGTATGGTGTTGCTATTCCCGTATTCACAAAGGAATTCAACGAAAGAACAAAAAATGACATGGGTCTTATCATTCCCGTTGTTATCACGGTTTATGCTGACCGTTCTTTCACATTTATAACAAAGACTCCGCCTGCTCCCGTTCTTATAAAGAAGGCTTGCGGAATCGAGTCCGGTTCAGCTGCACCTAACAAGACAAAGGTTGCAAAAATAACAAAAGAACAAATCAAGAAAATTGCAGAAACCAAGATGTCTGACCTTAACGCAGCTTCCCTGGAAACCGCAATGAGTATGATCGCCGGAACAGCCCGCAGCATGGGTGTTACGGTTGAGGACTGATAGGAGGGTGCAAACATGGCTAAAATGAGCAAAAAATATGCAGACAGCACAAAGCTTATCGAAAAGAGCAAGCTTTACGACCCAAGCGAGGCACTCGATCTCGTTTGTCAGACCTCGAAAGCAAAATTCGATGAAACTATAGAGATCCACATCCGTCTTGGAGTTGACTCCCGTCACGCAGACCAACAGGTCAGAGGCGCGGTAGTTCTTCCCAACGGTACAGGTAAGACCGCAAGAGTTCTTGTATTTGCAAAGGGTGATAAGGTTCAGGCCGCACTTGACGCAGGTGCAGACTACGTTGGCGATCTCGACTACGTTGAAAAGATCACCAAGGAAAACTGGTTCGAATTCGACGTTGTTATTGCAAGCCCCGATATGATGGGTGTTATCGGACGTCTTGGTAAGGTTCTCGGTCCTAAGGGACTTATGCCGAGCCCCAAGGCAGGTACTGTTACAAACGACGTTGCTCGTGCTGTTACAGAAGCTAAAGCCGGTAAGATCGAATACCGTCTTGACAAAACAAATATCATTCACTGCCCGATAGGAAAGACCTCGTTTGGAGTTGAAAAGCTTCAAGAGAACTTTGATACACTTGTTGGCGCAGTTATTAAAGCTAAACCCGCGGCTGCAAAAGGACAGTATATAAAGAGCTGTGTTCTTGCTTCCACAATGGGCCCCGGCATTAGAGTTAACCAGGCAAAGCTTGGCTGATAAACAGCTTTCGGCTTTAAAGATAAAAGACCGTAACGAACAAATCGTTACGGTCTTTTTTTGTTATCATAAGTGCTTTCTGTTATTCTTTATGCGCCAAAATCATTCTCTCAAGCTCTTTGGCAGGACGACTAAGAGCATGCATACGCTTCTTTACAAGAACTATTTCGCGGGTAGGAGTCGGAATATCCAAAGGAATACGATAGACTCGCTCGGTCTGTGAAACGGTTAAAAAATCCTCCGGCACAAAGCCGATACCAAGGTTGTGTTGAATGAGCGGCAGCAGTTGATCTGCCGTAGCTGCCTCGATTTCCGCATCAAAATCCAAGCCGTACGTTTGGAATAAACGGAGATAGTAATCATAGGTGGAGGTCTTACTTCCTAAAGAAACGATGGGATATTCGGCAAAATCGGAAAGAGAGATCGGCTCTCCCAAGGCAAGCTCCCGAAAGCTTTCTCCCCCAACGGGAACCTCATAAAAGGTCTTGAGCGTCGTTGAAACGACATCCTCCTCGGAAACCATCGGTGTAGTGACAATGGCAAGATCGACGAGATCGTTTTTTAGACGTGAAAGAGCGCGTGGAGTGGAGTGATTAGAGATCTTGATGCGGATACCCGGATGCTGGCGGCGATACTGATTGAGAATAGGCAGCAAAAAGCATCGAAGGGCAATCTCGCTGGCGCCAATCGAAAGCGTTCCGCTCTCCAGAGATTTGTTGGTCGCTAATTCTTCTTCACCTGCGAGAATGTGCTCCATTGCAGAGGAAACGTGCTCATACAATCGTTCTCCGTCGGGAGTCAGACGCACGCCCTTATTGGAACGAACAAAAAGTGTGCAGCCGAGCTCTGACTCCAGCACCTTGATGGCGCGAGTCAAATTAGGTTGATTTTGAAAAAGCGCCTCTGCTGCATGCGTAAAGCTTCCGTGCTTGGCAACAAAATAAAAAATGCGGTAATAGTCATAGCTGATGTGCATAATCTCTCCATATCAATTTTATATAAATCTGATATCAATTATATATTTTACATATATAACGAGATATATTATAATATAAGTGTAGATGAACGTCAAGTACTTTTTTGAAAAGAGGAGAAAAAATGAACATTACGCTTTTTACCGATTTGTTTGAGGCAATCACCATATTTTGTTTCGGTCTTTCCTGGCCGATATCCATTTACAAGTCACTTAAATCCCGTACAGCACAAGGAAAAAGTCTTTTCTTTGAGGTCTTTCTGCTTGTCGGGTATGCATTTGGGATTATCCGAAAGCTTTTGATGGTAACGCAACTCGGAGCGGATGGCTTTCTGTTCTACTTAAGCTTTTTCTTCTATATCTTGAATTTTTTAGAGATATCATTCGACCTTATGCTTTATATTCGCAACTCAAAGCTGGATAAGCTTCGCGAGGCGCAAGCCGAAAATACTTTCCGTATAGACACATGTGACAACAAAGCTTTGTCGTGAACAACCTAAAAAAGGAGCGTGCAAAGCAACGCAAAAGCACTTATGACAAACGAATTTTTCGTTATCATAAGTGCTTTTTATTATTACGGCTTTTATTTTAATCAATATTAAGGTAAATCAAAAGCACGGAAATATCGGCAGGATTTACACCGCTGATGCGCGATGCCTGTCCGACCGTTATCGGACGGAGCTTTTGCAGCTTTTGAGCCGCTTCCTTCCGAAGTCCCATTATCTGCGTGTAATCGATATCGCTCGGCAAGGTATGGCTTTCAAGACGCTCGTGGCGCGCCACCTCGGAAAGCTGCTTTTTGATATAACCTTCATATTTTATGCTCACCTCGACCGTGAGCTTTTCGGCTTTTGTAAATTTTTCGCGGCACGTGTCGATTTCTTCAAGCGAATCATAAGTAATTCCCGGCCTTCTCAGCAAATCGGCAAGCGTAACGCCGCCCATAATTTTCGGCATTTCAAAGCGCGCTACAAATTCAGATGCCACCGCAGGAGAAATATAAGTTGAATTCAAGCGTTTTATTTCGTTATCGACCTTAGACTTTTTTTGCAAAAATCTTTCGTATTGCTCATCTCCCACAAGCCCTGCTTTATATCCTATCGGAGTAAGTCTGCGGTCGGCATTGTCCTGCCTTAATAAAAGGCGGTATTCCGAACGCGAGGTCATCATTCGATACGGCTCGTTAGTACCTTTGGTAACCAAATCGTCAATCAAAGTTCCTATATAGCTTTCAGAGCGCGAAAAAACTATCTGCTCTTTTCCCAAAATCTTCATAGAAGCATTGATTCCCGCTACAAGACCTTGCGCTGCCGCCTCCTCGTAGCCCGAGGTACCGTTAAACTGTCCTGCGCCGTAAAGCCCCGAAACACCTTTGAATTCGAGGGTTGCAAAAAGCTGAGTCGGCTCTACGCAATCGTATTCAATGGCATAAGCATATCGCATTATCTCGGCTTTTTCGAAGCCGTCGAGGGTATGAAGCATATCATACTGCACCTCGGTCGGTAATGAGGTTGAAAATCCTTGAATGTATACCTCCTCGGTATCCTCCCCCATCGGCTCAACAAAAAGCTGATGCCTTTCCTTGTCGGCAAATCGCACGATTTTATCCTCAATTGAAGGACAATAGCGCGGCCCGGTGCCGTGAATCTGCCCCGAATACATTGCCGAGCGAGTAATGTTTTCACGAATCGTCCGATGCGTTTCGGAATTTGTATATACTATATGGCAAGGAATCTGAGAAAAATTTTCAAATTCGGCTTCGTCGGTTGACGCAGAATAGGGTATAATATCGTCCTCTCCGCTCTGTTCATCTAAAACCGAGAGATCTATTGTCGATTTTTTGACTCTTACGGGCGTTCCGGTTTTGAAACGCATAAGCTTTATCCCAAGCGAGGAAAGCGATTGTGAAAGTCCTTTTGCGGGCAAAGAACCGTCAGGTCCCGCTTCATAGTTCTTATCGCCGACAAAAATTCTGCCCTCCAAATAGGTGCCGGTACAAATAATGACCGCATCACACTCCCACTCGTCACCGAGCGCGGTAGTAACCGATCTTATTTTTAGCACCTGATTTTCCACAGAAGTACCCAGCGCTACGATTTCAGACTGTATAAGTCGCAAATTCTCTTGCTTTTCGAGCGTTTGCTTCATTATCTGCTGATAACGCTTTCGATCTGCCTGTATTCTTTTGGAATGAACGGCAGCCCCTTTGCCGAGATTAAGGGTTCTTGATTGAAGCGTAACCTTGTCGGCGGCTTTTCCCATTTCTCCGCCCAACGCATCTATCTCATATACAAGGTGTCCCTTCCCCGTTCCGCCTATTGACGGATTGCAAGGCATATTCCCCACCGAATCGAGCGAAAGCGTAAACAATACGGTATCGATTCCAAGCCGCGCGCATGCAAGCGCCGCTTCAATTCCCGCGTGTCCCGCGCCGATAACGGCGGTTTGTGTTTTATAAAGCATATAAACTCCTTAGGGTGACAGTAGATATCCGAACTCGTTTATCAACTGTCACGCCGATATTTTTGAGTGATTTTTGTGTTTGTCACGCGAAGCATAGTTACGAGAAAAACTCCTCCATTATTTCGGCAACGGTTTTGGAAACGTATCCGCCCGATGAGCCGCGTTCGATAATCGCGCTGACAACTATTTGCGGATCGTCGATAGGTGCGGCGGCGGTAAATACCGCGTTGTCGCTTGCGGTCGTCTTGACCTGCGCCGTACCCGTTTTGCCCCCGACCTTAACAGGAACGTTCTTCATAAATACAGACACGGTAGCGCTTCCCGTAACCACGCTTCTCATTGCGCTTCTTAGCGTTTCTACCGTTTGCTCCGAAAAATCGAGCTCGTCAAGCTTGTTCGGCTTAAAGCTCACAATGGGCTTTGCGCTTTCCGCATAAGAACGCACAGAATCAAGCAAATGCGCCTGATAACGTGTTCCGCCGTTGACCAAAACCGAGGTGTAGACCGCGATCTGCATAGGAGACAGCAGGTTGTCCGACTGACCTATTGCCGCAGCAAGCGTATCACCGGGATACCACGAGCCGAGTCCGTTTATATCTCTGTACTCCTCGCCCGCAAGGATTCCGACACTTTCGCCGAGCTCTATACCGGTAGGCGAGCCGATACCGTAACGCCTGCAATATTTATTCATAATATCAATACCCATTCGGTCGCCTATTTCATAAAAGAAATAGTTACACGAAACCTGTATTGCCGTCGAAACGTTAATAGGTCCGTGCATTTCATACCCATATCTCGGTGCATAGCTCCAGCATTTGGGGCTGTACCCCGGATATTTAACGTACTCTCCCTTGGTATCTATAATAGTGGAAGGAGTGATATATCCCTCCTCCAAGGCGGCTACCGCGATTCCAAGCTTAAATGTTGAGCCGGGCGCGTATAATCCGTTCAACGCTCTGTTTGTGAGCGGAGAAAGCTCGTTCTCAATAAGATCACTATAATCATCATTAAAGGTCGCAAGATCAAACGTGGGGTAAGATGCAATGGCAAGAACTGCGCCGCTGTTAGGGTCGATAGCAACGACCGCGCCCGCATCCGCATCCTCGCCCGAATGAACACCCGAAGCGTGCGACACTATATATTCAATATTATCCTTCAAGGCATCCTCGGCAACCATTTGAAGCTCTATATCGATAGTAAGCCAAACGTCATTACCCGCAATCGGCTCTTTTTCGACGTAGCTATCCACTATATTGCCATTGTCATCCTCGACGATTATCATAACTCCGTCGGTGCCGTGCAAATATTTTTCAAATGCATATTCACATCCCGAGGTGCCAACCGTAGCGTCCATCGGATATCCGAGCGACGTATAATATTCCACGTCTGCCGAACGAATTTTTCCCACGCTTCCCAAAATATGCGACGCGTATCCGGGGTAATTATA
>JAZNBI010000025.1:0-22613 GCA_045586995.1 Eubacteriales bacterium | reverse complement strand
TTTTGAGGTATGATAAGCGGGTAGAGCCGAGCAACTCTTTAAACGGCTTAAACTTAAAATTAAACGCTAACGAAAAAGTAGCAATGGCCGCGTAAGCGGTGCCGCTGCCCGAGGGCAGCCCGTTTGTCCGAGAAGTATCGCGGTCTTGGAACAAGCGTCATGTAGCGGTGAACGTGAATTGCCTGTTGGCTTTTGAAGCAATCATGAATAAAAGAGCTACCGACTGTTTTGCCTGTGTATCGGCGGAATAGTTTGGGAAATTAAAAGATACAATGCACCCGGAGAAGTTCATATCAAGAGATTTTCGGACAGGGGTTCGACTCCCCTCGCCTCCACCAAACGTGTATTGGACGAACACCTACTTCTTTAGCGGCGGCTTCGCCGTAAAGGTTTCGCTCTGATACGAAAAAAACGCCATCTTAGATGAAAGTCTAAGGTGGCGTTTTTTTGCAATACACGTATATATTGTAATGGAAAAGGAAGAAGGTCGTGAAGTTTTACGCTACACGACCTTCAATTTAACAAGGGATAATTTTTATAAGAATACCTTATTTTGTTCCATCGTTATCTGTTGTCAAAGATTTATTCGTTGATTTAGATTTTATGATTTTCTTGGTTATAGCAAAAACTACAACTCCTGCCACCAATAAAATTATAATAAACGAAATAACTTTGATGATATTCACACCATTATACATAATGGTAATATCTTCTGTTCCACAGATGTTCCAAACCACAACTCCATCTTCCACTTTGTAACTTTCATCGTATTCTTCCATTTCATCTGTTAGTGATGCGGTAGAAATCAAGGTATAATTCGATGAAACACTGCGAGCAGGTGACATAGATGTCAAAACATTATCAACGGATATATTCTCGGAAATTTGATTGGAAATGCCTAAGAATCCGCGATCAATTGTTAACTCCCCTGAAGAGTCAAGAATAGCATTGGTAAAATCTAATACCTTTTCGGTTGAATAGGATGAAAAACAAATCTCGTAATATATGCCATTTTCATCTTCGCTAATGGTCATAACAGAGTCTTTAGGAAGGCGTTCACTAAGTTGAGTTTTGATATTCTCGTAGTAAAAATCAGCTATTTCATTTGAAACACTTAACCGAATTGTTCGATCAATTTTTCCAAACAAATTTGATATATCCGTAGAGATACGAATTTCATCGAAACAAAACTTTTTCTCATAGCTATACGTAATTATTCCGTTTTTTGATGCAATTCCACTTTCGGTTGTGTACGAGTAACCTTCAACTGTTTGAATGTTGCTATAATAAGAAGGTGCGTCAAACGTGTAGCAAAACATTCCTTCTGGATTAAGAATAGCTGTTAAATCGTAAAATTCTTGATTGGTGACACCAACATTTTTCTTGTCTATTGGATAAAGATTTTCGATTTGAATAATGTTGCACCCAAGGCATTGCTCGGTTTTAGCTGTCAATTCCTGCTGTCCATATGCTTCAAACGTTACCTGCAAGGTAAGCTCATTTTCCGATATTTGCTCAGTTTTTACCTTGCCTAACTTTTTAAGCAGTTTGTTGAAATAATTCTTTTTTTCCTCATTTGCATCGTCTCTTATTCCGACGACAACTGTTCGCTTGAAATTACCGTTTCTCTTTCCCTCAGTATGTAAAGAAAGATAATCTGCTCTAATAAGTTCTTCATCACTTATCTCGGGACGAATATTGACGATACCTTCAATTTGGTATTCTGTATCATTAACAGATAAAATGTTCTTTGTAACTGTCATCATTGAACGAATATCAAAGGTAGAAGTCTGTTTTTGTGATTCTTCGGAATTGTCACTATTCTCTACATCAATATCATTTTCAACTTCAAACAAGAAATCTAAATAGTTCATCGGCTCCGCGCTTTCAACGATCAATACTCCATCATCCAAAGAGCAAATCACGGCCGTATCCGTTCCACATAGACCGATTACTTTTTCGCGATATTCTTCTGCTGATTCAAATTCAAAGTGAAGCGTTAATGTTACTTGACGTTCTTCCGTTTCAAAAGAATAAGTTACACCTTGAGGAAGGCTGCTTCGCAAGGAAATATCCAATCCGCTACGACCACCGTCTGCATAATTTTCAAGATCAGATGAGGATATTTGATATGATATCGTTCGATAGCCCAACGAATCATTACTTGCTTCGGCATAAACGGTCAGAGGCATTACGGAGGATACCATTATAATTAAGGCAATTAAAGCACTCAATATATATTTTGTTTTTTTCATCGTGTTTCCTCCTTATCAATACAAACTATAACGATACAAAACATTTGCAGTATATTCATCCGGCATTTCGTAGAACCATATCGTACCATCCATTAAGATCATTCCGCACGTTTCCAAATTTACAGGGAATTCCTCGTAAGAAAGTTCTTCAATAATTCTTCGATTTTCAAAGTTTTCGTTCATAGCATATAGAGTTAATCCCGTTTCAGTTTCATCTATATAATACCAAGTACCGTAATCATCCTGAACCATTGTGAAATGAGCTTGATTGCTATTAACGCCAACAACAGAAACCAATTCACCATTTTCTGCGCAGTAAAGCTTTATCTGATAATTGTGATTTTCATCCCCATCCGTCAAGACAAAGATTCCGTATTCTTCAGAAGGAGTCCAACCAGCTAATGATTCCGCCTTAACATAATTCTGCTTATCTAATGATAGCCAATATATTTCAGAAGCAGTGTCCCTCAAGAAGCCGTTAGATACTATCTTGGTTGCCATATAGAAATCATCGTATTCATATAACAAATATTGAGATACGGCAGGATTTTCACCATAATGTTCAACAATTTCACCATTTGAATTTAACAAATAGTATTTTATCGTTGTAAGGAACCAAAATCCGCTTGTGGTTTCTACATAAAAGCCATCGTTTTGTTTCTTCATATAAGCAACTTCTGCATCAAATGAAGCAAATGATTCTTCTTCAAGATCGGAACGCCTTAACCGCATAATAGTTTGAGTATCGTCACCCAAAGTATAGTAGAAATATGTTTCATCGCATTCCATAAAGTTTTTGATTTCTTCTACTATACGTCTTTCGCTTGTACCATCTTTTCTAATACGATACAAATCATATAGGCTACTATTGTTTTCGCTTCGCTTCAAAAGATATATGTAACTATCGTCTATTCCGCAAATAACAAAGAATTCATCATCGTAAATAACAGTTTTATATGAGTCTTTTTCTGCAATTAAATTGCCTTGTTCATCTTTGTAGTAGATACTTTTTGAGTCGCCTGCTATGATATTATTCACATACATTGTAGAAGAATTAAAGTGAGTTGATGCTTCTACATCGGTGTTTCCAAACTTTCCTAACTCCCAGCGTTTCCAAGGTCCAAGATTTGCATCAATTGCCCCATTTAATCCCCATTTTGTTTTAGCTTTGACTTTCAAATCGAGTTCAAGAAGTTCGGCATATATACAAACTTTCCCCTGTGCAGAGAAGCCATAGTTGTCATTATGATATTCAGAAGAATCAAAAGCCAATGTTCCTTGTGCTTCTGCACCAAATCTAACTAATGATAGTTCGAGAACGTTCATATTGCCTACATAAAGCATAACAGAGCCGCCTAACGCTTGAAAATCCACATCCGCTTTGGCTTCAATTTTTAATCCCCAATTAAAATCTCCAGCATCTTCGGAAGTCGTGGGTTCTTCTTCGTTGTCGGTAGCACCAATACCTAAGAATTTTCCGTCTTTAAAAACATCAAAATTATATTCAATAGGCTGTGTATAAGAACAATACACTTCTGCTCCCGCTGTAATATTGCCATATATATCGGTGTAGATCATCAAACCTATCGTTAAGGGCATATCAACTTTATCACTATTAGGACCAATTTTTACATTCCACGTTCCATCATAAGAAATGAACGCAATTGGGAATAACTTTTGTTTTAATCCTTCAAGTGTTAAAATTGCATTTTTCTCATCTTTTCCTACAACAATTTTGGTTTCGTCACCAGAAAATTCAAATTCAAAATCACCTGCAAGTTTTGCTTCGGCTATAAAATTGCCCTCGGTTTTTATAGATAAATTTTCAAAGCCTTTTTCTATTGTCCAAGCATCACCTTCACTCATAATACTAAACATTAGATCTTCCAACCCAACTTTTCCTGATAAGGTAAGGCTACTTTCGTTTTCCCAAGAGCCATCGAAAGGATTGCATATTTTACAGGCTCGAAGCCCCATAGATTTTGCGCCGCTGATAGAAGTAGAATATTTGCTATTCGTTAAGCAATGACAGGTTTCTGTATGATAGCATAGTCCTGTGTTTGTATAATAAACCGTGTATAAGACTCCTTCGGATGGCAAATCCGGATCATCTTTCGAAACATTTTCCTTTTCTGGAATAACACCCAGTTGACGCAAAAGTTTTATGATATCCAAATTAAATTCTATATAAATATCATCCTTTTTATCGTCCGCACCTAATGTTTTTATATTACTACTTGATGTAGTGCTCAAAAGCGTAATATTGGTATTTGACAAACTTCCCGTCTGTACAACGCCGCTATTCATATTAAACTTTGAGGACAAATTATCCACCGCGCTTACCGTGACACCTTCGGGGGTTTCAATGTTTGATATATTTGAATAACTCATATCTTGCGAGTAATCAATATCAATATAATCAAAAACCTCGTCAATCATCGGTGTTTCGATGGCGTATGTATAATAACCCTCCTGCTCAATTTTGGAGGAAACCTTGCCAAAATAAGCTTCGCCTAAGAAGGAATCAGTTGTTCCTTGGATAAAGAAAACATCTCCTTTTTCAAGCGATTCCATAGGAGACCCCTTATTTACATCTAAAACAAGGTTGGTGTCCACCTGTGAAACAGACAAGATAGAGCTTTCGATAGCCTTGGATTCCTCTGTATCATACAAACTGATATTAGGACTTAATATAGCTTCCGCGTGGTTGTCAACAACACCCTCAGAGAGAACATCTTCTGCTTCGGGAGTGTTATCGGTTAAATCATTGATAATTGGATCTTTTGGAATGGAAAAAACAATGATTGGAACCGTAATTCCCACAATTACTAAAAGCGAAATTATACTTATGATAATTTGTTTTTTAGACATTTTGAATTTTGGTTTATTGTTTTGTGATTTCATAAAATCTCCTTTCTAAAAGGCAACGCAGCCGATGATTTATTCATTCGGCTGCGTTGAATCAATAGTTTTTGATTGATTTAATTGCTTATTTCCTCTGCAACCAAGTTAAATTCAATCTTTTTAACAGCTCCGTAAATATCGTAAACTTCCGCTTCGTCTGCATTACGATAATAATAGGTGCTTGTCGATGTTGTATAAAGTTTCACAATATCATCGGAAATACGCTCTTTTTCTTTACCATTGTGGCTTGAATAAAGTGTTCCGCCATTCGTGTAAGAGTAATCGGTAAGGAATAAAGCATAATCATCGTGAGTTATATAAAGGCTGTGGATGTCATCTGCAATTTTTTCAGATTTGTTAGCTTTTTTCAAATATCTCAATGTGTCATCGTAATCAACGTAGTAACACTTCTTGCCATCTGATGTAATAACAAAGTAATCAACATCATCTGCAATTTGCTCAAATTCTTCGCCGTATCCTTCTCCTCTATACAACTCACCATACTCGCCTAAATAATACACTATATCGGAGGATGCTGTTGTTTTAAAGGATTCTACGCTCTCTGCAACTTCAAGCGCTTCAAGCTTTCCGTTGATGTAATAAAGGGTGTTGGAAGAATCAATAAAATACTGCTCTTTGAAATCAATTATCGGAGTAGTAGCAACAACCTGTCCCTCGCTTGAGGTCAATCCCCAAGTTGTGTAGTTGCCAAATTGAGTAATTGCCTTGGATGAGATTTTCTGCTTCTCTTGTCCGTTATCCGAAATATACCAATTCGATTCAGAGCAAAACAGAACTTGTGTATGGTCTGCATTATATCTAAATTGGATGGAGCTATAACTGTAAGAGTCCGAAATGCCATTTACAAGTTTTATGGGGCTTTCATCATCCTTCAAAACATAAATTGAATCGTTATCCATATTGTAGTAGTAAATCAATTCCGCTTTGTTTGATAATCCAAAAGGTATAACGTTTTCTTCCACTTCGTTCCGTTTACCGTCTGAATAAACACACAAAACAAAATCTTCTTCGCCACCTTTGACATATGCTACGCTATTTCCATCGGGAGAAAGATAATAGCACATAGTATCCATAGAAACTAACTCATCAGTAATTGTTTTTGATTTCTTGTCACTGATTGTGTAAAGCACCAATTCATCCTCATCGTTAATATACGCGATAGCAGATCCTTCTGCCGACAATTTGAAGTTCTCAACATATTCACTTGCAGTTATCAAAGAATCATTGCCATAAACATACAGTGTTCCATCTTCCGATAAAAGCGCCATTGTTTCACCGTCAAGAGATTGTGCGGAAAGTGTCACTTGTCCCTCTATGGTGGTTTTTACGCGTTCGCCGTTAGATATGATGATTGTTTGATCATCGGTTTCATTATAGACATACGAAATATCGCGCTCTGGGATTATGTATGTAGCTGCTTGGGGCCAAGGAATATTTACTAACACAATTACAGCAATGATTATAAATAGAACTATACCGCCTGCAATGTAAAGCATTTTCGGAGATATATTTTTCTTTTTCATAAATTCCTTGGTTTTATTCCAGATATTTTTAAAAAAGTTTGTAATTACGGAGTAATCGAAGTTTTTGACATTATCATTCGACTCATCAGAAAGGTTTTCGTCGGGATTAGTAGTGTTGGATTCTTCATTCTGAGTGGGTTCAATTGAAACAACCGGCGCACCACACAAGCTGCAAAACTTGTCTGTTGCTTTAGCTTTTGCTCCGCAAGCCGAGCATTGATATGTAAGCTTTGCAGTATCGGGTACAAGTGCGAATTTCTTTTCCAATTTCAAAAGTACGATCCACTCTGCCACGGCAAAAATGAGGAGGAAGAACATTCCTATTCCCGGCTTCAACCCTAAACTTATTTTATAGCCATATACATTACCCGTATACAAGTTTATCAAGCAAGAAATCAATAAAAGACCTGCGGAAACTATATTGGTGAGAAAGTAAGTTTTTAACGTGGTTTTTGAAATGCGAGTAATCAATTTAGGATTTACACTCCCCAAAAGATTGACACCGGCAAATTCTCTTACTAAACCGATGCATCCTGCAATTAACAATCCCACGCTTAAAATGATCATAAAAATAAGTAGGATAGACACAAAGACGAGAAGGAAAGTGGCGTGAGCCTCTTTCCCGAACAACTCTAAGAGTTGTTTTAGAATATTTGCGAGAGATTCCTCTCCAAATTTTAATGATTCGTATGCACTAAAACCATACGATTCGCTTTCGCCTCCTTGCGAAGCAAATACGGCAGCATAGTTCATAAACATAAAAATAAAGTTGAATAAACCTGCCACCGCACAAATCAACGGATTGAGCAATCGTTTTACATTAACTCTCATAAGGATTTCCTTTCTTTAGTTCCATATAGAATTTAAATTATGTATGTAATACCACATAATCATTCTTATGTTGTTGAATTTACAAATTAAATAAAAAAAGAGTATGTACAAACACATACTCAATAAGACCAATGAAAAAACGCAACTTCATTGGTCGGTTTTGTTATGCCGTTTTATATAAATTTGTGTCGCAAAACCTCATTTTGTGCAATATTTCAGTTGACATTCAGGCGGTTTTGTGATATAATTTAGTATGTATTACTTTTATTCAACCACATAAGAATGATTATGTGGTGTTTTTCTTTTTAACGATATTCAGCACCGCAAAAGCCCTAACTTTTGAATTTGTCTGCGGTGTATCTCGCCCGTTTCCATTGTATATATTCTCGTCGTGTTTACGTTGCTATGACCGAGGATGTCAGCAAGGCGCACGATGTCCTTTTGCAAACTGTAATAAGTGCGCGCGAAAAGGTGACGGAGGTTATGCGGAAACACCTTCTTTTCCGACACGTTTGCCGCCTTACATAGTTTTTTCATATCACTCCAAATATTAGATCTATCAAGCGGATTGCCGTTCCTCGTTACGAACACGGCACCGCTTTTTATTTTTTGCTCTTTAATATATTGTTTTAATATTTGACAAAGCTGCTTCGGTAAGAACACCTGTCTGCGCTTTCCCTTACAGTTGATCTCGGCAATACCGCGCATAACTGCTTCTACGGAGACGTAACGCACCTCTGATACACGGATACCCGTGGAACAGATCGTCTGCATCAAGAGATACAAACGCTCGTTTTTCTTCTGCTTTGCCGCTTGTAAAAGGCGGTCATATTCTGCTTTTGTCAGTTCCTTTTCCGTAGATGCGAATATCTGCTTTTGGATTTTTAGGTTTTTTACCCTCAAATCGTACCACTCCGTAAAATTGAAAAAACTATTAAGTGATGAGAGTGCAGCATTTACGCTTGCAGGGGCATAGCGTTCGCAAAGGTATGACTTGTAAGCAAGAACTGTCTTTTTACACAATTCTTGCTGACCGAGCCATATTTGAAATTCTCCTACATCGTGCAGATACTTGTTGACGGTTGCCGCTGCCTTTTCCTCGTTGATTAGATAGTCATTGAATGATCTTATTATTTCAGTTGTTATTTTTCTCATAGTCTATCATCCTCCTTCTACCTAATTATTTTAACACGATTAGGTGAATATATTTACTAACACGTTTATTGTAATAAAATCAATAGCATCAAAAGAAACCTTGGATCACGTCCTGCGGATTGATTACATTTCATTTTTACTTCGTACCGTCCACAGAACCGTTACGACAGTGCAATCAACAAAGCCAAACTGAAGAAAAACGGCGTCCGAGTGATGTCTGCCAAAGAGAACATCTCAGACGATGCTTCGGGTATTCTTATCGAGGGTGTTCTTGAAAGTATGGCGGAATATTATTCCGTAGAGCTTGCGCAGAAGATCAACCGAGGTATGGCAATTAATGCTGAAAAATGCCTATCCAACGGTAGTAATCCCGGACTTGGGTACAAGGTAAACAAAGACCGCACCTTTTCGGTTGACGAGGAAGAAGCAGCAATCGTCCGCGAGATCTACGAGCGTTACGCAAGCGGTGAAACCAAAGCCGAGATCGTCAAGGACTTGCAACGCAGAAAGGTCAAGACCTCAATAGGTAATGAGTTTACCTACAACAGCCTCAGCCATCTTCTGAAAAACAAACGCTATATCGGAATATATTTATACAAAGGAGTTGAAACGCCCGGTGGAATGCCGCGTATTATGGACGACGACTTATTCTATCGGGTACAAGCGCTTATGAACAAGAACAAATCCGCACCCGCGCGGACTCGCGGCGAAAACGAATATCTATTGACAACCAAACTTTTCTGCGGTCATTGTAAGGAAATGATGGTCGGATACGGCGGCACGGGCAAGTCGGGCAGACAGTACCATTATTACAAGTGCAAGAACTCTCGCAAAAACAAATGCGACAAGAAGGTCGTTGGAAAGGAGTATATCGAAAACCGCGTAATTGAAGTGTGTCTGCAAATGCTCACCGACGAAAAGATACGCTATATCGCAAAGCGGGTTGCGGAGGAATGTAACAAGAGTCCCGACAACCTTTCGATAAAGGAAATTAAGAAAGCCATCAAGGAGGTCGATAACGCGATTGAGAACCTTTGGAAAGGCATTGAGCAAGGACAAGCGGTAGATATGCTGACCGAGCGACTGAATCGCCGCCAAGCAGAGAAAGCTGAGTTAGAAACACAGCTCGCCATTGAGAATAACAAGAAGATCTGTCTGACCGAAGCGCAGATATATGCCTTTCTCGATTTCATCTGTGAAATGCCAATGGACGATTTGAATAAGCGCAGAGCACTTATAAACATCTTCGTACACTCGGTCTATCTGTACGATGACCATTTCACTATAATTATCAACGCAAGCAAGAAGCCTTTGAGCATCGACAATATCCCGCTTGACGAGATTGAAGAAGCTTTTGAAGGGGAAAATGAAGGAAAGGAGGGGTGTTCGTCTATGACGACACCTGCTCCACCAGAAAAAAGCACACGTTTGTCTACCAAGACAATGTGTGCTTTTTTCAACGAAATTTGCCCTGCGGGCAAGTGAAATAGCTTTGCTGTGAAATATTTGCTTCGCAAATGTGAAATATTCGCTGACGCGAATGTGGGCAAATTTCATTTCACATTGCGACCGAAGAGAGCAATATTTCACAATTCACAAAGTGAATTATTTCACATTCGGCATCGCTGAATATTTCACTTGAAAATCACCGCAACATGTTGCGGATAATATACAAGGCTGGCGCCTTGATTTATTTGCTGAATTGTGATATAATAAACTCATCGATAAATAAGAATTTGTATGATAATATGTGATAATATGCCGAGCAAAAATATATTGACATAAACGGCAAAATGTGATATAATTACAGAAATGTATAATTATAAATGGAACCAGTTGACTGCAGAGAACGTTGGTTCCTTTGTGCTTTTTAGAGGAAAATCTTATGGTTAGGAAAAAGAAATTCACGCTTTCAACTACGCAGATTATATTGCTCAGCTTTCTCGTTACCATTCTCGTAGGAAGCGGACTTTTAGCATTACCGATCAGCTCCGCCGACGGAGAAGCTGTGCCGTATCTTGACGCACTCTTCACGGCAACAACCTCCACCTGTGTGACGGGACTCGTTACGCTTCCCACGGCGTCTACTTGGAGCGTGTTCGGTCAGATCGTCATATTGCTTCTGATACAGATAGGTGGTCTTGGTATCATCACCATTATGTCGGGGCTGATGCTTCTCTTGAACAGGAAAATGGGCATCAGCGACCGATTGCTCATTCAGGATGCCTTCAATCTCAATACGATGTCGGGACTTGCAAAATTCGTGAAGAACGTACTGTTCGGCACGTTGATCATCGAAGGAATAGGTGCTGTTCTGTATATGCTTGTCTTTATCCCCGAATTCGGTGCAAAGGGTATCTGGATATCGGTATTCAATTCCGTTTCCGCCTTCTGCAATGCTGGTATTGACATTGTTGCGGAAAACAGCCTTTGCAATTACGCCACGAATCCCTTGATTAATGTCGTAACCTCCGCGCTCATAATTCTCGGTGGTCTCGGATATATCGTATGGTGGGACGTGCTTCGTGTTGTTAAGAGCCGTTCGCAAAAGAACCGAAAGATATTCAGGCATCTGACTTTACACTCAAAGATCGCCATTACGGCCACGGCAGGACTCGTTCTTGTTGGTGCAATTCTTATATTTATTTTTGAATATGCCAACCCATTAACCATTGGAGAGATGTCCTTGTTCGATAAAATTCAAGTATCACTCTTCCAATCGGTCACCACGAGAACAGCAGGCTTTGCTACAATTCCGCAAGAGAATCTGACAAACGCCTCAGCCGCCGTATCTATTATTTTGATGCTGATCGGCGGTTCGCCCGTGGGAACGGCAGGCGGTATGAAAACAGTAACCATCGCCGTTCTCGTTTGCTCTGCATTCGCTACGATAAGGAATAAGAACGGTGCAACATTATTCGGTCGACGCATCTCTGAAGAATCAATAAAAAAGGCGGTTGCGGTTGTTGTGATGTTCCTTATGATTTGCGCTACATCTACCATACTATTGATGGCAACGAGTAATGCTTCTGCTATTGATGCGGTCTATGAAACGGTCAGTGCAACGGCAACCGTCGGTCTTTCAAGAAATTTAACGGCGATGCTTAACACGTTTGGAAAGCTAATTATCATCGTAACGATGTATTTCGGAAGAGTCGGCCCCATCTCACTTGCGGTGGCGCTGGGCAGCAAGAATGAAAGTCAAAACGTAATTTCCGAGCCGACGGAAGGTATCAGTATAGGATAAGGAGAAGAACAATGAAAGTAAAGAAAACATACGCAGTCTTTGGACTTGGAAGATACGGCATAGCCGTGGCAAGAGAGCTTGTAGAGAACGGTATGGAGGTCATTGCCGTAGATACCGAGCAAAGAATCGTAAACGATGCAGCCGCATATCTGCCCGTGTGCAAATGTGCCGATGTGACCGATGCGGAGGTCATCTCACGCCTTGGTATCGGTAATATTGATACTGTCATCGTTTGTATGGCGAGCAATCTTGAAGCAAGCGTAATGACGGTTACGCTTTGCAAGGAGTCAGGCGTTAAGAACGTTATTGCAAAATGTGCCAACGAGATGCACCAAAAGATATTGCTCCGTGTAGGTGCGGATCAAGTGGTTTTCCCCGAAAACGAGTCGGGCATACGCCTTGCCAAGACCCTACTCAGCTCCGGCTTTATTGATATGATCTCTCTGTCGCGTGACGTGTCTATGGTGGAGATCGATGTGAAGGAAGAGTGGTGCGGTAAGAATCTGATTGAGTTGAATCTCCGCAAAAAATACGGTTTCAATATTGTTGCTATCAAGAAAGGCGAGAAGGTCAACGTAAATATCAATCCCGAGCAGGTGCTTGATGCGGAAACGACGCTGATCGTTATCGCGAACACGGCAAAATTGGGCAAATTAAAATAAACCTCCAAATTCCAATTTGTAGAGCAACTTTATGGTGTACTTTTAGTCGTTCTTACCCCACTTTACGCACCTTTTAGTCGCTCTTTCACAGAAAAAGACCAAGTCGTCGACTTGGTCTTTTTCAACTAAATCCACCCTTGCGGGTGGGTGAAATATTGCTTCGCAATGTGAAATACGCCTGCGGCGTGTGAAATTCGCCTCGACGGCGAACGGTTTCACTAAAAAGCCGTGAGAGTTCAAATTCATACGCAAGAAATAATGGCGAAGAATTGATTTTGGCAATCGACTATGATATAATAACCTCAAGTCGACGGCGGTGGAACGCCGCCGAAATGTCCGAGCATTTGAAAATCTTCGATTTGCGCTTGAGAACATTGAATTGCAAAAATCGCCGCACTGCGGTACGGCGCACGGCTTTGCCGTAAAGGTTACGTTCTGATACGGACAAAAAACGTCATCTTAGATGAGCGTAAGGTGGCGTTCTTTTTACAAAAAATTAAAAAATATTTAAAAATATTAAAATAAGGGCTTGCAAAGATATATAAAGTGTGATATAATATGTGACATAGGTGTTACATATAATGTTACACAAATACTAAAAAGGAGTTTAGATTTATGAAAAGAAGTATTTTTTGTATTTTCATGGTTGTATGCATGATGGTTAGTATGCTGGCTATGACAATACCAACAGCTGCTGAGGATGCAGCAGAAGAATCCAAAACATATATTTGGGATTTTTCGCAGGCAGAAATAAAGGATGGCGTAATTGCTACAACAGGTGATGATGCCAATGCATTGAATTGGGTTGAGATTAAAACCAAAGCCCAACTTGCTAAAACAAAAGATTTAGATAGTTATGAACCGTATCAGAGTGATAACACAAAGAGATATGCTGTTGGAGTAAATTCCGAGTTGGTTAAGAGTATTATCGAAAATCCCGAGATATATCAGGAAATCGACGTCGGTATAAGCTTTGCTGAAAAAGAAGACGGTGATAACGCGCTTGTTGTAATCGGCGGTTATTTCACACTTTCTGAAGCTATTGTTCTCAAAAGCGACAAACCGTGGAGATTGGAAATCAACGGTCGTCCCAGTTGGATGAACGATTTTCTGTATAACTCACAAAATAAAGACAGTATATATTTAAGAGACGGACATCCCAACAATAACTTTATTAAGTATTATAAAGCAGGTGTAGATTCAACACCGGCTATGCCCGCTGACGCAGCAGCCGCTAATATAAGATTCGGTCAAAATGCAAAAGACGGACTTTTCATTCTTGAAAACGTATATAACGAAACGACCGGCAAGTGGGAAATGTGGGTAGAGATTGCCAGCTCCAAAGGAACAGGAAGATGGTGTTACGGAACCACTATTGACGATTTTACATTCGACCAGATCGGCTCTAATTCCGCAGCATTCATGCTTAGTGACTGCTCAGGTCATAAATATGTTAATTATTTCAACTATATCAAGGTTTACGAAGATATAAATGCAGCAACAACGGTTATTGAATCTATCGACGAAGGTATAATTCCTACACCTACCGCGGGTGTTGCTTTCAAAAAGGTTTCTGGTATTGACGAAACAACGGTTAACTATACTTTAGGTAAAATTCAATGGACAGACGCAGCAGGTGAAAGCGCGGGCAAGGCCGAAGTAGGAACATATACCGCAACAGTTACATTGACACCTAATATGTTATACAAATTTGACGCCGACACAACAGTTGTTCCGGAAGAATATACTACAAAGACCTTTAACGAGGACGGAACATTGACGCTTACAAAGACGTTTACATTTGAAGCTGAGGAAGATACCACTCCCGCAGGCGGCGATGACGAAACAACTCCTGCAGACGGTGGCGATGACGTAACAACTCCTGCAGACGGTGGCAATGACGTAACAACTCCTGCAGACGGCGATGACAAAGGCGGATGCAAGGGAACAGTTGTAAGCGGAGCAGTCGTTGTAGCACTCGCATGCGCAGCCGGCTTTGCTTTCAAAAAGAAAGAGGACTGATTCTTTCGAAATTGATTTAGTTCATTGATATTTTGATCGATGAATAACATATAGAAAAGCCACCTTAGATGAAAATCTAAGGTGGCTTTTCTATTACAGTTATACAGCTTTTAAAATGTTGTTATATCTCATCAATCTTAATCAAATTCGTGTTGCCCGAGTGACCCGTTGTATCGCCACCGGTGATGACGATTCTATCCTTTAAAGTGAGCTTAAGCTCCTTTGTGGCGATCTTTTTTGCTGTATAGAACAGAACGTCGGAAGATGTGAACTTCTCGCACATAGCAGGGATAACGCCCCAAGATAACGCGAGCTTTCGCCAAGTGTTTTCATTGGTGGTAAGTCCGATGATCGGTACGGGAGAGCGGAAACGTGATACCATTCTTGCCGTCATTCCCGAAAGCGAGCAGGCAACGATTGCCTTTGCATTAATGTCAATCGCCATTCCGCAGGTCGAGTGAGAAATTGCGTCGGTCATATTACGGATTTTGAAATCGGCATCATAAAAGCGTTTTTTGTAATTGATATTTTCTTCGGTAGTTTCAGCGATCTTTGCCATCGTTTTCACAGCTTGAACGGGATATTTTCCCGCTGCGGTTTCTCCCGAAAGCATAATGGCACTCGTTCCGTCGTAGACGGCGTTGGCGATATCCGATATCTCAGCTCTCGTGGGACGGGAATTTGAGATCATTGATTCGAGCATTTCAGTTGCCGTGATGACTCGCTTGCCGAGCATACGGCATTTGGTAATCAGCTTTTTCTGAATGGCGGGCAGATGCTCAAAAGGAATTTCCACACCCATATCACCGCGCGCTACCATAATACCGTCGCAATATTCACAGATTTCGTCGATGTTGTCCACGCCCGATTGGTTTTCTATTTTGGCAATCAGTTCGATGTCCTCGGCACCGATCTCTCGCATATAATTACGAACGTCGATAAGATCCTGCTTGCAGGAAACGAAGGAGCAGGCAATATAATCAACCGAGTTATCCATACCCCATTTAATATCCTTCTTGTCCTGCTCGGACAGATACGGTTGCTTCATTACCTTGCCGGGAAAGCTCATGCTCTTACGGTCTGAGAGCTCGCCCCCGCAGATAACCTTACATTCAATATTTGAGTTTTCAATCTTATCAACCAAAAATGTCAGAAGTCCGTTGTTAAGAAGAATGGTATCTCCCACCGAAAGTTCCTCGGGGAGCTTTGCGTAACTGACGGAAACACGTTCTCTGTTTCCCACGATCTCGTCCGTAGTAAAGGTAAAGCGGTCGCCGTCATTAAGAAGAACCTTTCCGCCCTCGAAGGTTTTGATTCTATATTCAGGTCCTTTAGTGTCAAGCATAATGGCGATCGGAAGCCCTAATTCGCTTCGTACCTCTTTTACAAGATCGATTCTTCTCTGATGATCAGCGTGAGTGTTGTGTGAGAAGTTTAATCTTGCAACGTTCATACCTGCCTTACAGAGTCCGGCAATTATGTCTTTGGTTTCACTTGCAGGTCCAAGTGTACATACTATTTTAGTTTTTCTCATTTTATATACCACCTATAATCTCATAAATATGGCTTACCGCCTACGCTAAGCGGTAAGCCATATTTTATTTGTTTTTACTTTAATAGCGAATTTTACGCTAATGTTTTTTTTAGAACTATCTAATACGCAATCTTTCTCAAGCTGTTTGCGTTTTGGCTTTTTAATTTTATCCGAAATATGTATTTCATTTTAGAAACAATATTGCCGTGTTTCAAAAATGCGTACGAATATTGCCAAGATGTTCGTCATATCCCATACGTATGAGCTTCAAATTTCCGTTTTCATACTCAAATTCGGAAATGGACGTGTTTGGTACCCACGGTATATTCTTCATTTCTTGAATATTTTCGGTTTTACAATAACAACTAAGCGCTCTTATGGGAGTGGCGTGGGTTGTAATTACCACCGTTTTATTTGAGTTTTCAACGGCTATTTTCTTAACCTCGGACACAACCCTTTTTTGCAGCTGCAAAACCGATTCGCCCTCGTCGCATACCGCGTTTCCTATATCATTTTGCCAAACCTCGCGGTAAGAAATATATTTTTCTTTGAGAACCGAAAAAGGCACGCCTTCCCAAAGTCCCGCACTTATTTCTCTCAAATTTTCATTTTTTATTACTTCGATGCCTAAAATTGCTGCTATTTCGCGTCCGACGGAAAAAGCTCTTTTCAGGTCGCTGCTGTATACCTTGTCAACATTGTAATTTTCGGTAACGAATTTTGCCGTAAGCTTGGCTTGCTCTATGCCAATAGGGGACAAAGGACTGTCAAAATGTCCTGCAAAAACCCCCTCGAGGTTGGCGATGCTTTGACCGTGTCGAATCAATAAAAGACTTGTCATTTTTTACTCCAATATAAATTTTACCTATTTAATTATACAGTTATTTATTGATTTGTCAAGTATAAAAATCAAAAGCACCGAACAAATAATCTCGGTGCTTTTTTGTGGCGGAGAGAATGAGATTCGAACTCATGGAACGGTATTAGCGTTCACACGATTTCCAGTCGTGCGCCTTAGACCAGCTCAGCCATCTCTCCGTACTATGACCTATATATCATACCACAACAAAAGTAAAAAATCAAGTCTTTTTTTAATTTTTTTGCTATTATATTTTTACTTTTATTCAATTCGTTTGCTACATACGAAATGTATAGTGGTAATTGTTTTGAAATTTAATTATTTCGGTGCTCCGCTGTCGCGCATTAATGAATAATTCTTTGATTTTAAGATTTTTACCAGGTCGTCTATGCATAATATCGGTTCGTCGGTTAAAATTCCTGCACCCGCGATGTGCGTTAAGTAATGATAATCCGTACCTGCAATCATCAAAAGATCATATTTCTGTGCCCATTGATATGCAATTTCATTTCGCGAATCGTGGCCGATATTACCGTTATATACCTCTATGCCGTCAAGAACGCTTGGCTCTGTGACAGTCATACGGTTGCGAAAAGGGTGCGCCTGAAAGATCAAGCAATTTCTTTCGTGAGCATATTCACTCAATTGCTTTATACTCATGTCGAGCAGGGAAGGCGTATCTCTGAGAAAATTCTCGTCAATTCCGTATATTAAGTAATCATTAGGATGTTCTTTTAATGCAATTTCAACGCCTAAAAGAACGGCTATTTTATCACCTGCCGCTTTTTTTGCGTTTTCAAAATCGTTGATATGCAAATCTATATATTCGTCCCAAGGCAAGCTTCGTTGTACCAAGTGATTAGTGAGAACAAGCGTAGTATATCCTGCTTTTATATATTCGTTTACCAATTCTTCTGCCGATACTCGGGCGCAACCGCTTGCCTGACTTGAATGTGCATGCATTTCTGTTTTGAATTTCATAGTATTCCGTTGTCCTTTCTTTTGAATGTGCTTATCTTTGGGTTGATATGGTTTTGTTTTTTATTTTACTCAGAATATTTTTTACGGCAAATGTAATTACATAAAACATTATAGATATTATAATAATTGCTGCTCCGGACGATATATCAACGGCGTACGAAACGAATATCCCCGAAAAGCAGAATATAATTCCGAGTATTATAGAGGTAATTATGCGGTTTTTGAAGTTTTTGCTTAGAAGTGCGGCACTTGCGGCAGGCGCGCTTAAAAGCGCAATCACAAGAATAATTCCCACAACGCGAATTAAGACTACGACCGTCAGCGCGATCATAACAAAGAGCGCGTATTCCATAAACGATTCGGCTGCGCCGAGAATTTTAGCAAAAGAATTATCAAACAAAAACGCTTTCCAATCGTTAAAGAAAACAAATATATTTATCGCGACAATTACGGTTATTACAGCAATTAAAATGAGGTCTGTACGGGTAACCGAGAGAATATTACCGAATAAATACGAATTGATATCAGGCGGATATCCAGGCATAAATCCGACAAAAATAAGCCCCAAAGCCATTCCGAGCGACCAGAAAAGTGCTATTATAACATCGGCATTAGTATGGTTTCTGCGGCGGATATATCCTATCCCGAACGCGGCGGCAACAGAAAATATAACAGCACCGATAATAGGTTCAAAGTTTAATAAATATCCGAGCCCTACGCCTCCGTATGCGGTATGAGCAATTCCGCCACTCATCATAACGAGCTTTTTTTCTACAATGATAACTCCTATAATTCCGCACACTATACTTGCAAGAAAAGAGGCGATAAGTGCGTTTTGCATAAATTCATATTTTAGAATATTCAGCATTGGCAGTTACCTCCGCAGTCAGTATGGTCACCCAATACTCTGTGAGGGACACCGTGAGCGATAAGCTCGACGGGGCAACCGTAAAGCTTGTTGATGATATCATCTGTAAGAGATGGCTCTCCGTGATAAACGAGAGTTTTGTTAAGGCAGGCAATTGATCCGATATTTGAAGAAATCGCCATTAGATCGTGTGTAACCAAAACGATAGTTATAGCTTTGTTTAACTCGCAAAAAAGCTCGTACAGTTGTTCTCTTGATGCCGGATCAACGTTTGACGTCGGCTCGTCAAGAAAGAGTATTTTAGGGTCGCAGGCAAGCGCGCGAGCAATCAGCATACGCTGAAATTCACCGCCCGAAAGCTCGGAGATCTGCTTTTTTGCAAGCTGTAAAATACCAACCTTCTCGAGCAGCTGTTCCGCTTTTTGCTTTTGCTCGTGCGAATATTTGAAGAAAGGATGAAAACGTCCTTTTAGCATACCTGTCAGCACTGCTTCGGAAACACTTATAGGGAATGTACGGTCAAGGTCGGTGTGTTGAGGCACATAACCTACGAAAGCTTTTGAACGGCTCGAAGCATCTCCAAAAATACGAATTTCTCCCGAAGCAACGTCGATAAGCCCGAGTATTGCTTTTAATAACGTGGTTTTTCCTCCGCCGTTAGGACCGATTATTCCCACGAATTCTTTTTCTTGAATGCTAAAACAAATATTTTCGAGCACCGTGATTCCGGAATAATTAACATATAAGTTTTTTACATTAAGCGCTTCTACACTCATTTTTTATCAGATACCTCTTTAAAGAGATTTATAATTTTCTCAAGATTTTCGATATAGTTTTCCGAAAGCGGCTCAAGCATTATCGCTTTGCCGCCGATGTTATCCGCAAACGCCTTTGCCTGCTTAGAGGATGACTCTGCCTGATAAAAAACAGCGGTAATATTTTCGGATTTGGCAAGCTCTATCATCTGTGCAAGACGTTGAGGAGTCGCTTCCTTTCCTTCGCTTTCGAGAGCGTACATCGTAAGATCATAATCGTCTGCCAAATATCCAAAAGCAGGATGGAAAACGATAAATTTTTTTGATTGCATTTCGGAAACGCTCGCTTGAATTCGAGCGTCTGCCGCCTCTAAGAGGGCGATATATTCAGAGGCGTTAGCGTTGTATATAGCTTTGTTTTGAGGGTCTATTTTACCAATTTCCTCGGCGATTTTTTCAACCATAACAACGGCGCGCTTCGGCGAAAGCCAAATGTGCGGGTCACGCTCGCTGCCTATCGTCAGCTCGCTGTAAACCTTTGCAACCTCAGTATCGAGGCGAACGATTTTTGTTGAGTCGGAAAAGTTTTTTAATATATGCGCATTTTCCGCAGGGACACCTATTGAAAAATAAATATCAGCGGTCAAAAATTCTGCCGCCTCGCGAGGCGTGGGTTCATAATTTTCAGGGCTGCTCCCCGATGGAATAATAGTTATAATATTCACTAAATCTCCGCAGACCGCTTTTGCAAAAGCGGCTTGGGGAACTATTGACACCGCAACCGTGGGTTTGCCGAGCCCGTTATCATTACTCCGGTTATTGCATGATGCGATTACCAATACAACAAGCATTATTATAAAAGCAAAAAAAATTTTGCTATACTTCATTTTTTAATAACCTTTCATTTATTTTGCCGATAAAAGCGCAAATATTTTTTTCATTATAGCATTATTATAAACGGTAGTCAATAATTCGATTTAAAATAAATCGAAAATAATTAAAAAAAAGCACTTTTAGTATTGACAATTTTGTAAAGTTGTGATATTATATATAAGTCCGAAATATTTGCGGCGTTAGCTCAGTTGGATAGAGTGCTTGGCTACGAACCAATAGGTCGGGGGTTCGAGTCCCTCACGCCGCGCCAAAAAATCCTGAATGCGAAAGCGTTCAGGATTTTTACTTTTTACATTTTCACTCTTCACTTTTCACTAAAACTCGCATTCGGGATTTTTTGAGGTAATAGGTAAGAGGTAATAGTGAAGAAGTGAGGTTGATTTGCTTCGCAAATCTTCACTGTTTATTCATAAATTTAAATTTCCTATTGAAAAGTTAAGACGTTTGTGTTATAATAATCCGAGGAAGGGCAGGTGACATCATATGTATATTTCAATGTTTAATTTTTGGTATTTCTTTTGGCTGATTGTTGGCGCAGGTGCCACTGCCGCACTTTATTTTTTACTTAAAAATCGTTCGGCAAGATGTCAGAATACCGTGTTGTTCTTGTTTCTCGCCGTTGGACTTTTGCTTCACTTTTTGAAAATATATATACCTCCGTACAGTGTAGATGAGGCAAGAATGCTTCGCGACAGTTGGTTTGCAAATATCTGCGCGGCGAATATTGCATTATTTCCGTTTTTGTTCTTTTCTAAAAAGGGCACTGTAAGGGATTATATGTTCTATATGGGTGTGATTAGCGGATTGATTGCTTTTCTATATCCTCAAGAACCTATCGCGAAGATCGATCAGATGGCTGAACAGGTGGATATTCTGCGTTTTTACTATCATCATTGGCAGCTGTTGGCAATTCCTCTTTTGCGCACTTTGCTCGGACTTCATAAGCCATCTTACAAGCGTGTATTGGTCGCGCCTGTCGGTTTGTTGCTTTTGATGTTATTTATTATTCTCAATCAAATTTTTCAGTCAGAGCTCGGATTTGTTCCGTTGCGCTCGGACGGACATTTCTTTGATATCGGATATAAAAATTCGTCTTATATCTGGGGACCGGGAGTGAATGACGCTATTGGTAATTTCTTGGCTAAGTTTACACCCGAATTTTTCAAAACAGTTCCCGTTGGACAGTATGCAGGACAAGCAAAATACTGGCCGTGGTTCTGGATCATTGTTCCCGCATTTGTGCTTGTCACACCACTTGCTTTTTTGTTATGTATGATATTTGACGGCAAGAGCTTTTGCCGCGACGTTAAAAATTTCGAGCATAAAATTACTCAAAGATTAAAAACGCATACAGTTTGAAATAATATTTATTTTAATCTGTTTGCATATTGAATATATGAAAAAGGAATTTTTGTTTTTCGACAAAAGTTCCTTTTATTTTTAATGAAATGCTGCTTAATTGACAAGATATTGTCTTTGTGATATAATGCAGATAATCGAGAAAAAAGAATTTGACCGAAGGGGGTTATATTTATGGGACGTAATGTCGATTGCTTGCGTTGCGGATTGAAAATGAACCACATAAGAAAAGAAAAATTACAGCTTGGACAGACAGGATGGATACTTGGGGATCTTCCAAACCTGTTAGCCGGTTCGATGGAAGTTGACATTTATAGCTGCCCGGAATGTAGAAAGCTTGAGTTCTTTTTAGCTGATGAAACAGAGGATGGCTTGCCACAAAAGCAGTGCCCGAAATGCGGTAAGATGCACGATTTTGATTATGTAAAATGTCCGTTCTGCAAACACGATTATAATGCGTGATGCGACAATATAGAGAAAGCGAAAACTCCGATTTGTCGCTCTGTTGGGATATTTGGAGAATAAATTATGAAATACGAAAATATAGCATATGATTTGTCTAACATACCGAATCGCAAAACAAAAGATATTGACAGATACAATAAAATGCTTATCAGGACAGGTGAAGACGTAAGCGACTTGAAAAACCACGTGTTATCGGATAATCTGGTGCACAGAACGTATTTTCAAGTGTCTTTGGGGAAAATAAGAGATTCCGCAGGTCAATTTGAGTTTATAGAGGA
>JAZNBI010000024.1:0-2333 GCA_045586995.1 Eubacteriales bacterium | reverse complement strand
CGCTTGAATACGGTATGCCCCCGACAGGTGGTCTTGGCATAGGAATCGACCGCCTCGTTATGCTTTTGACAAATAGCTTGTCAATCCGTGACGTATTACTTTTCCCCACGATGAAACCCCTTTCAGAGTAAACACTTGTGCGGCAAACGCTTATTTGATAGCGTTTGCGGCTCTTTGTTAATCAAAAATATAGCATTGCAGGCGTATTTACGACAAAATGGTGTCGTAAATACGGTTGCTATTGAAAAAATGCGGACTTTGTGGTAAAATATATGAAAACAAGAAGCTTTTAAGGAGCAGTATTATGACAGAAGCAGATAGAAAAAGAGCTGCGAAAGCATTTGCGGAATATTGGAAAGATCGTGGCGACGAAAAGAGCGACAGCCAATCCTTTTGGTTGGCACTTGTTCGCGATGTTCTCGGCGTTCGTGAGCCCGAAAAGTTTATACTGTTCGAGGAGCGTGTAAAGCTTGACCACACGAGCTTTATTGACGGTCATATTCCCTCAACGCACGTCCTGATTGAACAGAAAAAGAAGGGCTTGAACCTTCGTAGTCCGATTCGTCAGTCGGACGGAACTTTGCTCAACCCTTTTCAGCAGGCGCAGAGATATTCTGCCGCGTTGCCGTGGTCGCAGCGTCCGCGTTGGATCATCACTTGCAACTTTGAAGAATTCCTTATCTATGATATGGAAAAGCCAACGGGCGAGCCGGAGAGTATCTTGCTGAAAGACCTCGCGAAAGAATACTATCGCTTACAGTTCCTCGTTGAGGAAAAGAGCGAGCTTTTGCACCGTGAGGAGCAGATTTCCATTCAAGCAGGTGAACTCGTTGGAAAGCTCTACGATGCGATTTTGAAGCAGTATATAAACCCCAATGACAAAGCGTCGCTTCACAGTCTTAATATCCTTTGCGTACGCCTTGTTTTCTGCCTTTATGCAGAGGATTCGGGCATCTTTGGCGAGCATTTGAAATTTCACAATTATATAAAAAAAGTTGCCGATAATGATATCGATGACGTGAGAGATGCTCTTATCAAGCTTTTCCGAGTTCTCGATACGCCAATAGGGGCGAGAAGCCAATATCTCAAAGCAGACCTTGCGTCTTTCCCGTACGTTAACGGCGGACTTTTTGCCGACGAGGATATTGAAATTCCCAACTTTACACAAGAAATCATCGATCTCCTTTTGACAAAGGCGAGTGAAAATTTCGACTGGGCAGATATCAGCCCTACGATTTTCGGCGCGGTGTTTGAGTCTACGCTAAACCCCGAGACCCGTCGCAGCGGCGGTATGCATTATACGTCTATTGAGAATATTCATAAGGTCATCGATCCATTGTTCCTTGACGAGCTTCGCGAGGAATTTAGTGAAATAAAGGCGTTAAAGGTGCCGAAGATCCGCAACGACAGAGCAGAGGCATTTCGAGATAAGCTGTCAAAGCTGGTCTTTTTGGATCCCGCATGCGGTTCGGGCAATTTTCTCACCGAAACCTATATATCTTTGCGAAAGCTTGAAAACGAAGCGCTCAAGCTTATTATGGGCGATCAGATTGCCTGGGACGTATTGGATGACGTTATTAAGGTCTCAATAGGTCAATTCTACGGTATTGAAATCAATGATTTTGCCGTTACCGTTGCAAAGACGGCTCTTTGGATCGCGGAATCACAGATGATGAAGAAAACCGAGGAGATATTAAATAAAAACCTTGACTTTTTGCCCTTGAAATCCTACGCAAACATAATAGTCGGCAACGCGCTCCGCACCGATTGGGAAACCGTCGTGCCGAAGGACAAACTTGATTATATTATGGGTAATCCACCTTTCGTTGGACAATCAAACAGAACCAAAGATCAATCAAACGATATGAATTTGATTTTTGGACAAGGAAGTATTATCACGAAACAAGATTATGTATTGTGCTGGTATGAAAAAGCAATTTCTTTTTTGAACACAAATAATCTGCATACTGTTTGTGTTGCTTTTGTTTCTACTAATTCAATTTGTCAAGGCGAATCCGTTCCAACATTTTGGAAACATATGGTTGAAGAACACGGTGCTGAAATTCAATTTGCATATCCATCTTTTATATGGGATAGCGAAGCAAATGAGAAGGCACACGTTCATTGTGTCATTGTTGGATTTACAAATCACAAGACCAACAAAACCAAATACTTGATAAATGACGGAGGAATAAAGAAGGTAGAGCATATAAATGGATACCTTTATGATGCTCCCGATATTTGGTTGGAGAATAGAACAAATAAGGCTGATAAGAATTTCCCCAAAATGACTACAGGTAGCCCTCCTACTGATGATGGAGGTCTGTTGTTGA
>JAZNBI010000023.1:0-3049 GCA_045586995.1 Eubacteriales bacterium | reverse complement strand
CTGGTAAAGCTCAATAGAGGTAAATTCGGGGTTGTGCTTCTGGTCCATTCCCTCGTTTCTGAATATTCTTCCAACCTCGTAAACCTTGTTCATGCCTCCGACGATAAGTCTTTTGAGGTAAAGCTCGGTTTCAATACGGAGATACATATCCATATCAAGAGTGTTGTGATGTGTCACAAACGGACGGGCTGATGCTCCGATTTCGAGCGGAACGAGGATAGGCGTGTCAACTTCAAGGAAGCCCTTGGAATCAAGATAATCTCTTATCAGGCGAAGAATTTTTGAACGCTTTATAAACGTATCCTTAACCTCGGGATTAGCGATAAGGTCAACGTATCTTTGTCTGTATCTCTGCTCAAGATTTGTAAGTCCGTGGAATTTTTCGGGAAGGGGAAGGAGAGACTTGGCAAGAAGAGTAGCGTTTTTAACGTGCACCGAAATTTCACCGCGGCGTGTTCTGAAAGCAAAGCCCTTGATACCGACTATGTCACCGATATCCCACTTCTTATACTGCTCAAAAACCTCTTCGCCGACATCATCGATTCTTATATAGCACTGTATTCTGCCTTTTCCGTCTGCAATATCGATAAAGTTTGCTTTACCCATATCTCTGCGGCTCATGATTCTACCGGCAATACGAACGTCCTTGCCGTCGTATTCTTCAAATTTTGTCTTTATTTGCTCGGAGTAAGCATCAAAATCAAATTTAACCTTTTCAAACGGATTGTTTCCCGACTCGCAAAGATAAGCAAGCTTTTCGCGTCTGATCTTCAGTATTTCGCTGAGTTCTTCGACGACATTTTCGGTTCCATTTATATTTTCTTGATTTAAATTGTCTGACATAAAGAGTCCTTTCTTAATTTTTTGAATTCTATAATTCAATCATTATTTGTGTTTCTCGAAACGTTTAAGACTTTAATATGAACAACTCCTGCGGGAGTTTCAACCTCTATAACATTTCCCTTTTTCTTTCCAACCAAAGCTTTTCCTATCGGAGATTGGTCGGAAATTTTATCCTCAAAAGCATTTGCTTCGTTAGAACCGACTATACTGTACTCGTGCTTTGAATCTTCTTCTATAAAGTAGACCTCTACAAAAGAGCCCAAGCTTACGACATTGGTATCGATCTGCGACTCGTCGACTATTTTCGCATTCGCTATCATATCTTCGAGTTCCTTTATTCTCGCTTCTACCTTGGCTTGCTCGTTTCTCGCCTCATCATATTCGGCGTTTTCGGAAAGGTCTCCGAACGAACGTGCAACGGCAATATCTTCCTTTACCTGCTCACGTCTGCTTTTAAACTCGCTTAACTCTTGCTCGAGTTTCTTGAATCCCTCTTGTGTATACAACATTTGCTTTGCTTTTGCTGCCATAACTCTTATCTCCTGTAAATAAATTTATAATCAATCATTATAAAATGTTGATATTGCTTTTTGAAGCTGGTTGTCCTGAGCGTCCGTAATTTTATAAATATTTATATTTTCAAGCTCAGGTGCAAGTTCAATCGATATATCGGGCTCGATTCCGATTCCGTTGTAGCTTTCTCCACACGGGGGGAAATACATTTTCGAGGTAAGACGAATTCCTCCCTCATAACCATACTGCTCCAAAGAGATAACCGACTGCATGCTTCCCTTGCCGTAAGTAAGCGTGCCTACTATAGGTGCAATTTTATAATCTCTGAAAACCGCCGCAAAAAGCTCCGCGGCACTTGCAGTCTTACTGTTAACCAAAACCGCAGCTTCAATATTTTTGTATATGCCTATATCCGAGCGTTTAACACTGCAATTTGAATAATCTCCAAAATAGGTTGCAACACTTGCTTTTATAATTTGTTCCTCGCTGGCTTTGGTTTTAGTAGAAAGCAATACATCTCCTTCGTCAACAAAGCAGCTGAGCACTGCAACGACCGATTTTAAATCTCCTCCGCCGTTGTATCTCAAATCAAAGACGATCTTGTTGATCCCCTGTTCAATAAGAGCATTGACAGAATTTTTGAATTGTTCGGGAGTAGTCAGATCAAATTGCATAATTTTAACTATTCCTACCGTGTTATCGGTTTCACACACGTGATACATAACCGATTGGGTAGTAACATATCCGCGAATAATTGAAAATTCAAGCTCTTCGGACTGCTCATCACCTCTGCAAACACGAATGCTGAGCATTGTGCCTGCGGTTCCTTTCATAGCGGACATGGCTTTTCCGTATCCAAGCTCCTCTACGGTAACGTATTCTCCGTCTATTTTAACAGCAACAATTCTGTCATTCGGCAAAACGCCTGCTTTACTTGCGGGAGATTCGGGCATTACGTTGATAATTTCAAGATAAAAATTATCATTATCGTATATGACAGTAACGCCGATCCCCTGCATATTTCCGTTCTTTTCGGCTGTAAGCTCGTTAAATTCTTCTTCGGTATAATAAATGGCGTATTTATCGCCCGAGGCATCCGCGTATGCCTTCAACGCTTCTTCAAGCATCTTTTCTTCATCGAGGTCATAATACGAATATGAATCGAATATCTCCTCTAAAACCCCGAACTTACTTTTATCCTTAACAGCCCCGATATCCTCCGAACCCTCTCCTATATCAAAGGTTACGCAAGACGTAAGCGACGGAAGCACCAATACAATAATTAATATTGTCAGAAAAAATGATTTTAAAAATCTATTCATTAAAATACATCCTTTATTTCGAGCATCATACAATATACAAGCGAAATGAGCTTAACGTAAAAAGTTTAAGCATCATTCCGCTTATAAAGATATTGTGAAATATTGTCGAAGATTATATAATTTAAAACTTTGAGGGCTTTGATGTCAGATATTTTTTAACCATAAGCGCGACCTTGAAGGTGATCGCGTGCTCAAATTCTCTCAAATCAAGTCCCGTAAGCTTACGAATTTTTTCAAGACGGTATACAAGCGTATTTCTGTGAACAAAAAGCTTTCTTGATGTTTCGGAAACATTCAAGTTGTTTTCAAAGAAGCACTGAATTGTCATAAGCGTTTCTCTGTCGAGGGATTCCAAGTTTCCTTTTTTGAAA
>JAZNBI010000022.1:0-17439 GCA_045586995.1 Eubacteriales bacterium | reverse complement strand
CTTTGCGTTGTTGCCGAAAAAGATAGCAAAGGTCGCAATAAAGGTCAACGTGTTGAGAAGCGGACAGCACAATGAAGAAACGATACAGTTTACGGTGTTGTTTACGCGCTTTTTAGCAAGAAGCTCGGAAATAAGTCCTGTCAAATATCCCGTGATAAGACGCGGGAAAAAGCAAAGAATAAACGTAAATATCGGCGAAAGCGACAGGCAAAATGCGCCGAAAGGACTTCCCGTAAAGCATTGCAAAAAGCTTACCAGACCAAAAACACCGCCAAGTACAGCTCCGCCCGACGCGCCGAGAAGAACCGCTCCTATCGCCACGGGAATAACGATAAAGGTGATTTCAATAGTACCTAATCTTAAAAATCCGACAGGCGTAAATCCCATAATAATTATAATGGCAACAAGCATTGAAAGCTGTACAAGCCCGAGAGTTTTATTTTTGTTAAGTTTGTTTTGTTTGTTCATATTTTTTCCCTTTCCTGCTTTTTATAAAACATAAAAATCAAATTATAACTCGTGCAATTCGCGACGAAATACAGCAAAAGCACTCGTGTTCGATAGAACCGCATTTTTCGGCAAAAAGCGTTATTTCGCGCACATCGTTGCCGAAAATAGTAACAATATCTCCTGCGTTAACATTCATACCCGTTACGTCTATCATACACTGGTCCATACAAACGTAACCGAGAATCTTAGCTTTTTTTGCGCCGTTAGCGCTGTGAACCGTTACCTCATATCCGCCAAGCTTTCTGTTAATACCGTCGGCATATCCGACGGGAAGCGTGGCTATCTCCATATCCATGTCGGCAACAAACGCCCCGCGATAACCCACCGTCTGCCCTTTTTTTATAGGATGAACGTGAGAAACGATAGTACGAAGCTTCATAACGGGAAGAAGCTTTAGCTTATCCTTATATCCATTCGGCGCAACGCCGTACAGCATAATTCCGATACGGACACCATCGAGATAATATTCGGGATAGCTGAGCGCGGCAACGCTGTTGCATATATGCTTAAAGGCAAGATGAACTCCACGCGCCTCAAGCGAGGCATCAAGCGCCATATATCTTTCATATTGCCGTTTTGTTTCTTCAAAATTGTATTCGGCGTCACCAAAATGCGAAAAAGCGCCGCAAACGTCTAAATTTTCCAAATCGCAAATTCTCTTTGCGGCTTCGGACGAGATTTCAATATCCCCGTCGGTTATCGCCGAAAGCCCGATGCGATTTAATCCCGTGTCATATGCCAAATGGCATTTGACGGTTATTTTTTCTTTTTTTGCTTCATCATTAAAAAGCCGCGCGTATTCCTCCGATAAAATCGAAATGATAATATTATTATCGCAGATCCGCTTGGCATCAGAGGGCAAAACGTATCCGAGAATTAAAATTTCGGCATCCGAGCCGTATTTTTTACAAAAAGAACGCACTTCAAGCGCTTCTTCGATAGAAGAAACCGCAAAAAAGTCGCATCCTTCCTCGATATATATTCTGACGAACGGTTCGACTCCGTGAGCGTATGCATCTGCCTTTACTACGGCAATAAAGCGAGCAGCCGCGTCCTTTTCACGAACTATATCGCGCAAATATCTGTAATTATATCTTATGGCAGAGGTATCTATCTCCGCCCAAGCTTTATGATGCCGAATCTCAGCCATTGAATTTTGACTCGTGATCTCCTTACTCATGAAAGTTCCTTTCAAAAACAAATCTTTATATGCTAAATATATTTGCCGTCGGCATAAATAATGAAAGGCGACAATATAATTTAATAAATCTAAAGAAAAATGCTTAAATCCTGCCATTTTTATTATAGCATAAATTATCGTCTTTGCAACAGGTGAAAGAAAATTTTTATATTTAAAAAATTATTTATCGTACCGTTAGCAGCGCAAACGGTACAGAACGGAGTTTAAATGAAAAAGCTTTTAATATTACTTATTCTTCCCATTCTTCTTATCGGCTGTACCGCGAAAAGCGATTATCTTGCTCCGCTCAAAAAAAGCTTTAGCGCAGAGGTCGAGGGCAAGGTAAACGATGTGGATTTTTCGGCGCACGTAAAGGTTTCGGAAATCAAGACATCAGAGGACGGGGAAAATTCCTACCGTGACATAGAAATCACTTTTATTTCGCCCGAATCGGTCAAGGGGCTTGGCGTTGTGCGAAAAAACCGAGTTTTTTCATATATAGACGACATTGAGCAAAGGGAAAATCCGAGCGCTCAAGGATTTTTGGAAATCGCGCAAGCACTGATATGCCAAGGACAGATTACAAGTGTCGGAGTTGAAGAATTTTCCGAAAATGTCTACACGCTCATAAAAGTCGAGGATGGGCAAAACGTGTGCTCATACTATATCGGAAGCGAAAGCGGCAATCCAGAATACATAGATGCAACAATAAACGGCAGAAGCGTGTTTTTAAAAATAATCTGGCTCGAAAACGATAGCGCTCAAAATAAAAATAAATAAAGCCACCCCGTGCTTTTCTGAGATTGGCACGGGGATAACTTTTTACGAAAAAATCGCATCAGACGCTAAACATCAAATCTCCGCTTGTCGGCAAGGGCCAATATTCTGACGAGGTTATTACCTCCATAGCGTCAACAGAGCTCCTCAGAGCGCGCATTGTCGGCAACACGCAGTCGCGGCAAAACTCTGCCTTTTCTCTGTTATCTTCAATTTTCACGGATTTTGTATCATTTTTGATCAGTTCCTGAAGCTCATCGTATGCCTTTGCGTTAAGCGTTGAAAGCTTGTCAACTATGTCCTCCTCAACCGAGCAGTCAATGTGCTTGCCCAACGTACGCTTTGTAATGGCGATATCAGCCACCTCGGCAACGTATTTGTTTACCGAAGGAATAATATCTCGGCTTGCCATTTCAATCATAGTCAACGCCTCGATATTCATTATCTTGGCATAATTTTCAAAATAAACGTCCTCGCGCATTTTCAGCTCTGTAAAATTCATAACTCCGAGCGACGAGAAAAGCTCGACGTTCTTTTCATCGGTAAGGCAGGGGTATGAATCGACCGCGTTACGCAATTCAAGAAGTCCTCTTTTTTGCGCCTCGACTCTCCACTCCTCGGAATATCCGTTCCCGTTGAAAAGGATACGTCTATGCTCAACAAAGGTCTTTTTAACAAGCTCCGCAACCGCGCTGTCAAAATCCTCGGCTTTTTCCAAAATGTCGGCAAACTGCCTGAATTCGTGCGCCACGATGGTATTAAGCACGATATTCGGCATTGAAATACTCTGAGAGGAACCGGGCATACGGAATTCAAACTTGTTACCCGTAAATGCAAAGGGCGATGTACGGTTTCGGTCGGAGGTGTCCTTGCTGAATTTCGGAATCGAAGGAATTCCAAAATCCATATACTGCTTGTCCACGCCGTGATAGTCATTTCCTTCTGCAATAGCATTGATGATTCCTTCAAGCTCATCACCGATAAACATCGAAATAATTACAGGCGGAGCTTCGTTTCCTCCGAGTCGAGCATCGTTACCCAAATATGCAACCGAAAGGCGAAGCAGGTCCTGATATTCATCAACCGCCTTGATAACAGCGGCGAGAATAAGCAAAAACTGCGCATTTTCCGCCGGAGTGCGCCCCGGGTCAAGAAGATTTTTACCCATGTCGGTAGTCAACGACCAGTTATTATGTTTTCCGCTTCCGTTAACTCCCGCAAACGGCTTTTCATGAAGCAGGCAAACCAGATCGTGACGGTCTGCAACCTTTTTCATAAGCTCCATAGTAAGTAGATTTTGGTCAACCGCAAGATTGACGGTATCATATATCGGTGCTAATTCATGCTGTGCGGGAGCTGCCTCGTTGTGCTTGGTCTTGGCATTGATGCCGAGCTTCCACAGCTCCTTGTCAAGATCCTGCATATAAGCGCTTACGCGCGGACGAAGCTCGCCGAAATAGTGGTCCTCAAGCTCTTGTCCTTTAGGCGCGGAAGCACCGAAAAGCGTGTGTCCCGTGTATTTAAGGTCTTTTCTCTTTTCGTAAAGCTCGCGGTCGATAAGAAAATATTCCTGCTCTGCGCCTACGGTGGCAATAACTCTCGATACCGAATTGTCGCCAAAGAGTCTTAAAATTCTCAACGTCTGCGTATTAAGGGCGTCGAGCGAACGAAGCAAGGGTGTCTTTGCATCAAGCGCTTCGCCCGTATATGAACAAAACGCCGTCGGAATAAAGAGCGTTCCGTCCTTAACAAAAGCATAAGAAGCGGGGTCCCACGCCGTATATCCGCGCGCCTCAAACGTAGCGCGCACACCTCCCGTTGGGAAGGAAGACGCGTCGGATTCTCCTTTTATCAGCTCTTTTCCTGAGAACTCCATGATAACTCGTCCGTTTCCTATCGGCGAAATGAATGCATCATGCTTTTCCGCAGTCATACCCGTAAGGGGCTGAAACCAATGCGAATAGTGAGTTGCGCCCTTTTCTATTGCCCACTCCTTCATCGCCGAAGCTATAGTATTTGCAATAGACGGATCTATAGTCTTACCCTTGGCGATAGTGGTGGTAAGCGACCTATACACGTCGTTGGGAAGCCGTTCGCACATAACCTCGTCATTAAACACCATACTTCCGAACAGTGACGGAATATTGTTTTCCATTGAGTTCATCTCCTTTTAGAATTTATCAAATAAGGCACTATGAACAAAAAAGTCCACAGCGCCGAGCTGCTCTTTACCGAATTTCAAAAAAATTTCGGATATAGGGCATAAAAAAGCCAGCCCTTATTTGAATATTATATATTATTTCATATTATTTGTCAATATTTTCACTTTATTTTTCGCAATATATTTACTCTTGCGCATTTTTGATGTATAATATATAAAATCACTGAAAGGCGGAAGTATATGTACAGTTTTACACCGAAACGAACGAACAATAATGCAAAGCTGCTTTCATTCGTGCTCTTGCTCTCCTCGGGGCTGATTTTTATGGCGTCGAGCTTTTGCGGCATATACCGAGGAATGATCCAAACGCTGGCTCTCTGTATGCTCACCGTCGGAATCTTTATCACAACTCGCTTTTGTCTTAAAAACTTCACTTATATAATCGAAGAATACGACGGCGGCTATGATTTTATCGTCAATGAAGTGCAAGGAAAAAGAATTTTCACCGTCTGCCGCCTGTCGCTTAACATCCTGATGACTTGCGTACCCTCAGAAAACGAAAAATCACTTGAGCTCAAAGCCAAGCCGCATAATTACTGTGTTGATATACGTCCGAGCGATGCTTATATTTTGATATTCCGCGACATCGATAACGATATCGCCGTTAAAATAACCCCCGACGAAACGCTGCTAAAAATTTTTAAAAGCGCGATAGAGCAAAACACGGGCGAAAAAAATATATGATCTACCTATTCGGGCTTGTCGAAAAAATCGGCAAGCCCGAATATTTCGTTCTCTGCCGCTTTTTTCATAAAAGAAGTATCGAAATCCGCCTTCAATCCCGACTCAAAAAGCGAAAAAAGCGTTTCGCAGGAGGCGTTTTCGGCAGCAAGGAGAGCTTTGTTTTGCGCATATTCCATAAATGCCTCAACCTTTACATCGTCAAAGATAGCCGCAAAGGGCACTCCTGTAGCCGCCGCAAAAATCAGAGAGTGAAGACGCATTCCGACAACCATAGACATCTTCCCGAAAAGTCCGATAATATCAGGGGCAAAAACATTCGAAATAAACCGAGCTTTTCGCTCAGCGGCGCAGTTCAATTTTTCGCAAAGATTTTTGCACAGCTTGATATCCTCCGAGCCGTGAAAAGCAAAAAGCAAAGGTGTCATTTTGTATTCAAGGCAAAATTTTTCAATGGCTGCGGCAATGCTTTTTTCAAAAATATCACGCACGTCCTCGCCCGAACTGCTCAATTTCGGAGTTTTCAAACAAAATGCGACGTATTTTTCGTCCTTTAAAATTCCAATTCGCGTACACAAATATTGAACTCGCGATCTTTCTGCCGACTCCAAAAGAAACGCGGGGTCTGCCGTGAGTTTTATACTTTTGGGAGATCTCTCGCAATTTTCAAGCAATAAACGATAGGAAAAAACATCGCGGACGCTGATATAATTCACTTTAGCAAGAAGCGAAAACACTTCCCCCAGCGCACCCGCTCCCGAAATCGGACCGAAGCCGTTGGCATACACCGCAACCCTTACGTTATGAGCCAATGCGCGCCTTATTATGAACATATAATAACCGAGCGAACGCCTGCTGGTTTTGTTTTGGAGCAAATTTCCGCCGCCGCTTATCAGCAGAGATGCACCTTTTAGCTGCTTTTCGAGCGCAAAGAGATTGTATTTGCTTATACAGCGCACTCCAAAGCGCTGTTGCGTTTTCCTTGAGTTTCGTGTCAACGCCACTATATCAAGCTCTCTCCCAACACGGCGCAATCCGTCAATAAGCACGCTGAAAATAGCATCGTCCCCCACGTTGTTCTCGCCGTAATAGCCGCTGATAAGAACCTTTTCGGCATTTTTTTTGCGTGTGCTCAAATGAGATTTTTTCAAGGCGAAATCGTACACCTGCAAGGTCTTTTTGCACATAACCTCTGAGGAATACATCTCGAGAATATAATTTCGGTTGAAATTCAAGGCTTTTTGCAGTCGCTCGTCATCACTGCTCAAAACACGGCAAATATCCTCAAAAAGCTCGCTTTCGGACGCGCGCGCAAAGCCCCGACAGCAAAAATTTGTCGCCGCCGCAAGTGAAAAATTTTCTTCGTCAAGCACTCCCATATATCCCTCGTTACCGCAAAGGATCACTGAAAGCCCACAGGATGCCGCCTCAATGGCGGCGCGCGAAACCCCGATAAACAGGTCGCTTTCCCGCAAAAGCTCGGCAATTTCGAATACCGTTCCGAGCGTTCTTATACATTCGAAACCAAGCACTCCGTTTACCTCATTTGCCTTTTGACGAACCTTCGAAAAATCGCTTCCTCCGCCCACGAGCGAAATCGAAATATCGGGAAAAATTTCTTTAAGCCGAGGAGCTATTTTACAAAGCAAAAATGCGCCGTGCGAACAGTCGTTATCCATTCTGCTCACAAAAATCAACTTTTTTGCCCTTTCTCTGTTCGGCTTCGGCGAAAAATTATGCGTGTCGATACCATTCGGTACAACAAAAACATTTTCCCCGTCAAGCGAATAAAAATCGCAAAGATATTGCCGAATATCCTCGGATACCGCAATCGTCACATCCCCCCACGAGCTAAGCAACCGTTTTACGGGCGAAAGCGAAAATCTTGCGTGCGCAGTGCAAACCAACGGAATTTTCATATATTTTGCCAATACAGTACACACAAACGCAGCGATTCTGCTGTGTGCGTGTATAACATCGGGCTTGTCTTTTTTCAGTATTTTATACAATCTCCACGCCGAAACCGCAAGCGAAAAAAGCGAGCTGCTGCCAAGCGGAAGCTCATAATGCGTGCCGCCGTAAGACTTTAAACGTTCGACAAGACGCCCGTAGGGTGACACTACAATTACCGAATGACCGCAAAAAGAAAGGGTGCGGCACAACTCAATCAAGTGAGTTTCCGCACCTCCCATATCAAAAGCCGAAGCCGCAAGCAGGATTTTCATTTAAAGCATTCTCCCAATCCATATTTCAGATAAGCTCGGCAATATTGATAAGCCGAACTCTGTGCCGATGTGCGTATGTAACCGTGTAATACGTTCCGCCATGCGGCTCTCCGTTAAAATATGCAACGCACACGTCGCTACCGTTTACGAGCGCGCGATTGCGCTCGAACATGCAATACGGGGTATATTTCTCGTTTATATAGCAATACGAGTCGCATTTTTTCAATATGTATTCATACACCTTTTTACTGTACGCATCCCACGCAGAGGTTTGATTTTTGCACGGAAGAAAAAGCTCCAAACGGATCCTTTTATCCCTGAAGCGTTTTTTCAATTCCAAAACCTTTAAAGCGGCAAGCGTATCGAAACCAACAGCTCCGCCCGCGCGGAACGTAACTGAGTCGTGTTGTTCTATAATATTGATAAGCTGACTCTCCAGGCGTTCCGAAATTTCCTTCGCGCAAGACAAAGGAAGCGAGCGGTGTCCTGTAAAGCAGCAAGTTATTTCTTCCATAGTTATCCTCGTAGTTTTCTGATGTTATCTTAATTATACCATATTTTTTGATTTTGAAAAGTACTTTTTTGAAAAATTATTTCCTTTTTGGAAAAATCTTTCGGTATTTTTTTATATTTTATCCTATTTTTCTATGTTTTTTGCTTTTTTTCTTGTCTAAAATGGCAGTTTATCCGAGCGCAGAGCAGCTCTTTGTCGAAAAACTTTTTTGATAAGCTTTGGCATTTCGACAAACTAAAAGGTCATATTATAGTAAGATAATCTAAAAAGCCGTTCGCTCGGCAAAAGTGAGGAACTCAAATGGAAAATAAAAAAGAACCGAAACTTGAAAAAATAAATATCGGTGCAAAAGGGGCAGAAAAAATAAATCATTTTATAAGCGGTCTTAAATCGAGCCGTGAGATCAGCGCAAAAAATCTGTTTATGGATGGCGTATTAGGTATCATATACGCCTTTGTGGCTTATCTGTTGGGGGGAGTAGAGCTTGCCTTCGGCACTCTTCCGCTGGGAATTGCATTTCTCTGCTGCGCGACGAAACGAATTCCCTATATTTTTCTCGGACTTGCGGTTTCCGCGCTGAATTCCTCAAAATTCACCGTGGTTTACATAAGCACCTGCGTAATTGCGTTGAGCGTTAGAATTCTTTCGCGCGCTATTGCAAACAGCCAAAAGGATTCGGAAAGTCCGCACGAGGCAAATGAAAATCTCATTCCGCTTTTTGGCGAGAGCGTATATTTGCGAATGGCAACAGCTTGCATTTCAATGTTTATTTTGGGACTTTATACGATTATAACGGGACAGTTTCGCTATTATGACCTATTCGGCGCGCTTTTTTCGATGATCACCTCGCCCGTGGCGGTATTTATATATTCGGGATTGTTTCAGGAGCTTCCCGAGGCAGAGCTTCCCATAACCGAAAAGCGTTTGCGCGAGCTTGCTATCGCGGGCATACTGTTTTCGATAACCTATGCCCTGCGCGACACAACTATCATCGCAATTTCCTGCGGTTGCTTTTCCGCTTTTTTCGCTACTCTGTACGTCAGCAAGAAAAAAGGACTTCTTAAGGGCCTCTTTATCGGAATACTCTGCGGATTGGCGTATAATCCTATCTACGCTCCGCTTTTTGCCTTTGCGGCGGTTGCCGCCGGCAGTCTTTTTAACATATCCTCATTTGCCGCCGCGCTTTCGGCGTGCATCGTGGGTATGGTTTGGGGTATATACGTCGACGGTGTAAACGTAATTGCGACGCTATTTCCCGCATTGCTTTCGTCGGCTATGATATTCTGCACGTTCGAAAAAATTGCCGAAATGCCCGAAACACGCGATTTTTTAAATGCAAAGAGCGAAAAAGAAGCGCTTGCACTCAAAAATGCTATCGCGCAACGCCGAATCAAGTCTAACGAAGAAAAAATCAAAAGCTTGGCGGATGCATTTTCGTCATTATCCGAGGTTATGTTTGACCTCGGTGACCGATTGCGGCGTCCCGCAGTTCTCGACCTTCGCCAAATGTGCGACAGTACATACGATAAATTCTGCCCCGATTGTGAAAACAAAAATGTTTGTTGGGGTATAGAATATTCCGAAACGCTCGATATAATAAACCGTCTTTCCTCGCGTCTGCATACGCACGGGATCGCGGGAGAGGAATGTATTCCGCAATATATGCGTAAAAGATGCTCTCTTTTACCCGACATCGTCGCTGAAATAAACCTACGATGCTCCTATCTTACAGAACAGGCGCTCAAAAGCGAAAAAACCGAAATTTTCGCATTTGACTACAATGCAATTGCGGGGATTTTAAAGGATTCGCTCGCCTATGAAAACGACGAATACGAAATCGATAACACTCTCTGCGAGCGCGTAACACAGCTTTTAAGCTCGGTGGGGTACGGCTCTCACAGCGTAACCGTTTACGGCAAGCGCAAAAACAATATAATCGTACACGGTCTTGAGCTTTCCTCAGCAGGAACGGGGGTCAGAAAGCTCCGCGAAAAATTGGAGCATCTTTGCGGCTTTTCAATGTGCGAGCCAACCTTTGAGCTTGGGCAAAGCACCGTGAGTATGTCGCTTTCAAGACGCCGAATAATCTCGGCGCGATATGCCTACACCTCCAAAAACGCCGTCGGCGAGCAGAAGATCTGCGGAGATACCATAAGTATCTTTGAAAACAAAAACGATTATTTTTATATTCTGATAAGTGACGGTATGGGCTCGGGAACAGAAGCGGCGCTCGCATCGGGAATATCGGCTCTGTTTGTTCAAAAAATGCTGTCTGCAGGTAATAAAATAGAAACCACCTTGCGTATGCTGAACAGCTTTTTGCGTTCAAAAGGCAATTCATCCTCGGCGGAATGCTCGGCAACGATAGACCTTTTGCAGCTTGACCTTCTCAAATCGCACGCGACGTTTATAAAAAGCGGAGCCGCCTCCACCTTCTGCCGCCGCAAAGATAAAATCTTTTCGCTTTCGGCAAAAAGTATTCCGATAGGAATTTTGCGTGCGGTCGATGCAAAGCAGCTTGATTTTGACGTTATGGTGGGCGACAGAATAATTATGGTAAGCGACGGCGTTACCTCGGGCGACACGGAATGTCCGTGGCTGCTTGAGCTTTTGAGCAACTCGTGGAACGATAATTTCGATATTATGGTCAAAACCATTGCCGAAAAGGCAGTTAAGCTCGGCAGCACCGATGACATTTCGGTGGTGATAGTGGGAATTGAAGAATATAAAGAAGAGCTGTGATTTTTTCACAGCTCTTCTTCATTATGAGATTTAAATCCCTCTCCGAAAACCGAAGATGCGCTCGTAACTATCATAAAAGCATCCTTGTCCTCGGTCTTTACAATATCCTTGGCCCTCGGAAGCGCCCTCATATGCAGCACACACAATAGCACGTCCTTTTTATTTCCCGTATACGCTCCCCTCGCCTCAAGAAAGGTGGCGCCCGCGTCGACCTCGTTCATCAAGCGATACGCTATCTCGTCCTTTTGCTTGCTTATAATATAGACAAGTCTTGCCTCGTCGCCGCCGTAGAGGACGAAATTCAGAACTGCCGACTGAACAAGCACCGTAAACGCGGCGTAAAGCGCGAGATTTATATTCTTAAAAACAACTCCCGAAAGCAAAACGACAAGCATATCGACGAAAAAGAACGCGGCTCCCGTGTTAATATGACGAATCTTTAACCTTAATATCTTTATAAGTATATCCGAGCCGCCCGTTGTTGCGCCCTGACGAAATACTATACCGATTCCAAACGAAGCAAGCGCTCCGCCCACGCCGCACGCCAAAAACAAGTCGTTTGTCAGCGAGCCGAAATGACCTGAAAAGAAATTCGTAAACCCCGAAATACAAAGAACCGCGTAAATTGTCGAAATAAAGAAACGAAATCCGAATTTCCAAATACCGATAATTAAAATCGGAATATTCATAATAATGATCCAGGTTCCCGTCGGGATATTTTGAACGAACTTATTAATTATTATCGAAAGTCCCGTAACTCCTCCGGGAGCAATATTGTTAGGGTCTAAAAACAAAGAGATTCCTGCCGCATAAATCATTGCACCGAGAGTTATGAGAAGGTATTTTTTAAAAAAAAGCAGAATTTTTTTACTCACTTTACCGCTCCGAAATGAATTATAATATAATTTTAACCCTTAAAGCTTTTTTAATGCGTAATGCTTGCAATATTCTTTAAGCGGACATTCGACGCATTTTGGTGAACGCGCAGTGCAATATTCTCGCCCAAAAAATACGATCCTATGGCAAAAATCCGACTGCTCGCGCGGCGGTATAAGCTTTGATAAAATCATTTCCGTTTTATACGGATTTTTCAGCTCCTCGCCGTAAAAGCCAAGACGTCCGCATATTCTTATACAATGCGTATCGGTAACTATCGCGGGCTTGTCAAATATATCCCCAAGCAAAAGATTTGCTATTTTCCGACCGACGCCGGGAAATTTTAAAAGCTTTTCCATGCTGTCGGGAAGTATTCCGCCGAACTCGTCGCGAAGCATAATGCAGGAATTCTTAATATCCGCCGCCTTAGTATGAAAAAGTCCGCACGGACGCACTATCTCCTCAATTTCATCAATATTTCCGTCTGCAAGTGCCGAAAACGTGGGATATTTTTGGAAAAGCGTTTTTGAAACAATGTTAACACGCGCGTCTGTGCACTGTGCGGAAAGCCGTCCCATAACGAGTAATTTCCACGGCTCGCCGTCATATTGAAGCGCGCACTCACTCTCGGGATATATTTTCTTAAGCTCGGAAATACAACCGAGCGCTCTTTCTTTTTTATTCATCTGCGCCCTCTCCGACATATTCATACCCTGTAATTATCATCACGCGTGTCGCACTTTCAAAATCTGTATACGGCTCTATCTCCGCAGAAAGTGTGCGCGAATATACGTCCCGCTTTACCGAAACTATTTTGCCGACCTTTAATCCATAGGGATAGACCGAGCCGAGTCCGCTTGTAATTACGGTATCTCCCACCTTGATATCCGAATCGGATCTTATATAGTTCATAGAGCAGAGATTATCTCGGCGAAGCGCATAGCTCCCTTCCGCAAGTCCGTACGCGCCCGAGCGTGACGTGCAAACTCCGACGGAAGACGCGCTTTCGGTAATGGGCAACACCTTGCACCAATTAAGCCCAACCTCTTTAACCGAGCCGAAAACTCCGTCAGCGGTGACCACCGCCATTCCTACCTCTATTTTGTGCGCGCTACCCTTATTCAGCGTATAAAACGCCTGTGTATTATCGCTCTCGCGAGCTATGATCGAAGCGTCGCAAAACTCAAAATCGATATGCTCCTGCTTCAAGCCGATAAATGTACGTAGCCAAGCATTTTCGCCGCTGAGCGCATCGGCATTTTGATTTATATCCTCATACTCCGCAAGCTGTCTTCGAAGCTCCTCGTTTTCGGCTTTGATGCGGTCGTATTCGGTAAAATACAATGCGTATCCCTCTATTGCCTGAGATACCTTGGTAAAGCACCAACGAAACGGATATGCCACCGTCCCGAAGGTGTTGCGCAAAAGCGTGATCTTGCCCATCGCGCCCAAAACCGAGCAAAAAATCACAATAGAGAGCGAAATCAAAAACATTCTGAAGAAAAATTTATTCTTGAAAATATTCATTCGTACACCTCCTTGTGATTTTAAAAATTAACAAGCAAAGGGGACACTCCAATAGGACTTCCCCTTTGCGATATTTAATTATTTTTTAAGTAAAACAGCGCTTTTTGCCTTGGCTGCAATATTTGCCGCCGTAAGACCGTACGCTTCGAGAAGCGCGGAAACAGTGCCCGAGCGTCCGAATTTATCCTCCACGCCTACACGCAAAACAGGAACGGGGTAACATTCGGAAAGCGTTTCGGCAACAGCAGAGCCAAGACCTCCTATAATGCTGTGCTCCTCTGCTACGACAATAGCTCCCGTGCTCTTTGCCGCATTTAAAATGATTTCTTTATCGAGCGGTTTTATTGTGTGAATATTTACTACCGCCGCAGAAATGCCTTCATTTGCCAAAAGCTCCTTTGCTTCGAGCGCAATATGTGTCATAAGGCCCGTGGCAACGATGGTAACGTCCTTGCCCTCTGCCATTTGAATTCCTTTGCCTATCTCGAACTTGTAGTTTTCAGAATCGAAAAGTATCGGAGCCGCAGCTCTTCCGAAGCGCATATAAACAGGACCGTCGTGCAAAATTGCCGCTTCTACAGCTGCCTTTGTTTCAACTGCATCTGCGGGACAAATAACCGTCATTCCCGGAATTGTTCGCATAAGCGCTATATCCTCGTTGCATTGATGTGTTGCTCCGTCCTCACCGACCGAAATACCCGCGTGAGTTGCGCCTATCTTTACGTTTAAATGAGGATATCCCACAGAATTTCTGATCTGCTCAAATGCGCGTCCCGACGCAAACATTGCAAAGCTGGAGGCAAAAACCGTTTTACCGGTAGTTGCGATTCCCGCTGCCACGGTCATCATATTTCCCTCTGCGATACCGCAGTTAAAAAATCTTTGCGGGAACTTTTTCTTGAAAACACCGGTCTTAGTCGCGCCTGCAAGGTCAGCGTCCAAAACCACAAAATCATATTTATCTCCTAATTCGGCAAGCGCATTTCCATACGCCTCTCTTGTTGCTATCTTATCTGCCATCTTCTTTTCTCCTTACATATTTGCCTTTATATCGGCAACGGCTCTTTCATATTCTTCGTCGCTGGGCGCTTTACCGTGCCAAGACACTTGGTTTTCCATAAATGAAACGCCTTTTCCCTTTGTTGATTTAGCTATAATAGCAGTCGGCTTGCCCTTACATGCCTTTGCTGCGGCAAACGCTTTTTCGATCTGGTCAAAATCATGAGCATCTATCGAAATAACGTTAAATCCAAAAGCTTCGTATTTTTTATCGTGAGGAGTCGGATTCATAACCTCGGTAACAGGGCCGTCTATCTGAAGTCCGTTCCAGTCGATAATAACGCAAAGATTATCAAGCTTGTAATGCGCAGCAAGCATTGCCGCCTCCCAAACCTGACCTTCTTCGCTTTCTCCGTCACCCACTACCGTGTAAGTACGGTAAGCCCTTCCGTCTATCTTTGCCGCAAGAGCCATTCCGCACGCTGCGGAAACGCCAAGCCCAAGCGAACCTGTGGTCATATCAACACCGGGAGTTCCCTTCATATCAGGATGTCCTTGCAAAAAGCTATCGATCTTTCTCAAATTTTTAAGCTCATCGGCAGAAAAATAACCTCTGGCGGCGAGCACAGAATAGAGCGCGGGAGCAGTATGTCCCTTAGACAAAACAAAACGGTCTCTATCCTCCCACTTGGGATCTTCGGGCGAAATATTCATTTCTTCAAAATACAGATACGTCAATATATCGGCAACAGAAAGCGAGCCGCCCGGATGTCCGGATTTTGCGGCATGTACCTCTTCAAGTATGCCAAGACGTACCTTTGCAGCTATTTGACAAAGCTCCTTTTTTCGTTCAATATTCATTACACAACCAATCCTTTCTCAAATTGAAACCTAAAACGTTTAAACTTAATAATTAATTATACTATTTTTTTACAGCTTTGTCAATACGGATATACGTGATTTCCAAGCTTGTGCCTATTTATAATTATCTGCGGCAAAGCAAAATCGATTATTGATCACCGAAAATACAAATTTCGGCTAACATGTTGAAAAATTCATTATTTTATGGTAGAATATAAGCAATATGTTTGTAATTTTATTGCCCGTGTCGGATACAAACCCTTAAAGAAAGGTAAATATTAAAAATGAACGGTTCTCAAACATTGCAGTATCCCGATATAACGATGTACGAAAAGCTCTCGGAGATCTGCTCAAAATATCCTAAAAATACAGCATACCAATTTTTCGGGAAAAATGTATCTTTCAAAGAGTTTGACAAAAAAATCTCGGATGCATCTCGTGCCTTTATTGCCTGTGGCATCAAAAAAGACGATGTGGTTACTATCTGTATGCCCAACACGCCCCAAGCAATTATTTCATTTTATGCTCTCAACAAAATAGGCGCTGTTTCAAATATGGTGCATCCGCTTTCCGCACCGAGCGAAATAGCTTATTATATGAATCTTTCGAAAAGCAAGGCGCTTATTACTCTTGATATGTTTTACGAAAAAATAAACTCGGTAGCAGGCGAAATAGAAAACGACTTTTTGTTTATCGTTTCCTGCATCTCCGACGAGATGAGCTCTCTTTTGAAGGTCGGTTATAAGCTGACTCAAAAAAAATACAAGCTAAGCGAAAATAACTTCATAAGCTGGAAGGAATTTATAAATCGCGGCCGTGAATGTAAATATATTCCGCCGTCGGGCAAAAAAGCAAATGACCTTGCGGTTATTCTGTATAGCGGAGGTACTACGGGGACTAATAAAGGGATTAAACTTAGCAATTTGAATTTCAACGCATTGGCAATTCAAACCGCAAAAGCCAGCGAAATCAACCCCTGTCCCGAAATGAAATTAAAAATGCTTTCGGTCATGCCGATCTTCCACGGCTTCGGATTGGGTATATGCATACACATGGCGCTTATCTACGGAATGACGGCGCTTCTCATACCGAAATTTACGGTCAATTCCTATGCCGATATACTCAAAAAGAAAAAGCCGAATTTTATCGTCGGAGTTCCCACTCTGTACGAGGCGCTTTTGAGAAACCCACAGCTTAAAAACGTCGACCTTTCCTGCCTTTTGGGCGTATTCAGCGGAGGCGACTCGCTTTCGGTCGCACTAAAAAAGAAAGTTGACGAATTTTTGAAGGAGCATAACGCATCTGTGCAAATTCGCGAGGGCTACGGTATGACGGAATGTGTTGCCGCAAGCTGCCTTACGCCTAAAGACGTGTACAGAGAAGGAAGCATAGGGCTTCCCTTTGCGGATACGTGTTATAAGATAGTCAAGCCCGAAACCACCGATGAAGTTGCCGTCGGAGAGCTGGGCGAGATCTGCATCTGCGGCCCCTCGGTTATGATGGGATATTTCAACAACGAAAGCGAAAATAACAACACGCTGCGACCGCACGCAGACCAAAAGATATGGCTTCACACGGGAGATATCGGCAAAATGGACAGTGACGGCTTCGTTTACTTTGTGCAAAGGTTAAAACGAATGATAGTTTCGTCGGGATACAACATCTACCCCTCGCAAATAGAAAATATTCTCGATTCCCACCCATTTGTATTTGTAAGTTGTGTTGTCGGTGTGCCCGACCCCTATAAAATGCAAAAGGTAAAGGCGTTTGTCGTTCTTCGTGACGGTTATGAGAAAAATGACGACACGAAAAACGCAATTATGCAATATTGTAAAAGGCATATCGCAAAATACGCGCTTCCGTATGATATGGAATTTTGCGACGAGCTTCCCAAAACTCTTATAGGCAAGGTGGATTATCGCTCCTTGGAAAAAGGAGAAGCATGATGAAAAAAAAGTCGGATAAAGCCGCAAAAATTCGCGGCACGCTCAGAAATAAAATAGCATATTCAATTCTTCGCTTTTTCGGTTCCCCGTTTTTAAAGCGTTCCTTCGTTTTCAAAAAATACAAGCCGAAAAGCAACGTATATCTCGTAGTTGCCAATCACAATTCCGACGGCGACCCCTTTTTCGAAGGAGTATTTTTCAAGAAATTTATGCGATACGTGGCAAGCGAGCATCTCTTTCGCAAGGGCTTTTTAAGTAAAATTATGGTTTGGCTCGTAAACCCTATTCCGCGAAAAAAAGCGGCAGGCGCAGACGATACCGTAAAGGAAATACAGCGCTCGCTCAAATGCGGTGTAAATGTGTGTATACACGCAGAAGGA